>CAMLRX010000037.1 GCA_946482545.1 uncultured Flavihumibacter sp. | reverse complement strand
CGGTGGTCGTGATCGATTCGGTTACCACGGCGGAGCCTTCCGAATATGTGCTTCCGGCTGATTTTTCCATACCTGCCAACAGCATTCAAACCTCATTTCCCCTCGTGCTCAAACGCACGTCCCGGCTGAAAACCAATACAGCACGGCTTACACTGGCCATCAGGGAAAATGAAAATTTTGTACGCGGACCGGTGAACGGCAGGTTTTCTCCGGTGATGAAAATTATCTGGAACGACAAACTGGTCCGGCCTTCTTCCTGGAGCGCCAGCTTTGGTACTTATAGTGATAAAAAGTACCAGATCATTATTGAACAAACAGGGTATACCACATACAATGTTCACCCATCTGTTATTTACCAGATACTGTTTATCGTGCAGGAATATGTGGCGGATTACAACAATACGCATCCGGGTAATCCGCTGCGCGATGAGAACGGTAACCTGGTTAGTTTTCCATAACCCAAATCAATAATCATGACAAACAGGTATAAATATGGAGCGCTGTGCACATTGATGGTGCTTGTGCTCGCCTCCTGCTATAAAGACAGGGGAAACTACAATTATAAGCAGCAGCAACAATTCAGGGTGGATACCGTGGGTATGCGCACTGCGTTCGAAGTCCAGAAAGCGGTTACCCCACTGAGCATTGAACCTAAAATAGTGTACGAAGAGGATGCTTCAAGGTTAAAATACCTCTGGCGGATCTACCTTACTTCAACCGGAAATATGGTTGCCGATACGCTGAGTCGTCAAAAGAATTTTTCAGGCACCATCGATAAGGCGCCCGGAAATTATTACCTGGAACTTCAGGTGACCGATACCGTTAACGGGGTAAAAGCATTGATGCAATATTCAGTAGTTGTAAGGTCACCTTATCCTTATGGCTGGATGGTCATTTATGAAAAAGACGGGGGCAGCGAAATAGGAATGGTACGCACGTCAGATATAATTGCAGGTTTGGCAAAAGACACGGTATTGCTGGACGCGTTTCAAACGATCAACAAAAGAAAGCTGACCGGACTTCCTTTAAAAATCCAGCAGTCTGGCCGCATGTGGTTTGCAGGAGAGGGTTTCGGCGCTTATGTGGTGTACGCGATCACCACTACCGGTGGTGCAATGATGGATTATGTGAGCCTGGATTATCTGACAGATTACCGCGGCATGTTCCTCACCAAACCCAATGTAATTAAACCCGATGGCTTTGAGGGAGAACTGGGGCTTCTGGCAAATGAAAAAAGCATTTACAGTACTTTTCTGCTTTCTCCATTCTTTACAGGTCCTGCTGTGGAACCGAATAAGGGGTACGAAGTAAACGATGCCTCGTTCACCAATACTGATTATAATTTTTACGACCAGAAGAACAGGCGTTTTCTGATCATGTCCTCATCCGGGCCTTTTGTATCAGAGTTTCTGCCTGCGAATGCCGGCACGGCATTGTTCGACCTGTCCAATATTGGGAAGGAGATGCTGTTTCAGCAAAATGGGTTCAGTAATTATCGTTATGCGTACTTCAGGGATCCTTCAGGAACGGGCCTCTACCTTTATACGATCAACTTCGCCGGGCAGCAGGCTACTCCCCGGAATCCTTCTGTTGCTGTGGTTGATTTATCGGGATCACCAGGAACCGCGGATGCCAGGTTTTTTGCCGTCAGCAGCAGGGGACCCGTCGCATTCTATGCCAATGAAAAGGCTATTTACCGCACTTCCACGCTTACCAATTCCGCAACGATGGCCTTCGATGGATTTGGCAACAACGAACAGATTACAGCTATGAAGTTGTTCAAAGCCGTTGGCAGCGGATATACTGCGGCTACCACGCGCAACAGCCAGCTCATGTTCGTGGCCACCTGGAACCCGGATACCCGCGAAGGGTTTGTGTATGTTGTTCCCGTGAATGAAGTAAGCGGACAAATGAACGCAGCAGGTGTGAAAAAGTTCGGTGGTTTTGGAAAGATTGCCGATATGGGGTTGAAAGCAAACTAAAAAATAATAAGACATGTTGAAACAATTATTGATTCCGGCACTGTTGCTCATGGGGGCAATGAGTTCCGCACGGGCCCAGTATTTCAGTGAAGAAGATATGGCATTGCGTAATCAGGCCTTAAAGCAAGCTGCCGAAGGTAAAAAAGAGGCGGCTTTTGCCTCGGTGTATGCCATCAGTAATCTTAATTTGAAATCAACGACTGTGGTTGATGCTATGCGTGGTTTAGCGGCTAAAGGGCATCTGAAAAGTATGCTTCAGTTTGCTGCTTTGCGCTACGATACCCTCGCAGCTTTGAAGTCCGAAACAAATTACCGCACTATTTACGAGAGCTTTTGCATGGGATATGCGGCATTGCTGATTGACAATAAATCTTTTGAGAAAGCGTACACTATCCTGAAACCAATCGTAGGAACCAGCCCTTTTCCTCCTGCCATGCAGGCACTCTATGCCGAAGCCATTACAGGATCTGGTCGCAAAGAGGAGGCCGTTGCGCATATCACAAACATGATTATTGCGGGAAGGGCCACGCCGTACGTAACGGATACATTGTTTAAAAAGGCGTATGTAGCGCTGAAGGGTTCAGTAAAAGGGTTTGATGTGTTTAAAGATTCCACCGTAAGCGCCTGGCAAACCCATGTAAGAGCGGCCGTTAAATCCGAAATGATTGATAAAGTTTCACCTTCCTGGGCCTTGAAAGATGATGCGGGTAATACCGTTTCACTCGCTTCGCTGAAAGGAAAGACCGTTGTGCTTGATTTCTGGGCTACCTGGTGCGCACCCTGTAAAGCATCCTTCCCAACCATGAAGACAGTGCAGGACAGGTATAAGAACAATCCCGATGTTGTATTTCTGTTCATCCATTGTTTCAACCGGGAAGAAAATCCGGTGCCGGAAGCGATGTCGTATCTGCAATCTAATAACTATGATTTTAAAGTGCTCTTCGACCTCAGGGATACCACAACAAAACAATCGGCGGTAGCTACTTCTTACGGCATTAAAGGTATTCCTACAAAGATCGTTATTGATAGAGAAGGTAATATCCGTTTCCAGTCTATCGGGGGTAACAAATACACGGAAACCGATGCCATGGCAGCCGAACACCTTGCGGCCATGATCGAACTGGCCCGGGCATCCTGAATGATTAAGCAGATGAGCCAGTTGAAGTAGTTATGTACTGCACTTTTACCATTCAACTGTGCATCGTTATGCTCAAATGTACTTAAACTGAAAGCGGGGGACGATCATCTGATCTCCCCCGCTTTCTTATTTAAAGTTCAGCAATACAACAGCATCATCCGCTGCGTTACCAGGTACTAAGCAATTGCAAGAAAAAACACCACAAAAAACCGCTTCCCAATCAACCAAGGTACGTTGCGTCTGCAAGGAACGAAGCAGCACGCCGTCGCGAGAAAATATCCCGTAGCCTGCTGCGCCTCAGCCGCTCTTAGCGTCTTTGCTTCCTTGCGTCTTTGCGTGACACGAAAAAAACGCGTGAAAAAAACTACAACTCCACAAACAACTCCTCCCGCTTCCGCCGCACCTTAGGTGCCGAAGCCAACGCATCCTGAGCTGCATCCCTGTAACCCAGCGGCAGCAATGTAACCGACCGCAATCCTTTTTCTTTCAAGCCCAGCAACGCATCCAACTCTGGCCCGTTGAAACCTTCCATGGGTGTCGCGTCAACGCCTTGTTCGGCAGCGGCCACGATGGCAGTTCCGAATGCGATGTAAGCCTGTCGTGCGTTCCATTGAAAACTTTGTTCAGGGTCTTTGCCGGAAGTAGCGCCTGTGATCATCGACTTAAATCCATCCAATGCTTCTAAAGCAAGCCCTCTTTCTGCTGCAATCTGTCCGATATAGGCATCCACCTGGAAATCGGCTATTGTTTCCCATGCGGCAAATACCAGCAGGTGAGAGGATTCCACAATCTGCGGCTGGTTGTAAGCGATGGGCTGAATTTTCTTTTTTAACTCGGGATCTGTAATTACCAGGATCGTATAAGGCTGAAGCCCGAGTGAGGACGGGCTCAATCTCGTTGCTTCCAGAATAGCATTTACTTTTTCTTCAGGAACAGCCTGGCCGTTCATTCTTTTGGTGGCATAACGCCATTGCAGTGCGTTCAGAATACTCATTGTTGATAGTGTTAATATTTATTTTTAATGTATAATTTCTAACGGTGTTAATTTCTGGGCCAAAAAAAAAGTGACCACAAAGTCAGCCTCCCAGTCCCTTTATAAAAACGGAGATCATGTCTTTCAATACCAGTTTATTCATTTCCTTTTCGGAAGCATCATTTGTCATCAGGTTAATGGAAACCAGGCCGTGCAACATCGACCAGTAGGAGTGCAGTTTCAGGAACGTATTTTCCTTCTTGCCATGTTGCTCCAGAATGGTGGTAAGGGGCTTGTAAAGCACATCGGTAAAACGTTTCACTTCTTCTACTTCCCGCACTGTTTCACAGGAAGGCATCCCCAGGCCAAACATCAGTTGATAATGCTCTTTGTGCTCAAAAGCGAAGTTCCAGTAAGCATGACCAATGGCCTCCAGTTGCGCCGATGGGTATTGCATTTCATTCGCGGCCTTCCCCACATATTCCGCCAGCATTCCGAATCCTTCTTTCACAAATTCTTTCAGCAGGGCATCTTTGTTCTCGAAATGTTCGTACACCACAGGGGCACTGTACTCAATGGCATCGGCTATCTTCCGGATGGAAATGGCTGCGCAGCCTTCCTCCTTCATCAGCCGGCGTGCTTCCACCAGTATGTTCTGGCGGAGTTCCTGCTTTTGCCTGAGTTTACGTTCTGAAATGCCCATTGTGTTTTTTTCTAACAGTGTTAGGCAAATGTAGGACTTTTTTCAGAACGCCAAACTGTTTAACGTTTTTTTATTATATGAACTTATTTCCTGCCGCCCGGAGGACAGTGCTTTTTAAGGTATTCCGTGTACAGTGTGCGCAGGTGTTCGTTGGTACCTTCCCCCTCGCTGATGCTGTGCGAACGGTTGGGATAACTCATGAGGCTGAATTGTTTGTTGTGTTTGATGAGTTCATTGATCAGCAGTTCCGCATTCTGGTAATGCACGTTATCGTCCCCGGTACCGTGAATGTACAGCAGGTTGCCTTTCAGGTTTTTAGCATAAGTAACCGGCGATCCTTCCAGGAAATCGGCGCGGTTTTCCTGTGGCAGTCCCATGTATCTTTCCTGGTAAATATTATCGTAGGTCAGTTGATTGGCCACTGCTGCGATGGCAATACCGGTGCTGTAAATTTCAGGGTAACGAAACAACAGGTTGAGGGTCATGGAACCACCGCCGCTCCAGCCCCATACGGCGATCCGCGTGGGATCCACGAAGGACCATTTAATAATTTGTTTTGCAGCCATGGCCTGGTCGCGCGTATTGATAATACCTACTTTCCGGTAAATGCTTTTCCGCCATTCGCGCCCTTTGGGCGCCGGGGTGCCACGGTTATCCAGTGATATATAAATATACCCGTCAGCGCTCATGTTGCCTTTGTACAAACGGTTGGAACCTGCGCCCAGTTGGTCGTTTACCGTAGTGGCGGCGGGTTCGCCATACACATGAAACACGACCGGGTATTTTAATGTGGAATCGAAATTGGCCGGCAGCACCATCCAGCCATCAAGCGTGACGCCGTCTTCAGTGGTGACCTGGAAAAACTTTGTAGGACTGGTTTTGGAACGGGCTGCGGCGAAAGCCTCTTCCTGGTTTTTGCCGGAAAGCGTCTGGTGCGAAGGCAATGCGATCCATTCCGGTGGTATCATGCCCTGATGGCTCGAAAAGCGGTGGAAGGCGAATGCGCCGTTCGGTGCAATATCATAACTGTTCGTGCCTGCTAGTTGAGCTGGCGTAAGTCTTTTCGCATTTCCTTTTCCATCGAGCGGACAAACATAGAGGTACTTTTGTGTCGCGTTTTCTGGCGATGCGGTAAAATAGAGCCTGTTGTTTTTTTCATCGATGCGGATGATGTTGTCCAGGTCGTAAGCGCCTTTGGTGAGGAGTAATTCTTTTTTCCCGTCAAGGCCCATTCTCCAGGCATGGCGCCAGCCATCTTTCTCGCTTACCCAAACAAATTCTTTTCCGTTGTTCAGCCAGTCCCATCCGGCGATGTTGCCGCCCCAGGTGGACTTCACGTCTACCCAGGCATTATCGGTTTCTTTATGAATAATTCTGGTGGTACCGTTCCCAGCATCGGCGGTGTACAAAATACTTTCCTGTTGCTTCCGGTTCAGTTGCTGAAGGATAAGTTGTTGTGTGCCGGGAATCCACTCCATGCGGGGCAGGTAATGTTCACGGGGATGGCCTGGCAACTGGATCCAGGTAATGTTTCCGCTGGCAACGGAAACCACGCCGGCTTTAACGGCTGAAGGTGATTCTCCTGTTTTCGGGTATTCAACAGGGATGGTATAGGAGTAGATGGAATCTGTATTGTTGATCATCAGGAAATCGCGCGTACCTTCCGCATCGGAGTGCCAGAAGGCAATGGTTGTACCGTCAGGGCTCCACCGGAAGCCATCTCTGCAACCGAATTCTTCTTCATATACCCAATCAAAGGTGCCGTAGATGTTCCTTCTGTTGCCGTTTTTTGTGAGGGGGGTGATTTTTCCGGATGCAATGTCTTCCACGTAAATATTATAGTTGCTTACATAAGCTACTTTTTTCCCGTCAGGAGAGAACTTCGCGAACATCAGGGAAGCGGAAGGTAATGTGCCGCCCAGTTTTTTCAGTGCTTTGGTGCGGGTATCCAGCAGCCAGTAATCGCCACGGGTATTGTAGCGCCAAACGCGCCTTGTGTTGGTGAACAGGAGCATTTGTGTTTCGCTGCTGTCCCAGGAGAAGTTCGCTATTTGCATGGGGCCAGGGGATCCTTCTGGTTTATACCATTCGGCCGGTACCACGAGTTCTTTTTTGTTTTCAGGCAATTTGGTGCGTTGGAAGCCTGCGAATTCAAGCGACCAGAAGCCGCTGCCATCTTTTGTCCAAACACGTTCTGAAGGTTGGGCCATCAGGCTAATGGAAAGGAACAGGGCAGAAAGAATACAATAAAAACGTTTGCGCATATTCGTTAAAGTGATGTTGTTCATGTAATGAATCGTATTCGTTTTATGGCTGTTGATTACCGGTCCAGCTTTGAACGATCTTTTGCTGTAATGGATTTGTATGGGCGACTGGTTGAATCACTACGGATTCGGTATTGTTTTCCGGTAGCATTACCTGTAACCCGGCGTAACCGAAATATTTGTTGTAATCCAGTGGCGCTGTCGTGTAAATATACTGGAAGAATTCTTCCAGCGAAACGCCTGCGATCCGCTCCGCTTCTTTTCTGAACTCGGCTTCGGTGAAGCCACGGTTTTGTTTCTTATAATAATTGGTGTAAAGGGCACGCATCAGGTGATCCAGTGTGCGTTCGTTTTTTGTTTCGTGCCTGATTTTAAGGTCGAGCATGGCGGCCAGGATAGGTCCTTTTTCATAGTACGAAATGGTGCTGTCCGGGTTTCCGCCGAAAGGCCCGTCGGTCCAGGTGTGGGCGCTCGCTTCCGCCACAGACTGCCATTTTTTTCCGGGTCTTTTTTCATAAGACTGAATACTGCGGGCCAGTTGATCGCGAAGATGCTGGTCGTTCACCAAACCGGCACGCCGCAGGATGTGGTGTTCATAGTAAACCGTGATGCCCTCGGCGATCCAGAGCATATTGGTTTTGCTGCCATCTCTGTAATTGAAAGGGCCGAGTTCTATGGGGCGTATTCTTTTTGCATTGTAATGATGGAAGTGTTCATGGGCCAGGAAGGAATACATCCTGGTCCTGTTTTCAGGATTTTCAAGTCCTTTTCCGGAAAACGAAATGGCGGTGGAATTCAGGTGTTCGATCCCGCCGCCACCCGGACCAATGGCCAGAAACGTGTAATGCGGGTATGGAATTTCTCCAATGATGTCTGAAGCTGCCTCCACAATTTTTTTCAGATCGCCCATGAAGGTCTGTTGGTCGAAGCTGCCAGCCTGGTGGGCAACAAAGTAATGCGGAATATTTTTTACCTGGAAGGAAGGCAATTCTTCCAGTGCGCTGCCCATCAGTATCGGGCTGTCGTACAGCACGTCAAAATCCGGCGCTTTATAGGTGAAGGTGGTACCCGCAACAGTGTCGAGTCCGGTAGCAATACGTTTGAAGGCTGCAAAGGGATGTATGCTAAGTTCCACGTTTCGCCCCAACTGGTTTTCGGGATAAAGGAACAGCCCTGCGGGAACGATGAATGCTTTGGTGGAATCGAGGTAGTTTGCGGCCACGAAATTCCTGGTGCCGCTAACCTGGTAAGAAACCTTGAAAGGCTGTTTTTTCTTTGTATAAATGGCCCAGGCATCCGGCGCACGCTTTTCCCAGCGTAGCGTATCTCCGTTAGCGTTGGTTGCTTTAAATCCTGTCACCTGTGCTGCATAATGCATCATCTGGTAGTAACCTGGCGTCCATTGCGGCATTCGGAAGACGACAACCTCTTCTTTATCGGCAGTGTATGAGAATGAAACGCTGAATTTTTTGCTAGCCGGCGCCTCACAGGAAACCAGGAAACGAATGGGTTTCGTTCTTGGTTGCGCCACAGTTTGCAGGAAGGCTGCCAGACAAATCATCTGCAGCCATAATCTGATTTTCATGCTGAAAAGTAGGATGCGCAGGTGTTTTTAGCTTCACCAATATTCACCTGTTGTTTACGATTATTCCCTTCTCAGTACTTCCAGCGGTGGTTTCCGCACCACGTCTCTGCTGTTCAGCCATCCAATGAGTACTGTTAAACCCGATATGCTGAAGAATATGATGAGCAGCGGGAAGATGGAAGGGGAGAACGGCGCCTCAAACATATAAACCGCGAGGGCCCAACTGGCCGCTGTTGCCAGTCCCAATCCCGTGGCCGCTGCCAGCGCGCCGAGGAAAAAGTATTCGAGCGCGGTGATCTGTCCGATCTGTTTGCGGCTGGCACCCAATGTCCGGAGCAGCACACTTTCCTGTACCCGCTGGTACTTGCTGATGAATACGGATGCGATGAGTACAATCAGTCCGGTGAGGATGCTGAATGCCGCCATGAAGCGGACCACGAAGCCTATCTTTCCCAATACTTCATCCAGTACTTCGAGGATCAGGTTCAGGTCGATGATGGATACATTTGGAAACCTGGCCACCACTGCCTGCTGGAATTGAGCGGATACTTCCCTCGAAGGTACCCGGCTGATGAGCACATGGAACTGTGGTGCCGCCTCCAGTACGCCTGGCGGGAAGATGGCCCTGAAATTGGTTTGCACCCGTTGCCAGTTCACCTGGCGGATGCTGCCAACAATCGTTTTTACCAACATGCCCTGCACGTTAAAGGTGATGCTATCGCCAACGGATACATGTAGTCTTTTCGCGTAGCGGTCCTCTAAAGATACCAGCACAGGATCGTTGGGGCCTTTCACTTTTGCGCCCATTTTCCCTTTCAGTAGTTTTTCCGAATCAGTGAGCGTATCGCGGTAGGTTACCCGCAGTTCACCTTCAAAAGCCCGTGCAGGCGTACCTTCAGCAGTATCGCTCTTTGCCTGGAGCGCATTTCTTCCATTCACCGTTTCTACCCGCATGGTAACGATGGGTACCTGCTGTTGTACGGGCAATTGGAAGTTTGTTGCAAGATCGGCTATAGCTTCCCGTTGGGAAGGCTGGATATCGAAAAGTACAATGTTTGGTTGTTTGCCGCTGGAAGAAAGCGCGACCCTGTTTACCAGGATATGTTGCACGAAGTAAAGTGTGCCGATGAACGCCGTTCCCAGTCCGATCGTTACTACAAGGATCAGCGTTTGGTTATTCGGGCGATAAAGGTTGGCGAAGCCTTGCCGCCACACATAAGCGAGTTTATGGGGCAGGAAACGTTTTACGGCGGCGCGCAGCAACCAGGCCAGGGCTACGAGCAGCAGGAACGCGACCAGGATGCCGGTAGTGAAGAGTAATGCACTGACCATATTGCCTGTTTGCCACCAGGTGAACACGGTAATGAAAAGGAAGATCAGTAAATACAGGAGCCATTTCAGCGGATCGCGCCAGCCTGGTTTATCTTCATTGGAAATCCGCAGGGTATAAAGTGGTGAGATGTTACGGATGGAAAGTAAAGGCATGATGCCGAACAGCAGTGCAATGAAAAGTCCGGTGAGCAAGCCTTTCCCGATGGCCGGCCATGAAATGGACGGGGTGAGTTGCAGCGGAAGAATGTCTTTCAGCAGGTAAGGAAGCCCCTGTTGAACGAGTGTGCCCAATGCGCAACCGGCCAGCGCTCCGGCCAGACCAATGGCGGCAACCTGAAGCAGGAAAATCAGGAAAGTTTGTTTGCCGCTGGCCCCCAGACAACGGAGTATCGCTATTGAGGTGATTTTTTCCCTGATGTAAATATTGATGGAGCTGGCTACGCCGATGCAGCCCAGCAACAAGGCGATAAAGCTGATGAGTGTGAGAAATGAGGAGAGGTCATTAAACTCACGTGCCGTTTCTGCTTTGCGGGAATCGGAAGTTTCAAAATCAAGTCCTTCCTGTTCGAAACGCGGCTCCAACGCGGGAAGTTGTTGCGCCAGGTTGCTGCCATTGAACTTAAAGTAGAAGTTGTAACTCACCCTGCTCCCTTTCTGAAGTAAGCCCGTTGCTTCGAGGTATTGATAGGGAATATAAACGGGCGGGGCCACAGTGGTAGAGAGTCCTGTTCTGCCCGGCGCCTGTTTCAGCGCACCCGCGATTTCGAAAAACAAATTGCCCACCTGGATGGTATCGCCGGGTTTCGCGTTGAACTGGAGCAACAGTGTTTGATCTACCAGCGCTGCTTGTTTTTTCCGGAATGTTTTTCCGGCGTTTGCGGGTGCGGTTTGAAAGCTGCCGTAAAAGGGATAGCCTTCTTCCAGTGCGCGTACCTGGACGAGCCTGGTCCCTTTCGATTGGGTGAAATACACCATGGAAGCGAAACTGGCTTCCCGCGCACGTTGTGTGCCTATACTGTCCAGCAGTTGAAGTGCGGAAGCTGCGGGCGGCCTGTTGGTGTCCGCGATCAGGTCGGCACCGGCGAGTTCTTTGGCTTGTGCGTCAAGGTCTTTTTGTACATTATCGCCGAGGGAAAAAATGGAAACGAGTGCGGCCACGCCCAATACGATGGCGCTCATGAAAAGCAGAAGGCGTGCGCGTCCCCGTCTGCTGTCGCGCAGGGCCATTTTCAGGAGCCAGCGGAACTGAATGGGTGTTTTACTCATGGCCTGGAAGTTGGTTCATCGGAAACGAGGTGTCCGCCTTTCAGCCGGATGATGCGTTGGGTAAGGGCGGCCAGTTCGGGGTCGTGGGTTACGATCACGAGGGTGGTGCCGGCTTCCCTGTTCAGGTTGAAAAGCAGTTCTATGATGCGGGCGCTGGTTTCAGCGTCGAGGTTGCCCGTGGGCTCATCGGCGAAAAGAATAGCTGGTTGGGTGGAGAAGGCCCGGGCTATGCAAACCCGCTGTTGTTCTCCTCCAGAAAGTTGGGAAGGGTAGTGGTGCATGCGTTCTGCGAGTCCCACTTTCTGCAACAAGGCTTCCGCCTGTTTCCGGCTGTTGTGTTCACCCCGGAGTTCCAGGGGAACCATCACATTTTCGAGGGCGGTTAAGGTGGGGAGCAACTGGAAGTTCTGGAAAATGAAGCCCACGTGGCGGTTCCGGATCGCGGCCCTTTCATCCTCATCGAGGTCGTTCAGCAGTGTGCCGTTTAATACAACGGTTCCTTCGCTGGCGCGGTCCAGTCCGGCGCAGAGACCCAGTAAAGTGGTCTTGCCGCTGCCCGATGGGCCAATAATGGCCGCGGTTCCGCCTGCGTTAATAGAAAAACTGATGTTATGGAGCACCGTTAGTTCGCGTTCAGCGCTCCGGTAGTGCCTGGTAAGGTTGTTTACGGAAAGTATCTGGTTCATATTGCGAAGGGCGTGGTATGTTTTTGGTAATTTTAAATGTACAAACTGGCAGTTAACTTTAAACCTGGTATATGTTAAATCTACGATGGATCAGCTTTTTTCTGGCCGTTTTTTTATGGATGGCATGTGGTAACAACAATGCTCCCGACGCTAAAGTTTCAGAAAAAGATTCTGCGGGTGCCGCTGAAGTGCAGTTGCTCGGGGAGGTAAAACATATTGTATTTTTTGGAAACAGTCTTACCGCGGGCTATGGACTCGATCCCTCACAGGCCTTCCCAGCCCTGATCCAGCAGCGGATCGATTCTTTAAAGTTACCTTACCTGGCCGTGAACGCCGGGTTGAGCGGAGAAACATCGGCGGGCGGCAATACACGTGTGGACTGGATACTGAAGCAACCGGTAGAGATATTTGTACTTGAACTCGGGGCTAACGATGGACTGCGCGGTATCCAGTTGGATGAAACCGTGAAGAACCTGCAATCTATTACTGATAAGGTGAAAACTGCGTATCCTCAGGCGAAGATTGTGTTGGCCGGAATGCAGGTGCCGCCGAATATGGGTAAGGCTTACAGCGATCGTTTCCGTGCATTGTATGGTGAACTGGCAGAAAAAAACAACGCAGCACTCGTGCCATTTCTCCTGGAAGGTGTGGGCGGTATTCCTGAACTGAACCAGGGCGATGGCATTCATCCTACTGCCGAAGGGCATAAGATACTGGCGGAAAATGTCTGGAAAGTATTGAAGCAACTGCTTTAATACGTCATACTTCAGGCTGCATGACGTTTCAACCATAACCAGATGCCCGCAGCGAGTATTAATCCGGCCAATACAGTACGGAAAAAAACGCCTTTACTTACGTTGAAAAAACGTTTTGCATTCCCGTTAAAAAGGAGCAGTACTACCAGTGTTTTCACGATGGGGGGCAGCAGGAAGGTTGTGGTCATTTCTTCCTGGAAAGGATAGTGTGTTGCGTGTATTTTTGTTTGCGCAATGTTTACGGTAACAAAAAGGATATTATTGATAATCAGCAGCATCCAGCCCCACCAGCGGCGTTTGTACAACTGGTAATAAATAGCGGGTAGGTATATCAGTGATATCCAATCAGCGATCAGCAGGTAATCAGTAGGACATGTTTCACAAAAGGTATAATCGAAGGCAGACTTCATGGTGCCGCGCAGCAGCAGAAAATACTGGGTACCCAGCAGGAGCAGTAATATGATTTTTCCGCGGAGTGCAGCGGGTGGCAACGCGTTGGGTTTCATGCGAAGGGTGGTTGCTTGGTTGAGGTGCGAAGGTAGGGAAAATTTAACCGCTCTAAACTAGCCTGGTGCTTTAGGAAATCGGTCTGAAAAATTAGTCTTTGTAATTTACTTTCTTAAAAACTGTATTGCACTTTTGCATTAATATACCTTGGAAACAAATTAAATTGCTCTGTGGTTACATAAGTGGCACTTAATATTGCTTTTGTAATGGTTCGTTGATTCAGTATGTTGCTTGCTTTTAATCCAAATTGCCATTTCCCGTTGGCGGAGGATCGGTTGATTCCGGCATTCATGATCGTGATATGCTGCGGCTGATTTTGACTGCCCCAGATAAACATGGATCGAATGTCAAAACTACCCCAGTAATTGTTGCGTATTTTTTGTGCAAAGGAAGACTGTGTAATAAAGAAAGTATTGCTATTCCGGTATGCATATGCTTTGTTCCGCTGAATTAAGTTCCTGAATTCGGTGCGGAGTAAGTATTCCGCGGACTTACTGAAGTATTTTACGCCAAGTGAATATTTTAAATTGTATAATGTATTGTTCACGGTGTTTCCATTCAGGGTGGATGCCGTGTTAACGTGGGTATAGGTGAAATCTGACAATAGCCGCCACCGTGACGTGCTGATCGACTGATCCAGCTTTACAAAAAAATTGACCAGCCCGAGATATTTGTTTATGGATGTAAGCCTGATTATTGAAAATTGAGGATCATTCACGATTTCCGGAAGGAACAACATCGGCGTTTGTTGTAGTGCGATACTAATATAAAAAAGACGCCCATTCCTGGGTATATCGTTACTGGAAAAAGAAAGTTTAAGGGAGGAGGCCAGGCTGGCGCCTGGAGTGAAGGCTCCCCGCTCTATATGCACATCGCTTTGAATGCTATAGCCGCTGGAGAATTGCTCCGTTGATGCTACCACCGTTTTCTGTCTGAAGTTTAGTGCTAAACTTTTATGAGTAGAGAGTTTCCAACTGAGGTTTACATCAGGCAGGAGTAACCATTTGTTAAGCGCAGCGAATTTGTTGTTATGGTTTGAAAGCGATATATGATTCAGGGCAAACCCTGTCGTGAGTTCTATTTTTTCGGATATGGATGTGTTGCTCACTATCTCCAGTTTTGAATTGTGTAGTTGAGTTTCCGTTTGTATGGTTGAATCATAACTATTTTTGAATCCATTCAAATATATTCCTGTGATGTCGTTTTGAAGTTTATGTCTGTCGAGGTTGTGGGATGCTTTTAAGATTATGCGGTACTTCCCGATCTGTTTCGTGAAGGTTAAGGAGGAAAGCCATCGCTGCATACGCTGATGCTCATCTTGTGTAATACTGGCTATGGCGTCGCCGGGAAAGAAAAACGCAGAAAAATTAGATGGAGTTTGTTGAAGAACGAGTGGGAGCCTTCCGGTTGAAAACTGAACGTCGGCACGTATCAGGGCATTTCGCCTGGTGAGGTGGTTCCAGATGGCCATTCCACCTTCCTGATTTTCTATTCCGGTTAAATCGTTCGTGTAGCTTTGGTTCAAAAGGCGTAATTGCTCATTTTGTTGCACTTTATAAGCATGTTTTCTAGCCAGAAGGAGGAGTTGATTCCTTTTGTTGAACTGTATGTTACCATTGATGTTCACATCAATAAGCCGGTTCAGGTCGTTAAGTGTAGTGCTTCTGGAAATGGCCGGAGGGAGTGTGAATGTGGTAACTGATGACCCTGATTGTTGGAACTTGTCGTTGGCGTAACGAAGACCAACTTGAAAACGTGTGTTCTTCCATGGGGTGATTTTCAGATAACAGTTCGCTATGCCTGATGTGTTTTCGGAAATTTGTTCATGGTTCAATGGATTAGTCTTTACGCTTTCTATTCTGGCTAAGCTTTTGAAAACGGGAAGTGTAACTTCAATCGCTCCCGATTCAGAAGCTGCTAAAGCATCTTTAGAATATTGGGATACAACAAGGTTTCCCGTTGTATTAAAGTTGCCGAATGCAACCAGTTTAGTTTTCTTTCCCAGAAAAAGCGTGTTGTTATTCGCTGAATATGTATCATGCGGCAAGCCTCCGGAAACACCAAGCTGCCCGAATAAACGAGAAATATGGTCTTCGCCGAAACGCAGGTTTAAAGCCTTTTTTTGAGTAGGCAATAAGCCGGAGCCAATATCCGACATATCGGAATAGTCATGAATAAGTTCAACTTGCTCAATACCGGTTGGTCCGATATTTCTTATAATGTCCATATAATTTCTGCCACTCATATCTTCTCCTTCAAAAAGAAGGTGCTCTATCAATTGCCCGTTGAACAGCAGTTTCCCATCTTCCAGTACTGTGATCCCGGGAAGTTTACCAACAAGTTCAAGGATAGAACGCTCGTTTCCATTTGAAAAGGACTTTGTATTGAAAACGATGGTGTCGCCTTTCATTGTGATAGGCCTGTCAGGGGTTACCACAACAGGAGAAAGTGTGCCGGTACGCTCCTGCAAAACTATATCGGGACAATTACCGGATGGTTGATGAACGGTAAACGAAATTCTCTTTTCTTCAAACTGCAGATGTGTAACTGTTAAGAAAATTTTTTGAGCACTGCTGGTAGCGGGGAGGTTAAAAAAACCTTCTTTATTTGTGATGGCAAAAATGGTGGCTGGCTTTGCGCTATCGTGCCCTGCGGTTACAGATGCAAAGGCTACCGGAGTGCCTTTTTCATTCTTTACAAAGCCACAAACTTTGGCCTGACTTGTTCCGGACTTTGGTATACTTCCAAAGATTACCAGACCAAGCATAGATCGAAACAGCCACATGAATTGTCTACGCGTCATTCCGCTACTGGCCATTGATCGTTTCAATTCTTTGCTGAACCCGTTTGTTCTGTTCTGCTTGTAATTTTGAAAACTCCTGCTTCGATATATAGACTCCCTGATCGCAGCCTTTCAGTGCCAGCGTTCTTGAAGACAAAGGGAATTCGAGCTCCTTTATTTTCATCTGAAAACCGGTTGTTTCACTGTTTACGGCAATAATAAGCCCGGGTAGACCCCGGTAATCCATTGGTGCCGCAGATGTTGGTATGCCTGGTGCGAACCAGGCGCGATAGGAGATAGCGCCTCTTTTTCCAAGGGCACGCTGACATTTTATTCCATTTATCGTAGTAGTGTCGGATTGAAGTGTCCAGGCAATGGGAATGATACTGTCACTGATGCAATAACATTTGAACGTATTGTCGAAAGTTGAGTAGTTAATTTCATTGGTGCCCAGCCTGCCGTACCATTGTTGCACAGGTTCCTTTTTAATTCTTTCTTCCAGCATTTTGAGCAGTTTTTGCTTTTTGAGAGAATCTTCCAGGGGATTGGAGGTGGCGCTTTTCAGCACAAAGCTCCCGAAGTCTGGCACTTCTTTTTGAAACCTGTAGTTGTATTCATTTTCTCCGAACCAGAATTCAATAGTCTGAATCCGTGGCTCAGTGCCTAATTCATATACTACATAGCCGATAGCAGCAGGTTGAGAAAATGATAGTGACGAAAAGGTGATGAGAAGAAATAATAGGATTGACTTCATGTTACAGATTGACGTGTTACTGAATTTTTGCCGGCGGCAGTCCGCTCAAATCTGATTCACATCAAATACAATTGTAAATACAGCCGGGACCTTTCAGTACCCCGGCATCCAGAATTTTATAGGAATCACAATCAAAAATAATCACAAGTGCGGCGGAACGGACACGCCTGCCGTCGCAGCAGGTTTCGAATACAGAATACATTTCAGTACACTTACTATTGGACTTTCCTCTAAAGCAAAGTTCTGGAGCACAACGTTTAGTTGGGGGGGAGTTGATTGGTCAGCGGATAGCCTGAGTTTGTGGCGAAAGAAAAAAGGCAAAAAGCTGCAAGGAAGATGAAGACTTTCATACTAGGATAATTTTTAAGGTTTATTTATTGACGCTGCCGGCAACAAGGTCAATTTAGTAAAAATTCCTAATTTGAAAAAGTGTCTTACGCTCACCCCTCATTAAACGCCCGCTGATACGCCAACGGACTCTTCCCCGTTATCTGCTTGAAATACTTATGAAAACTCGTGAAATTATTAAACCCACTCTCATAACACAACTGCTTTATACTAAGGTTATTTTCAATAAGCAATTTACACGCATGACCCACCCGTATCTCTATAATAAACTGTGAATACGTTTTCCGGGTTTTCGATTTAAAATACCTGCAAAATGAATTCGGACTAATGTTCGCAATCTCCGCGATCTCCTCCAACTGAATCTTCTTCCTGAAATGCTGTAACGTATATTCATAAATAGCATTGATCCTGTCGCCTTCGGCTTCAGCTTTATCGTGTTTGAAACCGATAGAGGAAAGCGGCGTTACAGATCCGCTTTCAGCGATAATACACAAGGCTTCCACCAGCAACGAAATACGCCTGGGACCTTCCGTTTGCAACAACTTCATCATCATTCCCGCTACTTCTTCCCGCGCCGGACCTTCCACCTGCAATCCCCTGCCGGCTTTTTCCAGCAGGTGGCGGATGGGCTGGTTTTCGTGCAGGTGCAGGAACGCTTCACCCCAGAAATTTTCTGAAAAATGCACCACGCGGGTATCGGCTTCGGCAATGTGTTCTTCCTGGAAATAGGGTTCATCAAAACGCCAGTAATGCGGCAGGTTGGAACCCACCAGCACCACATCGCCCGGACCAAACCGGCTGATATGGTCGCCAATAAACTGGGTGCCTTCCCCCTGTTCAAAATGGATCAGTTCCACTTCGGAATGGTAATGCCAGCGGTTGTTGATGTGTGGCACCAGGTCGCGGCGTACGCTGAAGGAGTGTCCCGGACCCTGGGAAACTTTTAATAACTGCGGTCTCATTGTGTAATTTTGGCTGAAATTGGCGTCTTGCAATCAAATACGTGCTAATTTAGCTGAATTATTTTGGAAGCAGTTCAACGCCCGAAGATTTTTTTTCAATGTTAATCCGGCTGAATGAAAAGCATAAAGCCGCGCAATGGCATTGCGCCGGAAATGGTTGTTTTGCATGTTCCGAAAGAATAATTTTAGCACCATGAAGGAAAACACGACCACAAAGGAAAACGCCGTAAGCTGGCTGCGCATTCATCCCTCCGATAATGTGCTGGTGGCGCTGAGCGATTTGCAGAAAGATACCATCATCGATACCGGCGCATCTGCCGTGCTGCTCAAAGAAGTGATTCCCGCGAAGCACAAAGTGTTTGAACACGACATGGAACCCGGAAGCGAGATCCGGATGTATGGTGTGCTGGTGGGTAAAACAACAATGTTCGCGCCTGCCGGAACACGCATGACTACTGAAAATACCAAACACGCAGCCGAACCATTCGCTTACCGTGGATTTGTGAAGGAGTGGAAAAAGCCCGATGTGTCGAAGTTTGCCGGTCGTACTTTTAATGGATACCTCCGTTCCGATGGAAGGGTGGGTACGGCCAATTACTGGTTGTTTGTGCCGATGGTATTTTGTGAGAACCGTAACCTGGATGTGATCAGGGAAGCATTGCTGAACGAACTCGGCTATGCGAAAACGGATAAGTATAAACGTTATGCGAAGGAATTGGCCGCCGCGGTAAGGGATGGAAAAGATGCTTCATCCATTAACCTGGCGCCTTCCGCAGTTCCAACCCACGAACGGCTTTTCCCTAACGTAGACGGGATCAAGTTTCTGAACCATTCCGGCGGTTGCGGTGGTACAAGGCAGGACGCGGCTACCCTGGGTGCTTTGCTGGCCGCGTATGCCGATCATCCTAATGTGGGCGGTATCACCGTGATGAGCCTGGGTTGCCAGCACCTGCAAACGGAGGAGTTCGTCAACGATCTGAAAAAAAGAAATCCCGCTTTCGATAAACCTATTTTGTTTTTTGAACAACAGCAGTCGCGGAGTGAAGAAGAGTTGCTGAAAGATGCCATCCGCCAGACTTTCACCGGCTTGGCCACCATCAATCAATACAAAAGAACACCGACTCCGCTAAGCGCTTTGTGCCTCGGTGTGAAATGCGGGGGCAGCGATGGGTTCAGTGGCATCTCCGCCAATCCCGCGGTGGGTTACACAGCCGATTTACTTGTGGCCTTGGGTGGCAAAGTACTGCTGGCCGAGTTCCCCGAACTCTGCGGTGCCGAGCAGGAAATGCTGGACCGTTGCACCGATGCGGCTTCTGCCGAAAAGTTCATCCGTCTCATGACGGAATACAACCACCAGGCCGAACTGGCCGGATCCGGTTTTCACATGAACCCTTCCCCGGGGAATATCAAAGATGGGTTAATTACCGATGCGATTAAGTCTACCGGGGCAGCACGGAAAGGCGGAAGTTCTCCAGTAGTGGATGTGCTGGATTATACCGAACCTGCTACCAAACCCGGACTCAGCCTGGTGTGTACGCCCGGCAACGATGTGGAGGCCACCACCGGCAAAGCCGCTTCCGGGGCAACATTGATTTTATTCACCACCGGCCTGGGAACGCCTACAGGCAATCCTGTGGCGCCCACCATTAAAGTGGCCACTAACTCAGCACTCGCCAAACGAATGGCAGATATCATCGATATCGATACCGGCGCCGTCATTCGTGGTGAAAAATCCATTGAAGCAATGGGGGAGGAGATACTGGAATATTGTATCCGCGCCGCCAGTGGTGAAGTGATCCCGAAAGCCGTTGAACTCGGTCAGGATGATTTCATTCCGTGGAAGCGTGGTGTTAGCTTGTAGCCAATAATTTTTTAACCGCTTTTTTCTTCAGCACTTTAACTTTCATCCAAACTTTTTCAAGGGGGATGTCATTTTGATCTGTTTTCAGGTCTGAAATGGCATCCACCATTTCCATGCCTTTCACCACTTCTCCAATCACCATGTAATGGCCGTCGAGATGGGGTAGGCCACCAATGGTTTTGTAATGTTCGCGTTGGTATGCAGGGAATTTTTTTCCGGCGCGGTATTTCTGTTCTATCTGGTCCAGTTGTGTATCGGTGTAGGTTTTGCCTTGCACGAGGTACAATTGGGTAAAGAAGGAAGCCTGTTCTTTGTTCTCATCACGACCCATACCCAGGATGCCGCGTTTGTGGAAAATGCTGTCGTTGAATTCCGGGGCCAGTCTTTTGTCGCCGAAGGTGTAATAACCTTGTTGCGGGGCCACGAAAAAGCTGTCTGGATCACCGCCCTGTATCACGAAATTTTTGATCACACGGTGGAACATGGTTTTATCGAAGTAGCCCTTTTTCGTATAGGCGATAAAGTTATCCCGGTGGTTGGGCGTTTCGTTGTACAGTTTTACGATGGCGGTGCCGTAAGCCGTGGTGATGGACACGTAAGTGTGTTCCTGTGCTTTTGTAGTGATGGCGGAAAAAAAGAAACAAAGAAGGACCACAATTAATTTTCGCATGAGCATATTGTTTAGGAAGATGAACGCGTTTGCTGAAGGGGCAATACCACGATAAAATCTGCCCCCTGTCCGTAAACAGATTTCGCGTTGATGGTACCGCCATGGTTCTCCACTACTTTCCGGCAGAGTGCCAGCCCGATGCCGGTGCCTTCAAACCGGCTCCTGTCGTGCAGGCGCTGGAACAGCGCGAATATTTTCTCTTCGTATTCCTTTTCAAAACCGATGCCGTTATCCGAGAAGTGCAGTTCGATGAACCCGTTCTCTATAGGTTTGTATTGGATGGTCAGTTTGGGTGGAACGCCTTCTCTGCTGAATTTGAGCGCGTTGTTCACCAGGTTGTAAAAGAGTTGGCTGATCTGCAATGGGATGGCTTCTATTTCCGGGAGGTCATCGCATTGGATCACGGCGTTTTTCTGTTCTATCAGCAGTTCCAGGTCAATAAGTACCTGGTCGAGGAGATGGTTCAGGCTTACAGGAACGAAGTTCCGTTGTGCATTGGCCAGATGGGAGAAACTGAGCAGGTCCTTGATCAGCGTGAGCATCCTTGCTGCGGAGGCCTGTACTTTGGACAGGTAGAGTTTGGTGCGGGGTGCCAGTTCATTGCCCAGTGTGCTTTCCAGCATTTCGGAGAACGTCAGTATTTTCCGGGCCGGTTCCTGCATATCGTGGGACACCACGTAAGCATATTGCTCCAGTTCCAGGTTCGATTTCAGTAGGTGGGCGTTGGCTTCCTCCAGGCTTTTATTGGTATTGTGCAATTGCTCGGTGCGCTCCAGCACTTTTCTTTCCAGATCCTGTTCCACCATTTTTTTGGAGGTGATGTCCACCGCCATGTTCAGGATCGCGTACACTTCGCCCTTGCTGTTTTTAAGTGGTTTGTAGGTGAAGTTGAAATAGAAGGTTTTCAGTTCACCATCTACGATGAGGTCAGCGGACTGGTCCTCTGTTTTATAGGTGACTCCTGTATGGTAAACGTTCTTTAATAATCCGAGGAAGGGTTGTCCTTCGAGTTCAGGTAATGCGTCTTCCAGTTTTTTACCGATCACGTCGCAGGTTTTGCCCCAGAGTCTGATCATCGCGTCGTTGGCGGTTTCTATCACCATATCTTCTCCCCAGTACACGGCGGTGGCCACCGGCGCTTCTTCCACGAGGGTGCGGAATCTTTTTTCACTTTCCTCCAGTTTTTTACGGGCATGTACCTGTCCGGTGGTATCGGTGGCAATCAGGATGATACCGGAGGTTTCGTTGGTGCCTTCGGTTACCGGGGCAAATACAAAATTGAAGAAATGAAGTTCCAGCGCGTCGTTCTGCACGATCCAGGCGGCTGTATCGTACCCGTAATGTGGTTGTCCGGTATGGTAAACGTTGCGCAAAAGATCATCAAAACCTTGTCCTTTCAGTTCTGGAAGGGCATGTATAAATGTTTTCCCGATAACGGCTTCCGCCTTTCTGTTGCCCCAGAACTTCAGCATCTCATCGTTGGCCGCTTCAATAATGAGGTGTTCTGTTTTGAGCAGCGCGATGGCCACGGGCGCCTGTTCTATCATCATCCTGAACCTGCTCTCGCTTTGTGCCACGCGCAGCAGGAGGCGCTGCTGTTCTTCTTTCCAGGCGATCTCGTCCGTAATATCCTGGATGATGGAGAAAAAGCAATCGTTGTTGCCTTTTTCATCTTTCACCAGTGTGGTATACAGGCTCGTCCAGATTGTATCGCCGTTTTTGCCGATGTATCTTTTGAATAATGTATCGGATTCGGACTGCCCTGAAAGCAGTGTCGCCACCATCTCCTGGCTCACGTTCACATCTTCCGGATGTGTAATGTCAAGAAAATTCTGGTTGTACAATTCCTCCTGGCTGTAGCCCAGCATATCCGCGAAGGCTTTGTTGGCCATAATCACCTTTCCTTCCATGTCAGAGACTACAATGCCGAGGGCGGCGTGGTCGAATGCAGTCTGGAAACGTTTTTCCACGTTCCGCAGCGCTTCTTCTTTTCTTTTTTCTTCCGTGATATCCCTCGAGATGCCGGAGAACCTGTGTGCGATCCCTTCCTGGTTGAAATAGGCTTTACCCGTAGTATGCAGCCAGCGTGTTTTACCATCGCTTGCACCAATTGCGCGGTATTCCATATCAAAATCGCCGGTTGAACCGGGTTTGAGCACGGCGGTTACGGCCTGCGCGAGCCGCTCCAGGTCGTCAGGATGGGTGTATTGTAAAACCTGTTCATACGTAATCACCTCGTCAGGAGGAAACCCATAGAGTTGGCGGCAGCGTTCGTCCCATTCCACTACATTGTTGATCGGATCCAGGTCCCATAAACCAATGCCCGCGGCATTCAGGGCGAACCGCATTCTTTCTTCACTGATATTGGCCTGTTGGTAAGAGGTGATGGGATCCAAGAAAAGCTTTTTTCAAATATACGACAGTTAAGTATGCCGGAAACTTATCGAAAACCGGGGGTATATGTTTTCTCCGTGAAATCATTCAATTTTACATCGGTTTATAAGATTTGTACAGTGGTGATCCGGTTTTTTAACGGCATCTTGCAATCGGGTGCGGAATATTTTAACAGGTGCCAACTTTATAGTAGTTTGGGCGGGCAGATTTAATTATTACCAATGGATTATTCATTCCTTACAGGCAGGTTACTGGAAAAAGTAGATGCTTTTTTCCAATCGCACCGCGATGAACGGCTCGTATACCACAACCGCTCCCATACGGAAGGTGTGGTGAGCGCCGCAATGCTGATGGCGGACCATTATAAATTAAGTGAACGCGACAGGTTCGTGGTGAATACCGCCGCCTGGTTCCACGACCTGGGTTATTACGTGGAACCTTCCGACCATGAACGCAGAGGGGCCGAAATGGCCGCGGATTTCTTAAAGGAGAACAACGCGCCGGAAGAAGATATTACCGCCGTACAGGGTTGTATCCTCGCTACCCGCATGCCGCAAAATCCGGTTAACCTGCTCGAACAGATTGTATGTGATGCCGACCTGTTCCACCTGGGAAAGGAGGAATTCCCGGAGAAAAGTAAGCTGATGCGTAAAGAGTGCACGTTCTTTTTCGCCAAAAACTGCGACAAAGAAGCCTGGCGGAACAAAACAATAAAATTGTTCCAGACGCACCAGTACCATACCGATTATGCCAGAACGCATCTTGCGGAAAAAAAACAGGCGAACCTGAAGAAACTGATCGCGAAAGCGGAAGCTGCCAAAGGGGAAGCGATTCCCACCATGGAAGATATACCTGTACCGCTTCCCCCTGGTATGGTCCTGCCAAAAGAGGGGAAAGGCGAAGGGAAAAAAGACAAATCGGACCGCCCCGACCGCGGCATTGAAACCATGTTCCGCATCAGTTCCAACAACCATCAGCGCCTGAGCGATATGGCCGATAACAAGGCGCACATCATGATCACGACAACTTCTATCATTATATCTGTGTTGTTGTCGGTATTGCTGCGCAAACTGGAGGAATACCCGCACCTCACCATTCCCGCGATCCTGCTGCTGTTCGTGTGCGTGGTTACCATGGTGTTCAGTATCCTGGCCACCAGGCCCACCATTCCACCGGGAACTTTTACGGAAGAAGATATTAAGGAAAGAAGAGTGAACCTACTGTTCTTCGGGAATTTTTACCAGATGAGTTTACAGGAATATGCCCAGGGTATGGAAGCGGTGATGGGCGATCGCGCCTTTCTTTATGGCAGTCTGATCCGGGATATTTATTCGCAGGGTGTTGTGTTAGGCAGAAAGTATAAGTTATTAAGGGTAGGCTATAATGTGTTCATGTTCGGGATCGTGGTATCGGTACTGGCCTTTGTAGTGGCTTCGGTACTGGTGGCACGTTGATCAATGGCAAATAATTACAATGCAGGAACCGATTTTTTACAACAGGGATTTAAGTTGGCTCTCTTTTAATGAAAGGGTGCTGGAAGAAGCGGACGCGCCGGGTGTGCCGCTCATGGAAAGGTTCCAGTTTCTTTCCATCTATTCTTCCAACCTGGATGAATTCTACCGGGTAAGAATACCCGCTTTGCTCGCGCTTCAGCATATTGAAACGGAAAAAGAAGATGTGCTGCCGCTGGTGAAGGAAAAGATCGACGCGCAATTGCAGGTGTTCGGCAACATCTTGCGCAAATTATTGCCGGTGCTGGAAATGGAAGGCTATGTGTTGCTGTACGATAAGCCCGTACCGGAATCGGTAAAGCAAAGGGCCGCACATTATTTTTACACGCAGGTACTGGGTTTCCTCCAACCTGTTGTAATGCAGGAAGGAACAGAGTTCTTCCCCGAAAATAATAAACTGTACCTGCTCACGGGGAACACGATCTATAATGTGCCCTCCGACCAGTTGCCGCGTTTCTGGACCATAAAAGAAAACGGGGTCACCTATATATTTTTCCTCGACGACCTGGTGCGCATGCACCTCCCGGCTATAACAAAGGACCCCGCCTCCGCCGAAGCGTTCAGCTTCAAGATCACCCGCGACGCGGAACTGAACCTGAAAGACGATTACCAGGGCGACCTGGTGGATAGGATGGAAGAAGAAATATCGAAACGCGATTTCGGACTCGCGACGCGCGTATTGTATGATCCGGCCATGCCGGCAGCGCAATTGGATACTTTGATCCGGTTCTTTCAACTCAGTGGCGCCAACCTGGTAAAAGGAGGAAGGTACCACCACCTGAAAGACCTGGCTTCCCTACCCGTGCACAACCCAGATCTTCGATACGAACCTATGCCGCCAGTGAGTGATGGTTTGGAAGAAGTCGCCTGTTTGCTGGACGAAGTGGGGAAACGTGATATTTTGCTCCACCCGCCTTTTCATTCTTACGATAATGTGCTGCGCTTCTTCAACGAAGCCGCTATTGATCCTTCGGTGCAGGAAGTGTATGTAACGCTTTACCGGGTAGCCGATCAGTCCAAAATAGCACAGGCGCTTATTTCCGCTGCGAAGAACGGTAAAAAGGTGTTTGTGATGGTGGAATTGAAAGCCCGCTTCGATGAAGCCAACAACATCCGCTGGACCCGTCGTATGAAGAAGGCCGGGGTGAAAGTGGTGCACAGTCGCACTTCGCTGAAAGTACACGCCAAAATAGCATTGGTGGTACGGCAAACGGAACAGGGGCAACAGTTGCTGGGGCTCCTTGCTACGGGGAACCTCAATGAAACAACCGCCCGTTTTTATACCGATCACCTGTTGCTCACCGCGCGTAAAGATATGCTGGAAGAATTGCAGCGCCTTTTTCATTTCCTGGTATCTGGAAAGAAACCTTCTGAAGCCGGCGATCTTCAGTTCCAGCACCTGCTGGTGGCGCGGTTCAACCTGAAAGAAAAGTTCACCGCGCTTATACGCCGCGAAATAACACACGCGCAACAAGGACTTCCCGCTTCCATTCACATCAAAATGAATAACCTGGAAGAAAAGTCGATGATCGCATTGTTGTATGAAGCCGCGCAGGCCGGCGTACAAATTACGTTGCTGGTGCGTGGCATTTGTTGCCTGGTGCCCGGTGTACCCGGACTCAGCGAAAACATTACCGTGCGCAGGATCGTAGACCGCTTCCTGGAGCATGGCCGGATATTCTGTTTTCACAACAACGGGAATACTGAAGTGTACCTTGGCTCCGCAGACTGGATGAACAGGAACCTCCACAGGAGAATAGAAGTATGTTTCCCCATCCATGATCCGGAAGCGAAAGCAACCTTGCAGGAAATGATGCTGTTGCAGATGGCCGACAATGTAAAGGCACGTCCGCTTCCCGCCCTTACCAACGGTAAACTCGTGCGCTCACAATACGCAATATGGGACCGGCTCCTGGGGAAAATGGCACTGGCGCTGCTGTTGCTGTTCTTCGTGTCCTGCGGTATGGTGAACGACCACAAAAACCCGGAAGGCTATGATTTTACCGCTCCCGAAAAATTCTTTATCTCCGATGACCTTACCGAGATATCCGGTATCGCTTTGAACGGCGACAGAACAGATAGCATGTACGCCGTGCAGGATGAAAAAGGAAAACTGTTCCGTTTTAAACCCGGGATGAAAAAACCGCACAAGGTGAACTTCGCCAAAAGTGGCGATTATGAAGATGTTTCCATCGCGGACAACAAGGTGTGGGTGTTGAAGAGTAATGGTCAACTCCTCCACTTTCCGCTGAACGTGGATTCCGCCGGTTTTGTGAACCCCGTGGTGCACGAAAATATACTGCCCAAAGGAGAATACGAAGCCATGGATATTGATGGTGGCAACATATATGTACTGTGTAAAACCTGTAAAGTAAATAAAAAACAACCCGCCGTTACAGGATATGTTTTGCGGGCGGATACGGCCGGGAAACTGTCTGTAACCAGTTCATTCCAGTTGGCGGAATCGCAGATACCGGAGCAGTACAAAAAGAAGAATTTCTCTTTGCATCCTTCTGCGATGGCGAAGCATCCGCTGAACGGCAACTGGTACATTATGGCTTCGGCGAATAAATTGCTGGTGGTGGCCGATACCAACTGGCAGATAAAGGAAACCTACCGCCTCGCTCCCTCGGTTTTCAGGCAGCCCGAAGGGCTGGTGTTCGCATCTTCGGGCGACATGTACGTTTCCAATGAAGGCGATGATATTTCAGTAGCCAACCTGCTGCTTTTCCGCTGGAAGAACAAACAGCAGTAGTGGTAACAGATGAATTTATTTAAGTCGCGCCGCGCTTGCGGGGCGGAGGAGGATATATATGAAAACAGCACTACATTTATTGGTATACCTGCTGCTGGCCGCAGGAAGTTATGCCCAAACGGCAAGGGTGATCCTGATAGGCGATGCAGGATTAAAAGATGAAAAACAGCAGCAACTGATGCGCCTTGCGGCGGGACAGATACTGCCGGGACGCACCACGGTATTGTTCCTGGGCGATAATGTTTATCCCCGTGGCATGAACCTGCCTGGTGAAGGCGATTCCACCTGGGGGCCGGAAATACTCCGTTCACAATATGAACCCATGCGCGCCAAGGGGGCACCCGTTTATTTTATTCCCGGGAACCACGATTGGGACAGAATGGGGCCCGACGGGCTCGCGAAGATAAAATTGCAAGGACAGTTCCTGGAAGCACAAAACGATCCGTTGCTGAAACTCGTTCCGGCAGATGGTTGTCCCGATCCCGTTGAAATTGAAGTGTCCGATAGTTTGTCCATCATCGCTTTCGACAGCGAATGGTGGTTGTTCCCATATCCCAAAAACAATCCCGGTGCGGAATGCGCCTGCCAGACGCGTGCCGATGTGGCCGAAAGGCTCCAGGCTCTGTTGTATAAAAACCGCCACAAAGTGGTGCTGCTGGCTTCCCACCATCCGTTTGAAACTTATGGTGTTCATGGGGGGAGATTCTCTTTCAAAGACCATCTTTTTCCACTTACAGCCGCTAACAAAAACCTGTACATCCCGCTGCCGCTGGTAGGTTCGCTGTATCCTTTGTTGAGAACAGTGTTCACGAATGCGGAAGACAAAGGGCATCCGTTGTACAGGGATATGATCCGCCAACTCGGCAAGGCCTCGGAAGCGCACCAGAACCTGGTGCATGTTTCCGGACACGATCACGGGCTGCAATTCATTCAGAAAGATATCCTGCAGGTAGTGAGTGGTTCCGGCGCTAAAAATTCGGCCATTTACAAAGGAAAGGGCAGCCTGTACGCCACAGCGCAAAACGGTTTCGTAGTGGCCGACCTGATGCCGGGGAACCAATTGCTTCTCAATTATTTTACCGTGGAAGAGGAGATGGCGGACAACAGTTATACTTACACGAAAAATTATATTTCCGTAATAGAGAAAGAACTTTCTGCTGTACAAATTTATGCGAAAGACAGCACCACTGTGGCCATCAGGCCTGCTTACGATAGCGTGTCCAGGTCGCACAGGCGCTTCTTCGGAGAAAACTACCGGAAAGAATGGGCTACACCCACCACAATACCCGTAATCCGTATTTCGTCCGTTATGGGCGGACTGAAACCTACCAAACGAGGCGGTGGTATGCAAACGAAATCGCTGCGCCTCGAAGATGCGAAGGGAAATGAATGGGTGCTGCGGTCTGTCGAAAAAGCGCCGGACGTACTGTTGCCGGAAGGTTTGAAGGAAACCTTCGCCAGCGACTGGGTGGAAGATGCCATGAGCGCACAACATCCCTATTCGGCCCTCGTTATACCGCCGCTCGCAAAAGCCGCCGGCGTGCCGCATGCGGAACCCATCATCGGTATCGTTGCGCCCGATACGGCGTTGGGTGAACACAATGTGGTGTTTGCCAACAGGGTTTGTCTGCTCGAAAGACGGGAACCCATCGGCTCCTCAGACAATACGCCGAAGATGATGGAAAAAATCCGTTCCGATAACGACGATACCTTCGATGGTGAAATGTGGCTCCGCGCAAGATTGCTCGATATACTGGTAGAAGATTGGGACCGCCACGAGGACCAGTGGCGCTGGACCGACACCAAAAAAGGGAAGAACAAATTTTACCTGCCCGTTCCCCGCGACCGCGACCAGGTGTTCCATAAAACGGAAGGCTGGTTCCCGAAACTCGCTTCCCGGCAATGGCTCGTACCCACCTTGCAGGGCTTCGATGAACAGATCAACAGCGCCAGGTATTCGCTTTTTAAAACGAAGTTTCTCGATCCTTATCCGGCCACCCAACTCTCCGATGAAAGGTGGATGCAGATCGTGGAGGAATTTGTAACCGCCATGACCGATGAGGTGCTGGAAGCGTCCCTTCGCCGTCTGCCCGCCGAACAATACGCCTTGCGCCACGAAGAACTGCTGCGCAACCTGAAAGGAAGAAGGGGTGAAATAGTGTCTGCCATGCAACGCTTCAGGAAGTTCATCTCTAGGAAGGTGGATATTGCCGGTTCCGATAAGAATGAATTGCTTTCCATCACAGAAAATGCTTCTGGTAACCTCGAGATAACGATGAGAAAAATCAATAAAGACGGGGAACTGAAGGATACCCTGATGCACCGCACCTTCTCCAGCAAGGTAACCAGTGAACTGCGCTTTTACCTGTTCGATGGCCACGACAGTGTGCACGTGTCAAAAAATTCCGGCAATACCAAACTTCGGTTCATTGGCGGAAAGAAAAAACTTCCTATACTTTTTGAAGGCAATGCCCGCAACGCCAAAGTGTATGCGCGCCCCGGAAAACTGTTGGCTTATGGCGATACCACCGGTCTTCGAAAGAAATGGGGGAAAGATAGTCTGCATACCGCACTGGTACCCGTAAACCTCTACAATACCTGGATGCCGCTGATCACCATCGGGCTGAACCTGGATGACGGGTTTATATTGGGTGGCGGTTTCCGTTACACCGGTAAGTCCGGTTTCAGAAAACTGCCCTACACGCATATCCAGGAATTTATGCTGGCCCATTCCTTTTCCACCAGCGCATACAGGATGCGTTACCGCGGGGAATGGAACCAACTGGTAGGGAAGGCCGACCTCACCCTCAACGCGATGATCAGGGCCCCGGACAATACCATTAACTTCTTCGGAAGGGGCAACGAAACCGAATATAAAAAGACGGGCGAACACATCAGGTTCCACCGGACGCGTTTTTCGGTTTTCCAGTTCGATCCGGGCTTCCAGTGGAGAAAGCAAAAAGGATTCAGTTATTTTATCGGCCCTACGCTGCAGTATTATAAATTCGATGGGGAAGACAACGACGGCCGCTTCATCCAGCAGACCGATAAAATCGGTTCTTATGACAGTGTTACCGTCAATAAGGCAAAATTCCACCTCGGATTAACAACGGGCCTGGAATTGGATAAACGGAACAATGTGGTCCTCACCAACTGGGGGTACAGGATTGCCCTGCGGTTGCAGGCTTACAAAGGCATGAACGGATTTTCGGAGGATTTCGCGCAACTTGTCCCGGAAATCAGCGTGTACAACAACCTCAATGCCCGTTCAACCATTGTGATGGGCAACAGGATCGGCGGAGGTGTTACCTTTGGAAAGTCGGCTTTCTACCAGTCCATGTTTCTCGGCGGGCAGAATAACCTGCTGGGCTACCGGCAATACCGGTTCGCGGGCGATCACAATTTCTACCACAACCTGGAACTCAGGATAAAACTGGCCAATGTGGCAAGTTACATCCTGCCGGGACAGGCTGGGTTCGTGGCGTTCAACGACCTGGGAAGGGTTTGGCAGAAAAACGAAGTGTCGCACCGCTGGCACCATGGGTTTGGCGGTGGACTATATTTCTCACCGGCGCAACTGGCAGTTTTTAACCTGCTGGTGGGAAAATCAAAAGAAGGATTCTATCCATATTTCTCCATGGGGTTAAGGTTTTGAGGATCAGTAACGAAAATGGAAATGTATGCAGGCAGTTTTACTCAATTTAAACCCGGAAGAAGATCTTTCTTTCTGTAAGAATTCCGATGTGCACCTTTCGTTCGGCCCCTTTCTCCGTTTTATCCGGGAAAAGGCCTCGAAAGAACAGACGCTGCGCAAGGATTTTTACCAGTATGTACTCGATAAATTCGCCCCATATCCGGAATTGGAAGAAGGGGTGGACGTTACTTTGCTGCACCAGTACAAAGAGGTGCTGGAAGTAATGTACGCCCTGCTTTCGCCGTCTTTTGAAGAAGAGAAGAATGTATTGTGGGCGCTTGGAACACCACTTACCCCCGTTGTGTTTTATGGTACCGACGCGTTGTACAGGCTCGTGGATGACATGCAGCACGATAAGGTGTACCCGGACCATTGTACCATGTACGGCATGGAGTTCAAAGACCATACAGTAAAGTTTATCTATTCGCTTATCCTGGAAAGACTTTTCAACTTTAAGTTCCTCCAGCGGGAAGATATGGTGTACTCTATCCGGGACGAACATACCGGCCTGAACAGGTACTTCAAAGTGAACCTGGATACACGTTTCCTGGATGTGAAGGCCAAAAAGCCACTGCCTGATCTTACGTTCGAAAATGTGGAATCCAGCATCCAGGAGCAACTTGATTTTTCCATCTTCGAAAAAATTCTTCCGCTCGATCATTTTGCTTTTGAAGGCATCACGGTGATCACCCTGAATGAAGTAACGGAGGAATATGCAGTGGAAAGCATCAAGAACGTTATCCTGAATGATGCTTCTGAAAAATTAGCCAATTGTTATGGCGACGTAATCGACGCTTTACAGACGCTGGTACAGGACAAGAAAATCGAATTCGGTATATTCCCCTTGCTGCGTATCAATAAAAAACTGAAATTCTATCCTGAAATCTGTCGGCAGAGCATTCTGCTCAGCATTGCCACCGGGCAGGGGCAGGCGGAAGGATTGTACCATTCGCTGGCCGAAGAATATGTGAAGAAGCCGCGGCTTATTTATTTCAGGAAAATTACGGCTGAACTGGCCGCCAAATATGAGTTTTTGCAGATGTTGCACCACCATGGCGTGAGCGCTTATGCCCTGGTGCCCGTTTTCAACAACCAGGAACTGGTGGGTATGGTGGAAGTGTACACCAGGAAAGAAGATGTGCTGGATGAAAAAGTGATGTCGCGCCTTGATCCGGCCATGCCCCTGCTCGCACAATTACTCGTACATACCATAGAGGACCTAGAAACGCAGGTGGAAACGGTGATCAAAGACAAGTTTACATTCCTTCAACCTGCCGTGCAATGGAAATTCAATGAAGTGGCCTGGAAATTCATGCGGGCCGAAATGGCCGGCAATGCCGCGCCACGTATGGAAAACATCACTTTCGAACAGGTATATCCGTTATACGGCGCTATCGACATCCGGGATTCCACCGTGCAACGGAACAGTGCGCTACATGTGGATTTTCGCCGCCAGTTCGGCTTACTGGAACAAACCTTTTCCGCCCTGCGCGCGAAAGTGCCACTAGCCCTGATGGACGAAATGATGTTCAAATGCCGCAAAAGAATGGAAGCGGTGGAGAATGGAGAGGCCGATAACGACCAGCTTTGGGTGAACGAATTCCTCGAAACCGAAGTGCATCCCTTCCTCGTACACATCAGGCATTCCCATCCCGAAACGGAGGATGTGGTCAATAAATACTTCTCCGCCATCGATGATTCCACCGGCGTGGTATATGAAAACCGCCGTCGGCTCGAAGCCTCCATGCGCCTGGTGAACGAAACCGTGAGTGCCCAACTGGATGTACTGAGTTCCGATTTGCAACAGCAGTTCCCGTTCTATTTCGAAAAGTTCAGAACAGATGGCGTTGAATACGATGTGTACATCGGTCAATCGCTCTCACCGGATAAAACGTTCAACAACATCTATCTTAAAAACCTGCGGTTGTGGCAGCTCGATTCCATGGCGGCCATCGCCCGGAAAACGCATGCGTTGCTCCCGGAAATGGCGGTGCCTTTGCGGACCACGCAACTCATCTTCGTACACAGCCATCCCATCGACATCTCGTTCCGCAACGATGAACGCCGTTTTGATGTGGAAGGCACCTACAATATCCGTTACCACATCATCAAAAAAAGGATCGACAAGGTATGCATCCGCAACACCAATGAGCGGTTGACCCAACCGGGAAAAATCGCGATCGTCTATTTCAACCAGAAAGAAGCCGCGGAATATATTTCGTATATCCATTACCTGCAGGAGCAGGGCGTATTGCTGAACGATCTTGAAGAACTGGAGCTGGAAGAATTGCAGGGCGTATCAGGCTTACACGCCATCAGGGTGGGGGTGAACCTCGCTTACGGAAGTGTGGAAAAAAACAGGAAGGAAAATAAAATCACAGGATTTGCATGAGAAAATCCCTTGCCCTCGCTTTAATTTTTGTTGGAAATTTATGGGCCCAAACAACATCCGCGCAGGATACCATGATGGTACAGGACCCGGTGCGTGTACCACTCGATTCGGTGGTTAACATAACAGATACGCTTCCAATTCAGCAGGAATACCTGCGGTTGAACTGGGCTTACGTTAAAACCATTCCGCAAGGATTTTTATACACGGTAAAACAACCCTTCCACTGGAAGGGCAAAGACTGGAAACGCGCGGGCATTGCTGGGCTCGCCATTGGCACCACGCTGGTATTCGATTACGAGATTAAGAAATTCGCGCAGGCCAACCGGACACAATTTGGCAACGAAGTGGCCCGCGTAGTGGAACCCTTCGGCAACAACTATTTCCCGTTCATTATGATGGGTATGCTTGCCGCGGGCAAAATAACAAAGGACCGGAAAATGGAACACGCATCTTTGATGGGCGCCCGTTCCCTGCTCGTATCTACGGCCGTGTATACCACTTTCAAAGGCTTTACAAGACGCAACCGTCCGGCGCATACCGACAACCCCTTTGACTTCCATACACCTTTTAAAAAGGAATACACCTCGTTTCCTTCCGGACATACCAATACGGCCATTTCAGTGGCCACAGCTTTGGCATTGGAATACAAACATATTAAATGGGTACCGGTAGCCTGTTATTCCATTGCTGGTTTAACGGCCGTTTCCCGCATCTACGACAACCGCCACTGGGCCAGCGATGTACTGGTTGGCGGATTGATGGGGCATTTCATTACCCGTGGCTTATATTATTGGGAACAGAAACGAACGCAGCAGAAAGCGCCCAAAACACCACCCGCGCTGTAATTACACCAACACAAAGGGGAGCGTTTCCACCTCTTTCCCGTTCACCACGATTCCCAACTGATGCGCGCCTTTATGGTGCTTACGTGTGGTGAGGTCGCGGAAACTGAGCTTTCTTTTGAACGTGTATTGTTTGCCGGGCTCCAGGCTTGTTTGAGCCAGTTGAAATATTTTCCTGCTTTGTGTGCCGTTCGCTTTCATATAGTGTACGGCAAATTCAATGCGAACCGGGGTAGCTTTCTTTTCCTTCAATTCAATGTTGAACGAGAAACTCATTTCTTCCCCGATCTGTACTTTTTTTTTCGACAGTTTGAAAGCAGAAACAGTTGTTTTTAGTTTTCCGCCCCAGCCGAAGAAGGCCAGTGCTTCGGGATCCGCTTTTTTCAAAAGCGTTCTGCTGCCATGTTTCAGAATCCAGTCTGTCTCAGGGGAGAACCCTTTCCATTTCCCAATCAGTTTTTTCACCACACCGGGATGGTCCTTCGCGATATCGTTGAGGTTGTTGGCCACACTTTTTCGCACAAACAGCGAACTGTCTGCTTTCAGGTTCTCGAGTACCGGCAGAATGGGTGCCGGATCTTTTTTCAAAGCGGGAATAGCCATGGCCCAAGGCAATCGCGGGCGGCAGCCTTCACTCGAAAACCGCCTTACATTGTGGTGCGGGTGTTCCGACCATTCCAACATCTTGCGCATTACCATTTCCTGGTCGGCTTTCAGAAACGGGCGTATCGCGAATTCGCAGGAGATGAACTGCGTAATAGTCTCCATGGCGGTTAATGATTCCTGTGGATGCGCCAATCCGAATACCTCTATAAAATCCGGGAATATAAGATCAGCCAGGTGCCCGCCACCGCGGGTTTTGTGGATGCTTTCCAGTGTTTTTGTGAGCGCCTGTACCTGCTGTGAGAAATTGCCTGGAAGATGCCCGGGTAACAATAGGGTTACATGGCGCATTCTTTCTTTCAGTTCTTTTCCTTCCCAGTCGGCAGAAAATACCTGGGCAAGAAATGTTTTTTCACGGAAGGAAGGCACCGTTTTTTTCAGCGCCGAACAGAACAGTGAAAAGTATTGCGTATTGAATGAATCTTTGAGTAGGGAGGCCATAAGCAAATATAAGGTGTTGGAGCCTCACCCCGCTGCTCTCCCGAGGGAGAGAGGCAATGTTTTTCCTTATCGAAAAGTGTAGTGTGCGGAAGGGATTTAAAAGTATCTTTTTTATTGCAACTGCTTAGTTCCTCGCAAAGACGCAAAGGAGCAAGGACGCAAAGTGTTGCTGTTCTTCAATCAGCCTTTCAATAATATCCTCAACTTGCTGCGTCAACAGCTCACATTGTGCTTGCTAGGCTGCGAGGTACGAAGCAGGAAGCCATTGCGAGAAACAAAAACGAAAAGAAAATCTCCCCAACCCACCAATGCTTTGCGTCCTTGCTCCTGCGAGGTACGAAGCAGTGCGTTGCGCAGTGCGAAGCACAAAGCAATCGCGTGAAAAAAAACTTTCCAAAACTAAACCCCCACCGCCTCCTCAATAAAAAGCTTCGCTTCTCCAGCAACCACCGGTTTCTTCTTTTTCCCCTTAAACTTCCTGCCCCACCATACCATAAAACCTGTTACCGGTAAACTTGCGCAAATCAAACTTGCGAAAAACGCCAGGATCTTTCCCGGCAATCCCGCGATGGCCCCGATATGAATATCATAATTCGCTTCTATCAACTGTTCCCCGGCATTCTTTTCCGAATCGTTTCTTCTTTTCAGGAACTGTGCGGAATACTGGTCGAAGAAAAGTTCATCTCTATCGTGGTAAGTTTCTTTACCACGGTATCCGTTGATGCGGATGGGCGCTTCGGGCGTAGCGGGGGAGAGCACCGCGATCCTGTCGGCATCGGGCATACGCTTTAACGCATCTGCATAAGCGATATCGAGCGGATCGGTTCCTGCTGCCGTAAAGTTTTCAGGCTTAGCCGATACCACTTTCACCTGTTCCGGCGCTTTGGTAGAACCTGATGCCGCAACATACACTGTGGCCTGCCACCATTTAAAGGCCCAGACCATACCGGTGAGCGCGATCAGCAGGGCGGGGATAAGCGCATAAAAGCCCAATACATTGTGCAGGTCGTAATTTTTCCGTTTGAAGTTCGCTTTCCACTTGATGCGGAAACTCTTCTGGCGGTTGGCGCGGTTCCATTTCTTCGGCCACCAGAGGATCATACCGGAAATCAGCATCACCACAAAAATAAGTGTGGCATAGCCCACAATAGGCTGACCGTAAGGTGTATTCAGCAACAAACTCCAGTGCAGGTACTTTACGGTGATGAAGAACTCCTTCATATAATCCGTTTTCCCCGTAACAGCTCCCGTGTAGGGATTCAGGTGCACGGACTGGTAGTATGCCACGGAACCATAAAAGGTAAGCGCATTGGGATCGCCCCCTTTAAAGGCCATGAATTCCCAGGCTTTATCGGGTTGCTTGTAAGCCGTGAAGTTCCGGATCACGATGGAATCACCCATGGCAGACTGCGCATTTTTAAGCAGGGTACTTACAGGCAGCGTTTGAGCATTGGCGGGCGGGGTAACGAAAAGTTTATCGCGGTAAACCAGTTCGCTGATCTCTTTCTGGAACACGAAAATGCACCCGGTAAGGCTCACAATTAAAACCACAAGGCCGGAGCTAAGCCCCAGCCAAAGGTGGATCCTTCCGATCCAGTATTTAAAGTTCTTTTTCTTTTTGACCATGCAGGTGCGAATTTAGAACCTGAAACCGATACTTGCCGAGAAACGACGTGGCATTTGTTTTTCTACTGTGGTCCATCCGCTGAAATATTCTTTATCAGCGATGTTATCCGCTTTCAGCGCCAGACGGTATTTATCGGCATTGTAGAACAATGTAGCGTTTACAACGGTGTATGCGGGCAGCACGAAGGTACCGGTGGCCAGGGAGTTGGTGATGTAGTTGTCGCTGGCGTAGTTGCCACCGAATCCGGCGCCGAATCCTTTCATTTTACCGGCCCTGGCGGTGTAGCTGATCCAGAGGTTGGCCATATTCGCCGGGCCTGCGGAAGTTGGACGGAGGTCTTTGGTGGCCGGAGCTGCATTCACGATTTTGCTGTGGTTATAGCTGTACCCCGCTACGATGTTCAGTCCTGGAATGGGGTTGGCGATCAGGTTGAATTCAACACCTTTGGATTCCTGCTCTCCATCCTGGATGGTTACGTTAACCATCTGACTGGGGTTTGTAAGGCTGGGTGCAGTAATCTGCCTCGAAACATTTGTTACAAGAAGGTCATAATAACTTGCGGTGAAAGCAAGTTTGTGGTCGAACATGTCCAGTTTCACACCTGCTTCTTTCTGATCGGCCTGCTGCGGCTTCAGGTTAGCAGGATAACCGGCAACCGGATTATTAGCAACCGGTGCCGAATTGCGGAAACCATTCATGTAGTTGGCGAAAAGACTCACTTGTTTTTCTATTACCTCATATACCAGTCCGAATTTAGGAGAAAGTGAATTCTGACTGTAATTCCCGGATTCAGCCATTGAAATATGGTTAACGGTAGGCTTGTTGTCGAAATGGTCGAAACGTAGACTTGCCATCGCGATCAAACGATCCGTAACATTGAAAACATCTGAAATATATGCGCTGTATGTATAGTTGTTGGTGCTGTTTTTAGTAGCGCCGGCGGTGGTGGCGAGTTTAGCATCAACTGCTGCGCGGGTAAGCATGCCGTAGCGTGCGTCGAAGTTATTCGGCTGATCTCTTGTCACATTCACATAATCGAACAATGCATAAGCCGAATTATCATTCACCGATTGGAGTTGCATGAAATCGAATCCTGCGATCACCCTGTTGCGGAACTTTCCAATGTTAAAATCACCGATGAAGTTCTGCTGAATATCAGTGGTGGTGGAAGTCGAATTCTGGTAGTAGGCGAACCTGCTGATCAGTGTATCGTTAGCGGCGATGGCTCCATTCGGACTGCCATCCAGGAACATTACGTAGGAATAGTAACCATCACTTTTCCGTACACTTCTCGCCACGTTGGTTTGTGAAGTCCATTTGTCGGAGATTTTATAGGTCATTTGTCCGAAAAGGTTCACGGTAGGTGTTTTGTACGTGATGTCGTTGCTGGTGTAGGAACGGTTAAAATCCATGTTCAGTTCTTCCGGCGTTCTGGCGATGAGTTGACGGCCTCTGTTCAGGAACACCATCAGTGTATTGGTTGCTTCGGCGTTGTAGAACTCCGTATTGATCAGGAAAGAAAGTTTGTCGTTTGCTTTGAAAGAAAAGCTGGGAGCGAGGAAAACAGATTTCTTGAAA
>CAMLRX010000036.1 GCA_946482545.1 uncultured Flavihumibacter sp. | reverse complement strand
ACTGCGCTGAATGAAGGTCGCGGTACAGATAAGGCATTCCAGGTTTTTGGACACCCCGATCTGCCCAAAACAATGTATGCCTACACGCCCGTGAGCCGTTACGGTGCGGCCAACCCCAAATTAATGAACCAACGTTGTTACGGCTGGAATTTAAGCGGAACACCCGAATCAGCGCTGGAGAAAATAAACGGGCGCATTCAGTTGAAATGGCTGTTGGAAGCATACAGACTGTTCCCGGATAAAAAAGAGTTTTTCCTGAAATCATCGGCGCTGAATCCCACGCCAACCGGAATGTTTTTCAATAAACTGGCCGGAAACGCCGAATTAATGGCGCAGGTCAATAATGGCGCTTCGGAAGCCGCCATCCGGAAATCATGGCAACCCGCTTTGGATAAATTCAAGTCCATCCGCAAAAAGTACCTGATCTATCCATAACATGTCGGAAAACCATTCCGGCAACTTAGCTTTGTGGCATGAGTCTGGTACCGCAACAACTGGTTCAAGCGCTGCAAAACATTGATGGTTTCAATGAAAAAACTTTCCTGGAAGTCCATGCTGAAGGGAAAGCGCCTGTGTCTATCCGCCTGAACCCACTAAAACCTTTCCCCGAAACACTTGCCCCAGCTCCGTTAACGGAACGGGTTCCCTGGTGCGAAAATGGGTTCTACCTGCACGAAAGACCCGCCTTTATATTCGATCCATTGTTGCATGGTGGTGCATATTATGTGCAGGAAGCATCTTCCATGTTTCTTTCTCATGCGCTAACCGCGTGTGGTGCAACAGAACCGGGATTGAAAGTGCTTGATCTCTGTGCGGCACCGGGAGGAAAATCCACACTCATTCAATCGATACTCGCTGAAAATAGTTTGCTGGTAAGTAATGAAGTGATCAAAAGCAGGGCTTCCATCCTGGAAGAAAACCTCACAAAATGGGGAGGCGCGAATACGGTGGTGAGCAACAATGATCCCCGTGATTTTCAGAAACTATCGGGCTTTTTTGACGGGATAGTGGTGGATGCCCCCTGCTCGGGATCGGGATTGTTCCGCAAAGATCCGGCAGCCATCAATGAATGGAGCGAACAGAATGTTACCCTCTGCAGCCAGCGCCAGCAAAGGATTCTGGCGGATATTTGGCCCGCTTTGAAAGAAGGCGGATTCCTGATTTATTCCACCTGCTCCTATTCCATAGAAGAGAATGAACACATCACCGACTGGATGCTGGAAGAACTCGGGGGCAAGTCCATCCCGTTGGATATTCCCGCTGAATGGGGGATCATGACGGTGCAATCACCGTTAAAAAACGGGTATGGATACCGTTTTTTTCCTGATCGTACAAAAGGAGAAGGTTTCTATCTTTGTTGCATCAGCAAAACAAGTGGCTCCACCAGGCCATCAGGCATACATACCGGCAGGAAAATCCCCACCGTTCCCGCACAGGTACATGAACAGGCAGCCGCTTTGCTGAATAAGGATTTCCGTTTTTCGCTGATACCTGTCGGGCAACAATACGCGGTGTTGCCTGCAGGAATGGAAGAAGATATTGCACTACTACAATCGGCACTTTACCTGAAGAAAGCAGGTGTTTTGGCGGGTATGCCCTCCCGGAAAGAGTGGATACCTGAGCATGCACTTGCCCTGAGCCCTATATTAAAAAAGGAAGTGCTGCAATGGGAGTTACCGTTACAGGAAGCATTGGCTTACCTCAGGAAAGAAGACATCCGGGCCACGGCACCTTTTATTGGATGGGGTATTGTAAAGTACGGTGGCGTACCACTGGGTTGGATAAAAGCCTTATCCAACAGGGTGAATAATTATTATCCTGCTGCGTGGCGCATTCTTAAAAAAGCCGATGGCCGCTATTGAGGTATGATATTTGCGCGGTTGCGCTCAGTTGAAAGAAGAAAATATTGATACTGAGTGTTGGACGACCGGGGCTTCTGGACAGAACGGAAGGTATTTTAAGACGAACTTAAACATAATTTGCCCATCTTTGCAGGGCTTAAAGTTGAACCGTATGAGGAGAAAAATGATCGTTTTTGGACTTGCTTTGTTGTTGGCCGCCAACGTTTCCGCACAAAAGAACCTGGTGCAGGGAAGTGGAACCGGTACGCTGTACCTGAACCATACCGTAGCAGCCAAAGAAGGGCTTTACAGCATCGGCAGGATGTACAACATCGCACCGAAGGACCTCGCGGCTTTCAACGGAATGCAGGCAACACAAGGACTTTCGATCGGACAAACCATCAAAATACCGCTGGCTTCTAATTTTTCACAGGACATCAACGCGGCCTCAAAACCCGGTGCCGTTCCCGTTTATTATACCGTGAAAGAAAAAGAAGGCATGTACCGCGTAAGCCTGAACCACAACAAAGTAACGTATGATGCGCTGAAAAAGTGGAACGGATTGCCCGGAGAAACCCTCACCGTGGGACAGCCGCTGATTATCGGCTACATTACCGGTGCAGGTGATGGCATGGCCACCGCAAGCAACAATACGCCGGTAAAAACTGAACCGGTTACCACTAATCCAGTGAAGGAAGAAGTGGTGGCGAAAACCGAAGAGAAAAAGGAAACACCGCCGCCAACCGTTAAGGAAGAAACCAAACCCGTCGTAAAAGAAGAAACTAAACCAGTAGTAAAAACACAGCCAGTTTATACACCAAAAGGCTCCAGTTATTTCCAACGCGCTTATGAAGATGAAATCCGCTCTGGCAGAACGGTTAGAACTTCCACGCTCAGCGGTGCTATCTTCAAAAGTACGAGTGGCTGGCAGGATGGAAAGTTTTACATCCTGATGAACAGTGCGCAGCCCGGAACACTGGTTAAGATCACCAATATCGGTTCCAACAAAACGATCTATGCCAAAGTACTGGGTGAAGTCCCTGACCTGCGTCAGAACAGCGGACTGAGTTTCAGACTCAGCAATGCGGCGGCAGCCGAACTGGGTGTGAAAGAAGACAGCAAATTCAATGTGGAAGTCTCACAATAATACATCAGCCGCGGAAGCCTCTTAAAAAATCTTCCGTGGCCATTCTTTTTTTCCCTTCCGGTTGTAACAGCAAAGGATAAATGTAACCATCACGGGTAGCGAAACGGAGCCAGGTTTTATGATCTGTACTCCAATTGCCAGGCGTTTCCGTATGTGGCTTCACCTCATAGGTAGACTTGTAAACTTTCATTGTTTTCTCCTGGAAAATCGTGAAAGCACCGGGAAAAGGCGATAACCCTCTGATCTGGTCGTGGAGTTCCTTCGCGGAACCATCCCAATCCAGCTTACAGGTTTCCGTGAATATTTTCGGCGCATGCCTGACTTCAGTCTCAGGAATATCAAACTGCTCCTGGGGAATACCCTCCAAACTTCCGGCGGCAATACCTTCCAGCGTTTTCACCAGGAGGGCCGCACCAATCTCTTTCATCCGGTCATGCACTTCTCCCGCTGTTTCTTCCGGCCCAATGGGAATAATTTCACGAAGTAATATGTTTCCTGTATCAATAGCATGTTGCAGGCGAAACGTGGTTACACCTGTTTCCTTTTCGCCATTCATCACGGCCCAGTTGATCGGCGCGGCGCCACGGTATTGCGGCAACAAAGAACCATGCACATTGATGGTGCCCATCGGCGGCATGTTCCATACCACTTCGGGTAACATGCGGAAAGCGACCACCACCTGTACATCGGCTTTCAATGTGCGGAGTTCCTCAATGAATACCGGATCTTTGAGTTTCACCGGTTGCAGTATGTGTAACCCCTTTTCTTCGGCATATTGTTTCACTGCACTCTGCGTGAGTTTCATCCCTCTGCCGGCGGGCTTATCCGGCGCGGTAACCACGCCTACGATATTACAGCCTGCATTTAATAAAGCATTTAAGGAAGCGACGGCAAATTCGGGCGTGCCCATGAATACGATCCTGAGTTCTTGAAGCATGGGGCAAAGGTAAGTTGTTCGGGAGTTTCTTTGGAGGTGATATTTATGGAGTATGTTTTGTGGTTTTTATTTCTCGCAACGACGCTACGACGCAGCGCAAGCACTATATATCTTTCAGGGCGGCGACCAGTTCCTGCAATACTTTTTTTGCATCGCCGAATAACATAGACGTTTTGGGTTTGAAGAAGAGTTCGTTTTCGATTCCGGCGTAGCCCGGTTTCATGGAACGTTTGTTCACGATCACCTGCTTGGCCAGCTCCACTTCAAGAATAGGCATCCCATATATGGGAGAAGCGGCATCAGATTTTGCGGCGGGATTCACCACATCGTTGGCGCCGAGTACCAGTACCACATCAGTACGGGGAAACAGTTCGTTGGCCGTTTCCATTTCAAGTAATTTCTCGTAGGGAACATCTGCTTCCGCCAGCAACACATTCATGTGTCCGGGCATCCGCCCCGCAACAGGGTGAATGGCATAGCCCACTTCCACACCTCTCGCGGACAATAGTTTCTCCAGCTCATGACAAGCATGTTGCGCCTGTGCCACCGCAAGTCCGTAGCCAGGCACAATCATTACGCGCTCGGCATAATTCATCATCATCGCAGCATCGTTCAGCGATATCTCCTTATAGCTTCCCTGCTCTCCTGATTGAACGGCTTGTGCGCCAGTTGCACCAAATGAGCCCAGCAATACATTTTTGAGGGAACGGTTCATTGCCCTGCACATCAATATGGTCAGCAATGTTCCTGCCGCGCCCACAAGAATACCTCCGGTAAGCATGGCCTTGTTCTCATACAAAAATCCGCCGCAGGCTGCGGCAACACCTGTAAAAGAATTCAGCAGAGAAATCACGACAGGCATATCCGCTCCGCCGATTGGTAACACGAAGAATACGCCATACAACAATGCTACGGCGAATAATCCGTAAAACAACGCAGCATTGGTCAGCAAGTCCGATTCACTATCGGCGCCGATAATGGATGCGTTCCACCACAACAAAACGGCCATCAGCATCATCACGCCCAGCATCAGCAAACTCAGCGCCTGCTGCCCTTTGAAACGGATATCTTTTATTTTACCACGCAATTTCCCCCAGGCAATCATACTTCCGGCAAAAGATACAGAGCCGATCACCAGGCCCGCAACGATAATCCACAGCGAAACGGGCGTGATCTTGTTGCTGTACAATACATCTCTCCATTCATCGGGCAGTGCTTCAAGCATACCGGAAACCTGGATCGAAGCGCCCGCAATATTTACCATATCCTGGAGGTGCGCGAATTCTACCAGTGAAATCAACGCCGCGCAAGCCCCGCCCATGCCGTTAAAAAGACTCACCATTTCAGGCATTGCAGTCATCTGCACTTTTTTGGCGGCCATCCATCCGATTACGGAACCGATCAGCAAACCAGAAAATATCCAGCCATAATTGCCGAGTGTTTGCCCCTCTTCTTCATACAAAAAGATCGTCGCCAGTATTGCTATGAACATGCCTGCTCCTGCAATCAGGTTGCCCTTTTTGGCAGTTTCTGGGTGAGAAAGCATTTTCAATCCCACGATGAAACTGATGGAAGCAAGGAGATAAGCCAGCATCAGCATTGAGTTTCCCATAATATTGTTTTTGTCCTTGCTATTTGATTCAGGATTGTTTCTTTTTGCGGAACATTTCCAGCATGCGGTCCGTTACCACGAAACCGCCCACCACGTTCACCGTTCCGAGTATCACGGCCAGGAAACCAAGTATCAGCGCAGCGTAATTATCAGGGGCTGCCTTTCCCATCACGATAATGGCGCCGATGATCACTACGCCATGTATGGCATTCGCCCCGCTCATTAACGGTGTGTGCAGTACCGACGGCACCCGACCGATCACTTCTATGCCCAGGAAAATCATGAGTATTACGATATAAATCAGTTCCTGGTAAATCACCATCCAGTTCAGGAAATTCGACATGGCTTGTATTATTTGGTCAACAATGATTGTATTCTTTCATGTACCACCGCTCCATTCAGCGTGATACAGGTTCCTTTAATCAGTTCATCTTCAAAAGGAGCCTCCCATTTGCTGTTTTCTTTTTTAAACAGCGCAAAGAAATTAAGCAGGTTTTTACCGTACAACCTGCTGGCATCAAAAGGCATTTCTCCCGCGAGGTTGGAATAACCCGCAATTGTAACACCATTCACCACAACTGTTTCGTTGTTCTTTGTCTGCGCCGTATTGCCTCCTGTTGCCGCGGCCAGGTCCACGATCACCGAACCTGGTCGCATGGAACGGATCATCTCTTCTGAAACGAGGAGTGGCGCAGCTTTTCCAGGTATCTGCGCGGTGGTAATCACCACATCGGCTTTCCGGATGCTTTCCGCGATGCGTTCCTGCTGTCTTCTTTTAAAATCCTCTGACTGCTCCACAGCGTAACCACCTGCCGAAGACGCATCCGCTGCTCCTTCCACTTCCACGAATTTCGCGCCGAGGCTCATCACCTCCTCTTTCACGGCGGGCCTTGTATCAAACACTTCCACCACCGCTCCCAATCTGCGGCCCGTAGCAATAGCCTGCAATCCGGCCACGCCTGCGCCGAGTATCAGCATTTTCGCGGGTGGTACGGATCCTGCTGCTGTCATGAGCATGGGAAAATAGCGGGGATATAAATGCGCCGCCAGCAATACGGCTTTGTAACCGGCTATATTGGCCTGGGAACTGAGTACGTCCATACTTTGGGCACGTGTGGTGCGTGGCAGCATGTCCATACTGAAAACAGTACTGTTTTTCTCCGCGAGCTGTTGCATGGACTCAAAGCGGAACAAAGGCTGAAAGGTGCCGCAGAACCATTTGCCTGCAGCAATGGTGGAAAGATCGTTGGGCAGGTGAATCGACAATAACAAATCAGCTTCTTCCAGCACAGTTTGCCGGTTGGTGACAACAGCTCCAACCTGCGCATATCCCTCATCGGGAGCCGCTGCCGCAAGCCCCGCTTTTTCTTCCACCAGTACTTCTGCACCACCGGCGATCAGTTGTTTGACCGCTTCCGGTAGCATAGACACTCTTTTTTCTCCGTCGTTTTCCTTCAAGATACCAATTTTCATCCCCGCCATATTTGATTATTTCCTGCCGGGAACTCCGGCTTCGGTTCAGGATAGAAGTTACATCTTTTTATGGATTCGTGTTCCTGATTTCAAGAAGAAAGTTGAAAGATCAGAACCGGATGGTAAAGTGCTGTTTCACGAGGAACTCAGGGCGGAAAAATACAAAACCTAGGAAGAAAAGATCAATGCTCAGCATTACCGCAGGATGTTGTTTGATCTCTTCCCAGGCTGCTTCCATTTCCCGGCTCCAATGGATATCATCAAATATCATCACGGAATGGCCGGACATATTCGGCAGCAATTGTTCGAAGTAGCGCAACGTGGGTTCTTTCCTGTGGTTGCCATCAATATAAACAAGATCGTAAGCCTCTTGCGGAGGCAGGATCGCAGGAAGTACTTCATCAAAATTGCCGGTAAGTTGGGCCACATTACGCAACCCCAGCGATTGAAAACTCCTTGCAGCCGCTGCTGCAATTTCCGGAGCCCCTTCAATAGTAGTAACGGTGCCCCCTAAACGCGCCAGCGACAGGTATGAAGTAGTGATCCCCAAGGATGTGCCCAGTTCCAGCATTCTGTCGGTACCGTAATGATTGGCCACCCGGAACAGCAATTGCGCCAGTTTACGCGACTTAGCCGCGTTCCTGACAATAGACGCCACGGTTCTTCGGGTGGTATTTCCTGAAACACTTCCGGCGCCCATGTCTACAATCTCAAGTGCTTCCTGGTCGGATTTCAGCGCTTCCCTGAGTTGTTCTACCTGCGTATACGCATAATAGTGACGCTTATCGTTTAATACGGCTGTCACGAAATCGTAAACGAAAGGCGAATGAATACCGTGTCCCTTGCCATTTGAAGCGGAGAGGTAATACTGAATATATTTTTTTGCGAGTGCGGGGGCGGAATACATGGTATCAGGTTCTATCCCAGGTTTGGAAACGGAAATCGTATTCGTTTTTAGCGTCGGCTTTTCTGGGCTCATCGGCCGCCAGTTTCCATTCACTTGAGGAGAGTGCCGGGAAAAAAGCATCCGCTTCGGGTGCAACCTCCACGCGGGTGAGATAGACCCGATCAGCGAACGGCAGTGACTGCCTGTAAATTTCAGCGCCACCAATAATGAATACTTCTTTGCAATCGGCATCTGCGGCCAGCGCCAGGGCTTCTTCCAGAGATGAAGCCACCTGCACGCCCTCCGATGTCCAGTCCTGCTGCCGGGTGATCACGATGTTGATGCGCCCGTTCAGGGGCTTTCCTACCGAATCGAAGGTTTTTCTACCCATCACCACGGGCATGGCCCAGGTAAGGTGTTTAAAGAACTTCAGGTCGGCCGAAAGTTTCCAGATCAGTTCGTTGTTGCGGCCAATGGCATTATTTTCAGCGGCGGCCACCACCAGCGAGACGCGCATTCCATGTTTCTCCATAAATATCATACGGCCACCGGCGCTTTAATTGCGGGATGTGGCTGGTAATTTTCGAGGGTAAAATCTTCGAACCGGAAACTGAACAGGTCCTTTACTTCCGGATTCAGTTTCATTTGCGGTAATGCATGCGGGGTGCGGCTCAATTGCAGTTTAGCCTGCTCCAGGTGGTTGCTGTACAGATGCACATCCCCGAGGCTGTGTACAAAATCTCCGGGTTCCATGTCACAAACCTGCGCCATCATGAGGGTGAGCAAGGCATACGAGGCAATATTAAAAGGAACACCGAGGAACACATCCGCGCTGCGCTGGTACAACTGGCAACTGAGTTTGGCTTTCCCTCCGTTTTTTCCAGGGGCCACATAAAACTGGAAAAGCGCGTGGCAGGGCATCAGCGCCATTTCGGGTAATTCCGCCACATTCCAGGCCGAAACGATCATCCTTCGGGAGTCGGGATTGTTTTTGATTTGGTGCAGCACATCCTTTATCTGGTCGAATGTTTTGCCATCCGCACCGGTCCAGCTTCTCCATTGCTTTCCATATACGGGACCGAGGTCGCCTTCGGCGTTGGCCCATTCATCCCAGATGCTTACGCCATGCTCCTTCAAGTAAGCGATATTGGTTTCTCCTTTCAGGAACCAGAGCAGTTCGTGGATGATGCTTTTCAGGTGAAGTTTTTTGGTGGTCACCAGGGGAAATCCTTCGGAAAGATCGAAACGCATCTGGTAGCCAAAACAACTCAGTGTTCCAGTACCAGTTCTGTCAGACTTTTCCGCGCCATGATCGAGGATATGTTGAACAAGCTGAAGGTATTGCTGCATGGTGCAAATATAGAGAGATGGGAAGAATTTGCTTAAAAGAAATCCCCACCATCGGGATACCAATGATGGGGAAAAACAACTTTTCACACCAGGGAAAAGCACCAGGTTGCCGGGAGAAAAAACACGGTTACCCGCCAGAGAAAACAACGTCGGTGGCACCGGGTACCCGCCATGTTCCGTTTTCCAGCCCTCCCAGGCACTTTATTCGCTCAGCAACGGCTTATTCCGGTAAACGGGAACCGGTGTAAACACCGTGGATGCTCCAGCCGCCAGCCAGTCCATGAACTTTTTCGCGTTTTCCACCTCATGCGGTTTACCACCCGGCGTGGAAACAGCCTCTTTTATGGCCGCCAGCGCATTCGCCTTATCGTCCAGTTTGTAAAAAACAAAAGCCTGGGTGTAAGCCTTTTCAAATGCAGGAATTTCCTTATCTGTAAGCACTTGAAGAAACGGGGACCATTTTTCCGCAGAAAGTTTACTGTTATTGAGTTGTGCCACGGCCGTAACCTTGTCTTCCCAATCATAATGACCACTTGAAACAATAAATTCTGCCAGCCCCTTCATGTCCTGGCCCGATTTAAAATAGTTTTCCATAAATATTTTATGGAAACGCCGCCATTCTTTTCCAGTAAAAACGGGCTTCGCAGCCAACACCAACGCTTCAAAACCGGTGCGATCGCCTTTAGACCCCATCGCTGTGGCATTCTTTCCTACAATATCAATCAGTTTATTCCTGACGGGCATCCGGCCATATTTTTCGGCCAACTCCTGCGCATGTGCCATAAACCAGGTGCTGTACTTTTCGTTCAGCGACATTCTGGACATGACCAGAAAGGCCTGCTCACTTTGTAAATCTTTCTGATGATCCAGGAAAGCAAGCGCTGCCGCCGGATCCCATTTTTGCTGACGATCCAGGTAAGGGGCGGCATAAAAAGCCGGGTAATTCTCCATAGCGCCGTTCACGCTGTAAGCGAGGAATTTTTTCTTTTTATTGTGCTCTACCGCAGCCGTAGCTAATGTTTGGAATCTTTCCGCAGCAGTATATCCACTGAATACATCCAGCACTTTTCCCTCGGGAGAAAGAAACAGGTAGGTGGGAAATCCGCCAGCAGCGTAGCGTACACACAATTCTTTTCCGTCTTCTTCTTTCATCACATCAGTTTTATAGCTGATGAACCCTTCGTTGATGAACTTACTGATGGCAGGGTCCACAAAAGTGGTTTTATCCATCTGGGCACAAGGCATGCAGCCTTCGAAATACAAATCCACGAAAAGCAGTTTATTTTCTTTCTTAGCCAGCGCCACAGCATCATCCCATGAACCGGTTTTAAAATCAACCCCCTGCGCCAGGGCCATTAAAGTGAGCGGAATTGTTAGAAAAGCCAGCAATAGTTTCTTCATACGTTCGCAATTTGATTGAAATGAGTATTTCTATCCTTGACGAACAGTTAAAACGGATTACCCCAGGAATGGCCTACTATTTCTTTATGCCGAACAGCCGGTTGACATATTCCTTCACCACATCGCCATTCCAGTTCTTCAGCCTGCCCCGCTGCACCACCAGGCCATTGGCATCAGGCCGATCAAGGTAATAATAGAAGGTGAACCCGGCATCGCGGTACTTCCAGCCATTGATCTGACCGAAGCGCAGGTCGTTGAAAACGAGGGTATCGTTTTGTTTTTCAACAGTGTACCATCCCTGGGAAAACAACTGAAGATTTTTCACTTCCTGTTTATTCCGCACCTGCTGAAGCAATGGCTCATTTTTAGGGTAGAACCGGAATGGTTCAGGCTTATCCTGATCAAATACCGAGCGGTAATTCACATAATAACCGCTATCGGTCTCGGCCAGACTGTAGTACATGAGTATATTAAAAGGTGTTGGCGTGCTGAAGAATTGTTTCACGGGAATTTGCTGTTCAACCGCCGCCTGTTGCACGGCTTCATCTACTTTGTGTTTGTGCCCAGCGCTCACCAGGATATAACCTATGCACACAAACAAACTGACTCTTGCCCACCGCTGTCTTTTAAACTCCGGACTTCTCTTCCACCACAACAATAACGTTGCGACGAGTGGGACAATCGTGAACAACGGATCAGCCACGTACAAGAGATTAAACGCCACCCTTTCGTTTGAAAAAGGCAGCCACCAGGCGGTTCCGTACACATTACAGGCATCCAGCAACAGGTGGATCGCCATTTCAGAACCCCATAATATGGCCCATCGCTTATTGGTCATGGTGGTTTTGGGAAAAAGTTTCGGGCTGGCCCATACCAGGAAGGCCGTGCAGATGACCACAAAAAACCAGGAATGCGTGATGCCCCGGTGCGCGATGAGGTCGCTGGAAGCATCCAGGAAAGGAGACGCGACAAAGTCGATATCCGGCAAACTCTGGGCGGCGGCCCCAAACAACAGCGCTCTTTTCCCCAATTGTTTCCCGGCCACCAGTTCGCCCACGCAGGCGCCCAGCACAATATGCGTTAGTGAATCCATACCCGTTAAAGGTAAAAGTTTTTGCGATTCTTTACTTTTGCCTTCCTTATGCTGACATCACGCAAATACCGCGGCTACCTGCTGGCCCTGGCGGCCACGGTTATATGGTCGGGGAATTTTATTGTGGCGAGAGGATTAAAAGACAATATTCCCCCGGTGAGTTTGTCCGTATTCCGGTGGGGTACCGCGGCGCTGGTGCTGTTGCCATTCGCGTGGAAGGGACTGGTTGCCGACTGGCCGATGGTCCGCAAACAACTGAAGTTGCTTATCCCAATTTCTTTTCTGGGGATTTCGGTATTCAATACATTATTGTACATGGCGGCGCACCATACTTCTGCGGTAAATATGTCGCTCATCGCCATATCGGGACCATTGTTCGTAGCGCTGCTCAATAAATTTATTTTCAGGGAAAAATTTGGCGCACTGCGTTCAACCGGTTTTGTTGTAGTGATCGCCGGGTTATTGCTGCTGATCACCAAAGGAGACCTATCGGCCCTTACCAGCCTCCGTTTCAGTAAAGGCGACCTGTTAATGGCCGGTGGCGCTTTCCTGTTTTCATTCTATACCGTACTGTTGAAACTTAAAAATCCCGGCATCCGTTCAGGATCGATATTGCTGTTCACCTTTCTGGCGGGCACCATCATGCTGCTTCCCTTCTGGGGCGTAGAAATATATTATTATGAACCGGAAATGCATTTTGATGGAAAAACACTGGGGCAGATCGCATACATCGGCATCGGCGCCTCGCTCCTCTCCTATTATTGCTGGAACAATGCCGTGGAACTGATCGGTTCCACCAATACTTCGGCGGTATATAACCTGTTGCCTTTGTTCAGCGCCATTGCGGCAGCAGTTTTCCTGGGTGAAAAACTGCTGCCGGTACAGGCTATTAGTGGTATCGTCATTTTAGCAGGACTTCTCCTGATTACTAGAGTTCGAAAGCCTTCCCGTTCACCATCACCTGCTGCGTAGCTTCATCGAAAGTAGCTTTGGCCCCCATCCTGGCGGAAGCGTTCACCATGATATTCGCGATGGAATGATAATATCCGGCTTCCACGGGCGCGTTGGGCGTTTTGCGGGAGCGCACGCATTCCAGCCAGTTGCGCATGTGCCCGGACGTGAGCATATCGCCACCGGCGTTGGCGGCGGTTTCCACTTTCGTTTCCAGTTCAGTAAGTTTCAGGTTGGGCAGCAGATTGGCCTCCATACCCATTGGTCGGGCATCTCCTCTCTGAAGACCACCTTTCGGAGAAATGGTATTCGTCATGAGGTTAAGTTCACCGCCATTGGAATAATACACTTCTCCCACACCACCAACACTGTTGTGCATCCTAGACCTGAATACTACCTGGAAGCCTTGTTTGCCATCATCAGAGCCATAATCAAATACAGCAGTGGTGGTATCCCAGTTGCGGCGACCATCTTTCCATTGGTAGATGCCGCCGTTGGCGACAACGCTGCGCGGATGTTTGAGTCCGGAGAACCAGTGCACGGTATCGATCTGATGGCTCATCCATTGCCCGGGCATACCGGAAGAATAGGGCCAGAAAAGGCGGTATTCCAGGTATTTACGGGGATCAAAGTTTTCAAACGGACGGTTCAGGAGGAACCTTTTCCAATCAAGGTCCGCCTCCTTGCATTGGGCAACAAGTTCCGGGCGGCGCCATCTGCCGGGTTGGTTCACATTCCATACCAGGTCAACCATGGTGATGTTCCCGAACTTACCGCTTTTAATGTATTCGTTGGCCGCGTGGTAATTGCCGCCGCTGCGGCGCTGAGAACCGATCTGCACTATTTTTTTACTCGCCTGAATCGCTTTCAGCGCGGCACGGTTGTCGCTCATCGTTTCCGCGAAAGGTTTTTCCACGTAAGCGTCACAACCGGCCTTAACTGCTTCGATAGCGTGCAACGCGTGCTGGAAGTCTGCCGTACTGATGATCACCGCATCCACCGACTTGCTGTTGTACAGCGCTTCATTGTTTACAAAAGGCTGAACGGCCTGCCCCGTGCGACTTTTTATCCACTCCGTACCTTCTTCGCGCCGAAGTTTCCAGATATCTGAAATGGCCACGATCTCTGCATTGAAGGCACCTTTGTGGGCCTGGAATGAAGGGAAGAGCGCATCTTTAAAGCGATCGGAGAAACCTACAACGCCAACGCGCAACCGGTCGTTCGAACCAAGTATATTATTGTAACTCTTCGCGGAGAAACCGGGTAATCCCATCCATACCCCGGTGGCGGCCAAAGCGCCGTTCCTGATGAATTTTCTGCGTGAATCCTGCATAGTCAATCGTTTTTATAAAGTTTAGAGGGTTTTGATTTTGACACTTCTGAAACGCACTTCATCGCCATGATCCTGGAGCAATATCCGGCCTTCTTTCGCCATGCCGAAATCTTTCCACTGTGCATACTTACTCCTGGCCACCAGCCCAATGAAATACTGGCTGCCTCGTTCATAATGCAACACGCGTACACCGTTTAACCAGTGCTCCACACGGTTATCGGGATAAACCACCACCATGCCCTTGTTCCATTCACCTATAGGTTTAATGGCATTTGGATGTTTATAGGAAGGAATAAGGTCGTACAAAGAAGCGATGGTACGGTTACCGGCAGCCCCCAGTTTGGCATCAGGGTGAACGGCATCGTCCAGTATCTGGAACTCAAGCCCGATCGCGGAGCCGGCATTGTTTTCAGATTCTGTTACAAAATATTTCACGCCGCTGTTGGCGCCTTTTGAGAGTTTAAAATCGAATTCCAGCACGAAGGCGCTGAACATTTTTTCGGTAACGATGTCTCCGCCGTTGGTAGACTCACCACCATTGGAAGAAAGTACCACGAGTTCACCGTTTTCAATCTTCCAGCCTTTTTCAGGGAAAGTATTTTTATAGGCCCCCTTCCAGCCTTTGGTAGAAACACCGTCCCACAGTAAAGAATAACCGCTTTTCTTTTCTTCTGTGGAAAGGTTATTGGGCAACATGTTCACCACCTTCATCTTACCATCGTAGGCAGTAGGTTTTACGTTCTTTGTCTGAATGCGCACATTCTTCCAGCGGATCTTTCTTCCGGCTTCTTTTTCATTGCCGATGGAATGCACCTGTAAAGCGATGAAACCTTTGCTGTTGGCGTCATCAATCACATAAGCCGCAGGTTTACCGTTCAGGAAAGTACGGAGCGTATTGCCCACGAACTCAATCCTGTAATGGTTCCATGCGCCAAGTTTAAACAGTTTTTTGGAAGAAGGATTAAGTTCCATCGGATACAGCCAGCCCCTGCGCGACTCATCGTACACGCCGCCGCTCCAGCCGCGTTCAGAAGGATCCACTTCTACCTGGTAACCGTGTACACGTCCATCAAGGTAATCAGGCTTCGACAAACTACGGACCTGGATACCACTGTTCGCGGCACTGTCCATCCACATATCCAGTTCAAGAATAAAGTCTCCGTATTCTTTTTCCGTTACAAGAAAGGAGTTCGGGGTTTTGGCGACCGTAATACCGGTGATGGTGCCATTTTCTACCACATACTGCGCTTTGCCGCCCAGTTGTTTCCATCCTGACAAATCTTTTCCGTTAAACAAGGGTGTAAATGCCGCATCCTGTGCCTGCGGGCTGGCCGCGACCATCAGGAAAGCCGCAGCAACGAGCGAGTTCTTCAACATATAGCAAACGATTTTAGGCAGGAAAGTACTGAAAAATGAGCAGCATCCTGCCTTCAAACGTTTGATGGTTGTTTTATAGCGGATTTTTTCTGTAATTTTAAAGGCGTGAGGATAACCCACCCGATATTTCGAGTTATCCTTGTTTTATCTTGAAGAGGGCGCCTTGAAAACGCCCTCTCTTTTATTTACGGCATCAGTGCATAAGTAGCGAATGAAGCGAGCCAGTGTTCTCCGGCATAATCGCCGGAAGCCACATTGGGCAATGCCGCTTCCAGGTGCTTTTCCGCCAGTTTCCTTAAAGGAAGCCCTTCCTGCACCGGCAACTTCTCCGCAATCGCGTTCAGACACCAGGAACGGCTCAGGTTCAGCCCATCAAGATGCACCAGTTTCCCGTCGGTACGATCGTTCACGATCGCTATTTTTAATACCGAAGCAGGATCGGTGAACAATTGGGGCAGGAATTGTTTTAACCAGGGCCGGTAAGCGGAAGCCGGCATCAGCTTCGACATCAGCCTTGCTTCCTCCAGGGAAGGACTTAAAAAATCGTAACCGCCGGGTTCATACACAATCGGTGCGTTCACATCTTTTTCATAGAAGCGGAAAGCCGCTTTGCTGATCGCCTGCTGGAGCGCGGTATCCTTTACGGTTTCCGCGTAATCCAAGGTAAGATTAAGTCCGAACGCAAGATTAGTATGCTCTCCCACCCTGATCGGATAAGCCAGTCGCGAAAGAAAGCTGATCCATGCGGAAGAAAAATGTTTGCTCAGCGGCTCCAGGTTTGCAGCCAGTTGTTTGGCCCAGGGATCGTTCCACAGCACGAGTTCGCGGTGCAGTTGCAGGAACCAGGCCCAGCCATAGATGCGTTCAAAGCTGGCATTCTCGCCGCTGAACAACTGCAATTCTTTTTCTATATTTTCTTTTGACAAATGTTCGGAGAGTTGCTGCTTAATGGTGACGGCCTGTGGAATAGAAGGAAAATGCCGCAGCATTTTCACCAGCACCCAATGACCATGCACACTGGAGTGCCAATCGAAACACCCGAAGAATGCGGGATGGTAGTTTTTGGGCGCCGTCACCTGCGTTTCATTCCCAAATACAATCCCCGTTTTATAAGGATATTCTTTGTTCAGGCATTTCAGCGGAAGCGAAGCGAAGAACGCAGCGCCTGCATCTGTGAGCCTGATTTTACCGTTTGATTTAGTTGTGAACTGCTGCGCGAAAAGGTACTGCGTGCAGCAGAGGGTGAGCAACAACAAAAAAGGTTTGCGCATGAAAGGTGTTTGCGGCTAAGATACAACGAATTTCTGCTGACCCGATGTATCGAAACAACAAATTAACCCGAACGAAGCAGATGATTCTTTACGATGTTCTACCTTCGCCAACAGATCCGAACTTTATTACATGATGAAGGCAACGCTCCGTTATCTGCGACATATACTTATCTCCCAACAATTCGTACTGGCATTGCTGGCGGTGATTATAGTTGCCTGGCTGTATCCTGTATGGGGCGCGACAACCGGCGCGAAGGCACTTGATACCGCCGGCTTCTGGGGTGTATGTCTCACATTTTTCCTGTACGGTCTTAAGTTGAGTCCGGAACAGTGGAAAGCGGGTATGCGCAACACAAGGCTGCACCTGCTGATACAAACCACTACGTTCGTGGTATTCCCATTGATCGCATTGCTGGTAAAACCTTTTTTCAATGTAGGCCAGCAGGATGTATGGCTTGCGGTCTTCTTTCTGTGCGCACTCCCTTCCACGGTATCTTCTTCGGTGGTGATGGTTTCAATAGCTGGCGGCAATGTACCTGGCGCCATATTAAACGCGGGCGTTTCGAGCCTGGCCGGAATCATACTCACCCCCTTATGGATGTCGTTGTTCCTTTCCCAGGACGGAGAGTTTGATTCAGGCGCCATCTTTTTAAAACTGGGTTACCAGGTGGTATTACCTGTAATACTGGGACAACTCCTGCACAAATCCTGGGGTGGATGGGCAAAAAAGAACGCGAAGTTCCTTAAATGGAGCGATCAGAGTGTGATCCTGCTCATCGTTTATGCATCGTTCTGTGAATCATTCTACCACAGGGCATTCAGCGATCTGCCCACAGCACATGTATTGTATCTTATGTTGGGCATGGCCTTGCTTTTCTGGTTCATCTACTTACTAACGGGAACGGTGGCACGAAACATTATCCTTGACAGGAAAGATACTATTACCGCGCAGTTTTGTGCTTCCAAAAAATCGCTGGTGCATGGCACAGTAATGAGTAGTGTATTGTTTCAGCATTCCGCTCATGCGGGCCTGTTCCTCCTGCCCGTTATGATGTACCATGCGTTGCAACTGATTGCTGCGGGGTATCTGGCGCAGAAGGCAGCGACTCAGGAAGCAGCGGCACCATAACCAGAAAGGAGCATGGCTTCCAATAACATTTTAGGAGTAACAGCCACGTCCCATCCTTTTTCACCGGAACGCATATCGATAGAAGAACGGATTCTTTTTAAGGCGATGCCCACCTGGTTTTCAACGGTTTTCACGGAAAGTCCTAATTGTGCCGCGATTTCCCGGTGAGAAAGCCCCTGGTCTCGGCTGAGAATGAATATCTCGCGGCATTTTTCGGGGAGTTGGTTCACGGCGTGGGCGATGATGGCTTTCAGTTCCCTGATCTCCAACGCCTCTTCAACGGAACTGCTGGTTTGCTCCGGATGGTTTTGGCGTACTTCTTCAAAAAAACTATCGCGTACTTTCCCGGAACGGATATAGTTCGCGGCCTTGAATTTAATGGCGCCGTGCAGGTATGCTTTTACATGGGAGATGTTTGCGGTTGCCCGGTGTGTCCACAACCAAAGGAATACATCCTGTACAAGATCGGTAGCTGCGGCTTCTTCTTTGAGGATGTTCCAGGCGAAACGGTACATGCTTTGCCAGTGGCGGTTGTACAATTCTTCGAACGCAGCCACATCGCCGGAGGCAAGGGGTACCAGGAGCTGTTCGTCGGAGTATGCATCGTAATTGCCCAATCCTTCCATATCTGGCCTGTAATTTATTAAAAACCCACGACATGCGGACGCTTAATTCATTACAGGCCAGGCACTATTATGGAATGGACGGTCAGGACTTACGCGCCATTTCGATCATTTCACTCAGTTCTTCCACGGCGGCATCGTTTCCACCGGAGAAGCCGGTCATTTTGAACCGGATGTTTCCCTTGCCATCTATCACAAATTTTGCGGGAATTCCTTTTACATTATACGCGTTGGCAACGGCAGACTCTTTTGTATCGGGATGGCGCGGATCGAATACCACATGGAAACGGTATTTGTTGGCTGTGATGAACTTGTTCACTTCAGCCTCATAATCCGCTACATTTTCCCAGGTATCCACAAAAAGGAAATGTACATTCTGGTCCTTCGCGTATTTATCCACCGCCATTTGCATAGCAGGAAAAGAACGTTTGCAGGGACCGCACCAGGTAGCCCAGAAATCGAGTACCACTACTTTTCCTTTGTAATCGGCCAGGGACACCTGCTTACCGGAAGCATCCTTCACAGTGAATGGGGCCGCGGGTTCTTTCACCATCTGTTTGGTGAGCTGTACTTTCAGTTTTTCGAGGAACTGATTTTTCATGTCGGCCTGGTATTTTTCAAAACCGGCATCTGTTCCGTTCAACTGCACGTACATGGCCTTTAGTTCAGCCTTCATCTTATCATCGCCCTGCCCTTCCGCGATGGTTGTTTCCAACGCTTTGAATGCTTCCAGGTTCCTGCCAAGTCCTTTCATGATCCTGGCTTTTGCTGCACTCAATCCGGCACGGGGTGTTTTGCTGGCTTCTTCCGCCTTATTCAGGTAAAGCAGGGCTTCATCGTATTCTTTTTGCGCCATCAGTATCTCGGCATAGGTCATGCTGTATCCGGGAAAACCCATAGCGGCAAACCCTGCGCCATATTCGTTCTTCTTCTCATTTATATAAGATTCAGCCACGCCTATTGCCTTCTTTAACAGCGGTACGGCAGAAGCAGTATCTTTTACGCGTAGCAGCCTCATCGCTACGCCCGCATAGCCTTCCCCACTCCATACTTCCGTATAAAAACTATCGCTGTATTCCAGCGCCTTGATGGAATTGCCCGCATCTGCGAAAGCGGATGCCACAGCCTGTTTTGCGTAATCATACTGAATCTTGTCTCCTCCTGCATTTTCCGGGGGAAACTTCTTCAGCCATGCCTTGTAAAGCGTCTCCTTTTTCACCGGATCTTTTTCATCATAAATAGCTGTAACCCCGGCGCCGCGTGCTGTAGTTCCTTTTGGGAACTTCTTCACCATCACTTTTTCCAGCGAATCGGAAACAGCGGCTTTTTTCATTTGATAGAAGCCATTGCGGGCTACGTTCCATATTTTTTCATCCTTCGATTTCAGCAATCCGTACAACTCTTTCTGCAGCAATTGCAGGGAGTCGGGATCAGTACTCCGCGCCATAGCGGCATACTTTCTGTTCAGACTATCGGCCAGGGAACGCCCCTGTGTTTGCGCCTGAAGTTTGGCGCCGGCAAGAAAAATCGCTCCTGTCAGCAGGAATTTAGCAGGTGTATTCATGGTATTTGTTTGATATTTTAAAGGGTGTGCCATTTGTTGCGGCACACCTTGTTTTTACTAAGGAACTTTATATGCGGCATCCACAATTTTTCCGAAACCAGTGAATACGTTGGAATACGGTTCCAGGTCGCCTGTAAGTGTTGTTGGGAAATAATACAGTTTGCCTTCCGTACCGTTCCATGTGGCCACCATAATCCGGGAGCCGGTTCCATTCGGAATGGCTTTCTGGTATTTCATGAAAGTGATTTGTTCCGAAGCAGGAAAAGCATAAGCATCTGTAGTGGTATTTGATGTGGTCTCATACTTCCGGATCACATTGTCCCCACTGTAGTAAAGATGCGGCGTAAGCGTTGCGCCTGTGGCAGCTTTCAGCGACAGAATCCCCGGAGCATTCATCTGCACTTTCCCCAAAGTGGAGGGAGTTGCCGCAGTGCTAAAACGGAGCAGATAAGGGAAGCCGTCACTGCCTTTCATTACCGCATTGTAATTGCGCACCACGCTGGCGGAATCCATAAATATCATTTCCATGCCCACGTTGTTCATATCAAACTCAGTGCTGGCCCCTGAAGGAAAAGCCACGAGGTTGTTTCCACCCACGCTCCAGAAACGTTTGCCCAGGTTATCGTACACCACAGCCGTATAAGTGGTGCCGCCGGCAATGTAAGGTGCGAGGCTGTAATTCAGGTTTCCGCTCTGGCCGGGGGTAACAGTTGCAGCACCCCATTTTTTGGTACCAGGGAAGCCACCCACCAGGTTAGAATGAACCCACCCGTTGTTGATTACTACACCAAGTGATGCAGACAGCGAATTTACATTTGAACTACTACTTACCCATGTTATGCGCTGCGGATTCATTACTGCCGGAGGATTGAAAAAGAGTACATCAAAATTAAACTTCTTCGTCATGGTCGTATAGTTGTACTCCTGACTACCGCTTTCGGCGAGGATGTACAACCTTTTTCCGGAGGACGAAATATCATCAGTTACACCAAATGTTGTCAGCTCCAGCTTACGGGGCTTAACCAAAGGTGTGGTATTCAACTTCGTGTACAGACCATGCTCTACACTTTGATCAGGGAAAATAAAGGAGATATCTCCTATACCAGCTTTATCTTCCAGCACCATCAATCCTTGTCCGTACAGGTTGTTTATCGTGATATTGTAAGAGATGAACGCCGAGGTTTGCGCCACTGTATCTGTTGCACTAAGCGTAACCCTGTAATCGTTACCCAATACAAACGGTGCATCGATAATGGCTTTCAACTCTAGTGCATATCCCAAAGTGTCGAATGGAACGATATAAGATTGAGTGGGCGAGTTGTCGTAAACTTTCCAAACAAATTTCAGTCTTGACATATCTGCACCCATCGCTTGCGTAAGCGTTGGTTTCAGTTTCAAGGTGTCTTTAAAAAGAATATTGATCCTCTTTGATGCGGCCGTATCCATTAATTTAAGTTCGTTGATCTGGATATGTGCTTCGGTGGAATCATCCTTATAACATCCTGCCAATGCAAGGCAGAGCGCCGTTATAAGCAATACGCCTTTATGAAAATGAGATTTCATTACAAATGTTTTAGTGATTAAGGAAAGAACACGATGTTATTGTTCTCATCGTACATGGGACCATTCAGCGCCTCGTATTCCAGGAGTGCCAGTTTGGCCGTTTGTACGAGGAAACGCTGATCCTGGGGGAAAGGAAAACTGTTCCAGTCTGCCCTACCGGTAACCTTTATCAGAAACTTAAACTTCACCACTGAATATTCCCCAAAAAGCCCGAGCCATACCGATTCCCAGAGTGTGGGTTTCAATAGCATATCGGTAACGCTCACCTTGTAATGCAGCCTGTCGTAGCGGTAACCAGTTCTTGGGTTATCCGGAAATCCGGGTTTAAAATCAGGCGACTCCTGCACGGAGAACATTACGGAGACCAAGCTGTCCTTCAAACCTGGCTTGCGATACAAATAAACGGGTATCTGTGTTTCATAGGCGTTCGCGGGCATCACCAGCGGACCGAGTTTGTAATGGTATCCTGCTACGGCGCGACCACTATCCGCCACGATATTGATCACACGGTCTTTGGGAACGGCGGTTCCCATGATTCTCATCCAGAGGTAAACGGTATCCGTGGTGGCTGTATCGGGAAGTGACTGAAAGCTGAAATCTATACTATCAGCGTTGCTTTGTGAGCCGCGTACGTTCTTGTAAAAATATACGCGTGCGTCTTCTTCATACATCAGCCTGTCATCCTTGGCGCAGGATGCCGCGAGGACAACAACCGCCAGGGGAAGGAATATTTTTATTAACTGTTTCATTGCTGCGTTTTAGTTATTTACCGAATTCAATTTCCGCGTTTGGCAGCGGGAACACATACTTGGTAGCGTTCATCGGATTGCCTACACCATCGGGGATGGTAACGGTATTCCTTCTTTTGTAATAGAACCAGAGTTGCCCCTCGCCCACAAACTCTTTGCGGTATTCTTTCAGTATCTCCGCATGAAGTTGATCGGCAGTCCCGGTAGTGGCCAGTTCAGGAAGCAGCCTGGCTTTACGCACCTCGTTCAGGTAAGCGTATCCATCGGCAGTAGCGGGCGCTGCTTCTGCGGCGATATAATACATTTCCGGCAGGCGGAGTACAGGAATGAGCCGTTGCTTAACGTTTGAGACATTGTCTGAGTAGAACTTTTTAGAATAGATAACGGCATCGGTCACGCGAAACCACATATTCTGCGAAGCTTCATATTTCCGCACATCTGTGCCATATCCGGCCACCGAAGCCTCGTACATGTTGTTTACTTTCGTAAGTGTTGTAAAGAAATCGGCTGCCTCGCCACCTGTTGTGGAGGTATTCTTCAAATCCGCATCCACCTGCAATTTCAGCCCCGACACATGTACGGAAAAAAGATGTTCTCTTGTAAACGTGAGGTCCGACGCAACATTGGCTGCATCCGCATTGATCTCTGTAGGAAGAATGAACCTGAATTTTCCGCTGTCGATCACCTTTTTAGCATATTCCAGCGCCAGGGTCTTTTCATTGCTGTAGAGGTATAACCTTGCCAGCATGCCTTTTACGGCCCAACTGTTGAGGTGGTTCTGTCTGTACATCGAAAGCAGGTCAAGGGATGTGGCACCCTGGTTGTCCGCGATCTGATCTATATCAGGATAGGCAGACAATATCTGATCGGCAGCTTTCAGATCAGCTTCGCATTTATCCAGCACCTCGGTTATCGTAAGCCTGGCCTGCGGAGAAACCGTAAACGCTTCGAGATACGGAATAGCGGGCGCGGCTGCATTTGCGCCTTCAAGATAAGCGGGCGCATACATCCTGAGCAGGTCGAAGTGAAGAAATCCGCGCAGTGCCATCGCTTCCCCTTTTACCAACGCGTAAGCCTCTGTAGACAGCACATTTTTCTTTGCATCCACATTTTTCAGAATGAGATTCGCCTGTGCAATGGCTTTATATTGGACCTGCCAGATGCCATCGGTTATTGCGGGCACATTCGTAGGTGTGGTAGATAAATAGTTGTACCGTGCAATTTGGCCATACACGTTTGCAGTAGTACTACTTTTGTTTTCGTACCGTTGTGCCAGCACGTCCAGGAAACCATAACTGAGGTTCCTGCCATAACTGTCCTGGTTCGCCAGCAGTTGATACACGCCGAACAGCGCTTCTGTAAAGCCCTGCTGGCTGCTGAATTGTTCATCTTCCCTGATCTGCGTACGCGGATTTACTTCCAGCCACTTTTTGCAGGAATTCAGTCCCGCCATGGCCAGGAAAGAAGAAAGTATAATGATAGATTTATGTAAACGCATTTGTTCTGGTTCTTTGGTTAGAAAGTGGTTTGGAACTGCAACGTAAAGCTTCTGCTGAACGGATAATCCAGTCCGCGTTCGCGGCGGATGCTAGATGTCCAGAATACTTCGTTGCTGAAAAGTGTGACCCTGGTATTCTGCAAACGGAACTTTTTATTGAAAGCATCCGAAAAGCGGTAGTAGAGAGAAGCGCTTTCGCAGCTCAGGAAATTATCGTCCTGTACGAAACGGGAGGTCGCGAAGGTTCTTTCACTGATCGAGAAACCGGCATGGTCCAGCAATCCTTTAAAGAAAGCCTGGTCTCCCGGACGCTTCCAGCGTTCTTCTGCCACTCTTCTGTCTACATTATAAAGGCCTACGTTCACATTCTCCACCCTGTCGATCAAGGTTTGGTTGTAGGCTTGTCCGCCGTACCGGAAACGGAAATACAGGTTCACGCCAATGCCTTTCTTTTCGAAATTGGTGCCGAAAGTTCCTTCAATATCTGCTCTTGTATCGCCTACGATCACCTGGTTGAGGGGGGAATACACAGAAGTGATTTTTCCGTCGCGGGTAAGAAACAGTTCATCACCTGTAGCAGGATCGATCCCGAGTGATTGTACCGCCCAAATGGCCGTGGTACTTTGCCCCTCCGCGTAACGGATGATGGGCGTACTGGACCTGGTGGTATCAGCACGTTTGTTCATCGCTTCGATGGTATTTGAAACCTTCTCAATGGTATTGGTGACGCGGAACAGGTTCGCAAATACCGACCAGTTGTCGCGCCCGCGGTTGCTTCTGAAGATGGTGTACCTGATGTTCGCTTCCAGCCCTTTACTCACCACATCTCCCATGTTATCGCTGTACGAGTTGAATCCTGAAGATGGTGCGGTAGAAACGGTGGCTATACTTCCTTTTGTTTTCTCCACAAAATAGTTCGCGGTAATGTCAAGTTTATCAAACAAGGTGATATCTGCCCCGAAGTTGTTCTTCTGTGTTTTCTGCCAAACCAGCGCACTGTTTCCGAAGCCCAGCAGGTACGTACCAATAACGCCACGGTAATCGCGATCCGTGTAATACTGACCAGTGGTGAGTCCCAGGTAGCTCGCGAAGTTCTGTGAACCGGTATAACCGAAGGAATAACGCAGTTTCAGCCTGTTGATGTAGTTCAGGTCTGAAAACATCTTTTCGTTGTGAAGGTTCCAGCCAATTCCTGATGACCAGAATGGTGCGAAACGTTTATCGGAACCGAATTGCGAAGAACCATCCAGCCTGTACGACAGGTCCAGCAGGTAGCGGTCATCGTAAGCATAGCTGAAGTTGGAGAGCAGTCCGCTGAGCCTGGACAAACTTTCAGTACCGGTAGGTTTGGAGCCATCCGGGAACCTGTTGCCCAGGGTAAGCTGGTCCAGTCTTGAATTGGGGAAGCCCTGCACCATAAAAGATTCCGTGCTGTACCTGGTTTCCTGTATGTTAAGGCCCAGGGTAGCGTAGACCATGTGTTCTTCGAAACGTTTGTTCACATCGCCGGTGAGCATGCCTTCCATGCTTGTTCTTTTTCCATATCCTTTAGTGTAAGAACCTTTTTCGAAAGTAGGCCTGGACACGAAAGAAGTGTGTTGCGCGGGCAGGAACCTGTCGGATTCATCGTTCTGCTCCTGGTAGGAAAAACGACCGGTAACACGCAGCCATTGCAGCGCCTGCCATTGCGTGAAGAAGTTATTGGTCAGGTTCCGGTAGGTGGTGCGGTCCACCACGTTCAGCGAAGCGTTGTAAAGCGGGTTCACGGCTCTTCCTGCCACTTGTCCGTCCAGGTTATTGTAGGAATCGAAATTGGTAAGCCGTGTGCCTGTTCTGGGATCGATGATGGACTCCAGGTATATCTTCTGTGTTCCATCTTCGTTCACCGGCGACCAGTAAGGATTCAACTGCGTATATTGCCGGAAAGTGCCGTAGGGCGAGTTGTTGGCTCTGTTGTAACTTATTAAGAGGTCGTTGCGGAACTGGAAGTTTTTGATGCGGTAGGAAAGAAAGGAACTTCCCATAATATTCCTTCTGTCGGAACCTTTCATCACCCCGTTCTTCTGATCGTAGGTGAGGTTGATGCCGTACAGCACGGAATTGGAACCACCTTCCAGGTAAATATTGTGTTTGGTGCCCACGCCGGAACGCAGCGGTTTTGCGAGCCAGTCGGTATTCACACCTTTGTTAATTTCTGCCAGTCTTGAAGCATAAATGATATCCAGTTCTTCCTGGCGGAAGTTCCAACTGAAATTATATGCTCCCGCTTCTTTTTCAATGGCCAGTTTTTCCCTTGCGTTCAGCAGGTTGTACCCTGTAAGATCAGGTGCTTCCACCACAAGATTGGCATTGTAGGTAAAGCGGAGTTCACCTTCTTTAGGCCGGATGGTTTCAATAACGATCACTCCGTTTGCTGCGCGGGAACCATAGATGGAAGTGGCGGCGGCATCTTTCAGAATGTCCACCCTGGCGATCCGGTTCATATCAAGGTCATTGATCCGTTGAAGTGACACTTCAAATCCATCCAGAATGAAGAGCGGCGTATTGACGCTGTTGGTATAATTGAAGGGGTTCTCCTGTCCTGAACGACTGAGGTCATTCAGGCTGTTGCCGCCTCGAAGTGTTACTTCGGGCAGCGCGTTGGGGTTAGAACCCAGGTTAATATTAGGTGGTATCTGGAATGATGGGTCCAGCGATTTTAAAGCGGTCAGTACATTGCTGTTGGTAACTTTACCCAGGTCTTCGGAGGTGAAGGAACTTGCAGCGCCTGTGTAGTTCTGTTTATTACGGGAGAACACACCGGTAATCACGAGTTCTTTCATGGAAGCAGGGCTCGCTTCCAGGCGAACGGTCACCACATCACCATCTTTCACTTCAATTTCTTTGGGGAGATAGCTAACAAAAGAAACGACGAGGATTGATCCTTTGTCGGCAGTAATAGAGAAGCGACCGGCGGCATCCGTGGATACACCTTTCTTCATCCCTTTGATTACTACACTGGCACCGATAACAGGCTCCCCGGTTTTATCGTCCAGCACTCTTCCTTCTACGGTGATTTGTGGTGTGTTGACAGTGGCGCGAAATTCTTTAGCAGAGATTTCCGCTTCTTTGATTACGATCACCTTTCCAACAATCCGGTAAGATAAACCGGTTCCATCGAGGCTTTCCTGGATGGCTGCCCGGAAATTGACATCCGACAGGTTGAGGTCTTTTTTAGGTGCATTCTTCAAAAGTTTGCTGTCGGCCCAGAAATCGTAGCCGGTCTGCCGTTTTATTTCCCGGAAAACATTTTCGAGCGACATGCCCTTCTGTTTGATGGACACGTTCTGCGAAAAGGTTTTGGCGGAAACCTGCATGCATACTGCGAATAAAAAGATGGCTGTAAATTTCATCGCCAGCACAATTTTGGTAGCTGTTTGCGTGCGGAGCCATTTTCCTGGTTGAATGGAGATGGTCCTTTTACATAACAGTGTTTTGGTTAATAGCCCCCCAGGTCGCTTTGTGGGGGAAGCGTTTAAATTCATAACTTCGTTGAGTTTGGGTTGAATAATACCAGGCCGCAATAGCGGAATACAAGCTTTGTCCGATAATCCGGATTCAGTTCCGGGATCGGCGGGCCGCCTGAACTTTACGCCGCTCCGGTTGCCCCCGGGGCGGTTTCTTTTTCAGAACGCCGTGGAAAAAATTTTGAAGGTTAAGGCTTTGCTTTAAGGTTTGGCAGCTAACTTATCATCCTGCAAGCAACGATCAGATCAGGTTTATTGGTTCTTGACCGTTAGAAGGTGGCCATTGAAATCCGCCTGGATACCGTTTACTTTCAGTATCTCAAGCAGGTCGGAAAGTTTAGTACTCCTCGACAGGTCCACCGTATATTTTTTATCGCTGATGTTCCCTTCATACGCCACATCCACATTGTACCAGCGGGCGAGTTCGCGCATGATGGATTTGAAATCCGTATCATTAAAAAAGAAGCGTCCGTTTTTCCAGGCCATTACTTCTTCCGTATTCACATTTGAAAAAACGGTAACGAATTTTTGATCCCAAGTACGGGTTTGCTGGCCCGGTTTCATGAGGTAAGTTCCTTTTTTGAAATGTATTTTCACGGAACCTTCCAGCAGTGTGGTCGCGTTCACGGGTTCATCTTCGTACATATCTATGTTGAAATGTGTTCCCAGCACTTCAATTTCATAATCCTTCGTCTGTACTTTAAATGGCGTACCAGCTTTGGCGACTTCGAAATAAGCTTCTCCTTCAATGGCTACTTTTCTATCCTTGTTATCGGCGAAGAAAACCGGGAAACGTATGCTGGAAGAGGCGTTCAACCAAACATTTGTCCCATCTGGCAGCAGGAGTTGGTATTTGCCTCCTCGTGGCGTGGTAATGGTATTCTGAGGAATATCTTTAACAGGTGCCGCCGGTAAGAGCGCGGCATCGTACTGGTAAGAAAGCACACCATTATTATTGGTGATGCGCACGTTACCCACTGTGGCCACTCCGCTTGAAAGCGCCGAATCGAGGGATACAATGGAGCCGTCTGCCAGCGTAAGTGTGGCGATGTCACCTGCGGGATTGGCATCGGGCGCCACAGGAACTTCCGCTACAGGAACGGGCGTATCCGTTTTGTCGTTACGGGAAACGCCATACCAGGTTCCTGCTACAACGGCCAAAACTACAGCGGCTGCGGCCCAACGCATCCAGGTCATTTTCAGCGTACGTACAGGTTTAACGTACCCGCGAAGTTGTTGCGACAGCCTTTCGCCTGCCCGTTCCTCGCCCGGCGCTGCCGTTCCGGAAGCATAGAAACCAGCACATACCTGGTTGTAGAGCGCCAGCTCCGCATCGGTAGCCGTGCCGTCCGTAACTTTCGCTGCCAACTGACTGATTTCTTCCCTGTTCATATCCTTTATGGCACGTCAACGCTTTCCATCCCCCAAACCGGTTGTTATTTTTTTACTATTTTTTTAGCCGAACAAAAACCAGGCGAGTATTAGCGTGACAATAACATTGAACAACTGTGCGCCGAGAAAGGCGAGCATAGGTTTCCGGTTACCTTCCGTGAACAAGTCGCGGAACCTTGTTTCCAGCCCGATGCCGGTAAATGCCAACGCGAACCACCAGCCCTGTAATTGTTTCACCGGTTCTTTTACCGCTGCCACCACAGTAGGCGACAACAGGAAAGAAAAGAGTAACGATGCACCCACAAAACCGATCACGAATTTCGGGAACCGCTCCCAGATCACTTTCGCCGCAGGCTTCCCTTCTTCCAGCTTATCGGCCCTGCCTTTATAACTCCAGTACACGGATATGGCAAAAGCCGCCAGCCCGAGCAATACATTCTGCGAAAACTTCACAATGGTGCTGATTTTTAATGCGTCTTCCCCCACCAATGTTCCCGATGCCACTACCGCTCCCGTGGTATCAATGCTTCCACCCAGCCATGCGCCCGTCACTTCCTGCGAAAGCCCCATCCAGTGGGCCAGGTAGGGCATACCAATCATCATCGGGATCGCGGTGATCAATACCAGCGATATCACATACGAAAGTTTTTTATGGTCACCCCTGATGGCGCCGGCAGTGGCTATCGCAGCAGAAACGCCACATATGGAGACGGCACTGGAAATCATGATGCCCATCTCCTCATCGATTTTTAGTTTACGGCAAAGCCAGAACGCGAAGTACCATACCGACACTACTACGGCCAATGCCTGTAAAAGGCCGAGTCCACCAGCTTTCAACACATCCGAAAAAATGATAGAAGTACCGAGCATCACCACGCCTGTTTTTACCCAAAGCTCAGTAAACAGCCCATTTTTCAACCAGGCGGGCACTTTAAAGCAGTTACCGATAGCTAGGCCGATCAACAAACTGAATATAACCGCTTCCAGGTTGAAAGATTTCATGGTCTTGTTCCCGGCAAGCAAAAGCGCTACCACGGTAAGTGCAAACACAATAATAATGGACCTCACAGCCCCAACCATCGGCTTTCCAAGCAGCACAGCGAAAAGAATGGCCATTGCAAGGAATACCACCAGAAAAACACCCAACTGCATCCACAGAACGGGATCTGTGAGTAGTCCTGATAAACCTGTCGCATCTTTCCATCCGAATGCCGGCGAAGCCGGCCTGAAGCCGATCAATACCGCCACAATAAGTGCAAGTCCGCCAACCACTGCCACCCAGTCTTCAGTAAATGTTCTCTTAACAGTGTTCATAGTTTTCATTTGTACGCTAATGTACTAAATGACTGGTTTCAAATTCCGCCACTATCAATACACAAAAGTCGTCCATACGAATCCAGCATATCAGTCTATCATTTCAGTAGACAAAAATACAAAAGAAAAGGCCAATCTTTATAATTAATTTTCGATTGGCCCTTCCTTCTCCGGACTTTCTTTATCCGGTTTTATTGCATTCAGATTCCTTTCGAAGCATTATACAGCATATACCAATCCTGGATATCCAGTTGCACGCCGAACGCATTCGCGATGTTCCTGATCCTGTCTTCATCGGAAGTACCGATCAGTGGAAGCGCCCCGAGTTTCACCAACCAGGCCACGGCTATGGATTCAATGTTGGCTTTATATTTCTCTCCGAGCTCAGCCAACACTTTCCTTACCCTTACCGCCTGTTCATCCGTTCCATCCTGGATCCAACCATCCGCGAGCGGCGATGTGGCCATAGGCCGCATATAGCGTTGTTTGATATAATCCACCTGGCCATTGTCCAGGGCATTGGTATGCAGCAGGTTCAGTTCAATGTGGTTGGTTACAATGGGAATGCGGGAGTAAGCGGCCAGCAACTGGTGCTGGAACACCGAGAAGTTTGACACGCCGATGTTTTTTACTTTCCCGGATGTTTTTAACCGTTCCAACGCGAGTGCGGTCTCTTCAAGGTTGGAAAGCTGGTCCAACTGGTCGAGCAGGAAAATATCCAGGTATTCCGTATTTAATTTACGGAGAGAAGCTTCCACACTTTCATTGATCCGCGCCGCTGAAGTATTCACATGCGCCACCCTTATTTCAGGACGTGAAGCATGGGGAAGCAGTGTACCGCATTTGGAGAACAATACCACCTCCTCTCTTTTGAACGATTTCCTTTTCATCACTTCCCCGAACATTTCCTCGCAACGGTAATCGCCATATACTTCCGCGTGGTCGAATGTGTTGATGCCCAGTTCCAGGCAAAGCCCCACTACCCTTTCCATTTCAGTGGTACCATTGCCTGAAAGATTGCTCCATCTCCAGAAGCTATAGATCGCCGGCGACACTTTCGGCCCAGCGTCACTTACATATACTTTCTCCATATTCATCTGTTTTTTAACGCTTTACAATTATCGTTCATTTCAGACGAAATAGCAAGAATTAAATCCAGTGGTCAACGATTTTATAACCGGCCTGATTACTTTCTTTAGGTGTAATATAAAGTACTATCTCTTTCATACCTGAACCGCCATTGTTCAGGTTCCGATCCTAACCGTATCAATCAGCCGGATCGTACGACCAATGTTTTCGAATTCCGTTAGCCGGACGGCACGCAGCAACATCGCGGACAATGTGCCCGGGTGCATTATTTTCCTCCCTACACCCAGCACCATATTGTCCATGGTCTGAATATGCTTTACCTGCATTTCATTGTTCAGTTGCGCCAGCAGCACAGCATTGGCCCAAGCCGTTTTTCTTGCGATGCTGATGCTGAAATTCAGCACATCCTGCTGCTGCCGGTTACTGATCCTTTTGATCCACCGCATAGGGAACCACACCTGTTCCAGGCAGTATTGCACATCATCCACCAACGAGGCGATCGTATCGTTGATGCGGTTGAAATCTTTTTCCAGCGCATGTATCTTTTCTCCAGGCGCCACAATGGCCGCGGCCACCGCGAGATCGAGGTTGATGTGTGTATTGATGCCCAGTAACAGGTGCTGAATCACTGTAAGGTTCTTATCCGCACACCCATCCAAGGCGAACTTCCAGGATATGGAGCAGGGCATTTTCGCGCCGTATTGGCGCCAGGCATCCAGGTAGCGCTGCGCAAACACCACATCCAGCTTTTCCATGCGCGGCCCATCTTCAAATACCCCTTTAGCAATCCCCTCTCCTACAGCCATGGTCATCCGTTTATACAGTGCCGCAAAATATCCGGCTCGGTTACCGGCTCCGGCACATTGTTGCGTGATGGTGTGAAGGTGGTTCACAACTTCGGCGATGGTGGTTGGCTGCATCAGGAAGGCTTTGCACAATATTAGGCGAATTTCAGCGAAGAAATCTTGGCTCGGTTGTTTTACCGGAGGGATACAGTGTTTTAACGTGCCGCGTATCCGTTAAAAAACAGGGGCCGCCGGTGAAGTTCTTCCTGAAGGATGTTAAATAAGATACATTTGCGCTATAGCTTTTAATAAAATGTCTCAAGACTATTTGCTCCAAATACCGCGCATTTTCACTGGCGAAAAATGGCTGGAACACCATACCATTGAGGTGCGCAACAATATCATTCAGCGGATTTTTCCTTCCCGGGATGCCACTTACGAAGCCATCTATAAAGATTGTTTCGTTGCGCCTGCTTTCATAGATGCGCAACTTTATGGTGCACAAGGCAAACTGCTTTCCGCCAATCCCTCTGTAGATGCTTTGGAAAAACTCAGCGCTTCGAACCTCGCGGGAGGAACCGCCTGGTGCCTGCCCACAGTGGCCACCAACAGTACGGAAGTAGTATATGCCTGCATTGACGCCGTACGCAACTACATCACCAAAGGAGGACGCGGCATTCCCGGCATTCATCTGGAAGGTCCATGGCTGAACCCGTTGAAAAGAGGTGCGCATATTGAAGCATTCATTCACCCGCCTTCAGTAGCAGAAGTGGCTGAGCTATTGGAATATGGGAAAGATGTGATCCGCATGGTAACGCTGGCGCCGGAAGTATGTTCGGAAGCAATCATTCAACAACTTCTCTCAGCGAACATCGTGGTATCCGCGGGTCATAGCCATGCGACTTACACCGAAGCAATGCAGGGATTTGAAAATGGCATCACTGCTGTAACGCATCTTTTTAATGCCATGAGTCCGTTGCAGCACCGTGAGCCTGGCCTGGCAGGCGCAACCATGGATCATCCTTCCGTGATGGGCAGCATTATTCCTGACGGAGAACATGTTTCATACCCCGCGCTGCGTATCGCGAAAAAAGCGATGGGCGAAAGATTGTTTGCTATTACAGATGCCGTAACTGAAACGGATTCCGGTCCCTATCAACATTATTTTGCGGGCAACAAGTATGAAGCGGATGGCATACTCAGTGGTTCCAGTCTAACGATGCGGGACGCGCTCTTCAATCTCATAACACATGCTTCCATTGACCTGGAAGAAGCCTTGCGCATGTGCAGTCTTTACCCGGCGCGGGCGCTACGACAGGAAGAGCGGTTCGGCAGGATCGCACCTGGGTTCGAAGCCGCGCTGGTGGTGCTGAACAGCGCGTTGGAAGTGGTGGAAGTACTACGATAATTTCTTAATTTCAATCAAAAAAACGGATGCCTAAGCTAGTGATCTCCTTTGAATGGAAAGGAAAAAATGAAACTGCCGATGTATTGAGCAATACCAATGGGCCACTGAACATCTTTCATGTTTATTTTACAAATCCGTTGCTAACGGAGCGGTATGGGAACCTGGTGGTGGAAAAGAACAACGATTATTATACGGATATAACGGATAAGGAACATGTAGTACCAGTGGAGTTGATTGATTTGGTTTGTCTGGCGTTGCGGGATGCGGTGGAGGCGTAATTGACGGAGAGCTTACACGCTCTGTCATCTTATAACCACAACACTACCCTTGTCCATTTTTGCACCAGATGAATCCAATTCATACCAACACGTCCATATCAACACACCAGGGTTTGCATTTCGTCCATTAACCTTACCGTTCCATCCTTTACGGTAATCATTAGTTGTAAAAAAAAGTGTGCCGTAACGATCAAAAACCGAAAACCTGTAGCTTTTTAGTTTTCCATAGACAGAAGGTTTAAACACATCATTGATATTATCGTTATTCGGTGTAAAGGCATTTGGAACGTAAACCGCTCTGGGAGGACAGGTCATTGTCTGTACAAAAATAGTATCACTGCTTTTACATCCATTTTCATCCGCAACTTCCACCCAATAAACGCCGGGTTGTGTTACATTTTTCTCATGCAAGAATGAAAAATCGTTCCATTTAAAGGTTTCAAATTTCCCTTCAGGCGCAAGGCATCGTATGCGCAAATTGTGGTATCATTTGGAAGAAGTTGTTTCGGGACTTTAAAAAAAGAAACATTCACCGTATCTCTAAAAATATTATTGCAGCGATCTATCGCTTCAACGAAGAACTCGCCCTCCGTATTTACTGAAAAAGTTGAAAAAATTGACGCATCCTGCCATTTATAGGAGTTGTAAAACGAAGATGCATCCAATAATATATTATCGCCTGGGCACATCAGCCTGTTTGCACCTAAATCCAAAGGTACCGGAGCAAAAACTTCCACCAATATCTGATTACTGGTGGCCGCTGCCGGGAACGTACATCCTCTTTCTGAAGAGAGCGTACACTCCACCAGATCGCTGTCAGAAAAGGAGCTACTCTTAAAAACAGGTGAATTGTACCCAACAGGAGCGCCGTTCACTTTCCATTGGTAATGCGGATTTTCAATCTGATTAATATTAGGCTTCTAAAATCACTTCCGTTCCCGCACAAATATCATTTGCGCTTACCGAAATGTTTACAACAGAAACCTGTTCGTCAAAAACCTCAAAAGCTCTGGAGTAAGAAGGGCAACAGGGGTAATTTACCGTAAGTGAATACTGACCCGGATCTGACAACCTGAAAGATTCATCCACGATAAAATTTGAAAACCGCTGCACCCTGTGATTTCCATAGTCAGCAACATATAAATAGGTGTTCCCAACTATAAAAATACCAATAGGATTTGCAAGCTGAGATGGCCCCGTTCCCGGAACAAAACCTCCCGCAACTACGGTTCCGCTAGTTTGCACGGGCGGGTATTTCCAGATTCTGTTGCCGATGTAATCCGCTACAAAAACATTCCCGCTGCAATCCACAGCAACGTCCAGTGGATTGTATCCAGAGGCGATGGTTACCCCTGAAGTAGCCCCTGCTTCCCAACGTTGAACCCTTAAATTATCGGTATCGCATATATAAAGATTTCCTTTATCATCCACGAATATCCCGGTTGGTGCATTCAATCCGGTGGGTCCATAACGCTCGCCAATAGTACCGGCCACAATTACTCCGGTTGAAGCACCACCGGTATATTTCTTCACGACATTCAGGTATTGGTCAGTAACAAACAAGTTCCCGTTCTTATCAACAAAAAGGCTTGTGGGATACAACAGATCGTTGTTGGCACCTGCTACCGTTACTCCCTCACTGGCACCCGGCGCCCATTTCTGAACTCTTCTGTTCTCCTGATCCGTAACATATACATCTCCGTTAGGAGTTACAAAAACACTGGTAGGCCGGTTGAACTGATTGGGAGCCGCGCCAGCGCCATGCCCACCCGCAACCGTAATGCCTGATGCCGCGCCTGGCAACCATTTTTGAACCCGGTTATTGTATAGGTCGGGAATGTACATTATGCCGGCGGGATCAACAAATAGGCGGTCCGGGTAATACAATTGATGACTGCCGTTACCAGGACCATTGCCACCGGCAACGGTAACTGCATCTCGCAATAAAGTGGCAGTATAAGATGCGACGATATTACCATCATGCTCCCAGGTAATAGATTCAGGCAAAACTCCTGTAGTTATACGCAATTCACTGTTTGTGCACAGATTGCCTGTAATACTTGTTGGCGGAGTTGTTGTGCATTGCGCATTGAGACGGGAAGCAAAAGATGAGTAAAGAGAAATTGAAAGTAGGGTCAGGATCAGGCGCATAACATAATAAGCGAGGGTTAGGAGAGGTATTTTAGGCGTCAATATACAGAAGAATGCTGAAATCAGGAAAGCCGAAGCCTGCTTTCCCAAAATCACCTTAGCGGGTGACTTCATAAAAAAAGCCGGAACTTTCGTTACCGGCTTTTTTAAAGCTTGTGGAGAATAGCGGGGTCGAACCGCTGACCTCTTGCATGCCATGCAAGCGCTCTACCAACTGAGCTAATTCCCCGTTTTTGGGATGGCAAAGATAGGCGAGGGAATTAAATTTCCAAAAAGTTTTTACCCCGTTTCTATTATTCTTTTCTCTGAATCACTTTAAACAAAAAGGGTTCCGCCTTCACGACAGAACCCTCACTTATTTCTAACCAGTGAATATTAATCTCCCCAAATCTCTTCTTTCCCTGCCAGCCACTGCTTCACGTTCTCAGTAGTCACTGATTTCGGACGCTCTAGCGGGAAAGCCAGCGCGCGTGCCCAGATCAGGTTAGCCAATACACCCAGTGCGCGGCTTACACCAAACAGCACGGTATAAAATTCATATTCCACCATACCATAGTGTACCAGCAATGCACCACTGTGCGCATCCACATTGGGCCATGGATTTTTTACTTTACCCAATCCTTTGAGGATATCGGGCACTACATCGTACACGCGCCAAACCGTATTCACCAGTTCATCATCGGGCATGTGTTGTTTGCCGAACGCCATCTGGGCGGTGAAGCGGGGATCAGTTTTGCGGAGTACAGCATGGCCATAACCCGGTACTACTTTTCCTTCGCTCAATGTTTTCTTCACGTAGTCGGCGATCTGTTCTTTTGAAGGGAGATCCACACCGAGGGCTTCTCTCATTTCAAAGATCCATTTGATCACTTCCTGGTTGGCGAGTCCGTGGAGCGGACCTGCGAGGCCATTCATGCCAGCGGCGAAACTCAGGTAAGGATCGCTGAGCGCGGAGCCTACCAGGTGCGTCGTGTGTGCGGAAACGTTACCTGCTTCGTGGTCGGCGTGGATGGTCATATAGAGGCGCATCAACTCCTTGAAACTTTCGTTGCTGTAACCCATCATGTGGGCGAAGTTCCCTGCCCAGTCGAGCAGACCGTTGGGTTGAATATGGTCTCCGTTACGGTATTTTCTTCTGTAGATATATGCTGCAACGCGCGGCAGACGCGCGATCAGGTCCATCGAATCGTCGAATGCGGCATCCCAGTATTCTTTTTTGTTCATCCCTGCCGCATACCTTTTGGCGAAGGAGCTTTCGGTTTGCAGCGCCATGATTGCGGTTACGAACTGCGTCATGGGATGTGACGCTACGGGCAGTGCTTCGATGGCAGCGAAAACGTGGTTGGGCACGTGCGATCTTCTTTGCAGCAAAGAAGTAACATACTGTGCATCGGCTTCTGTTGGAAGTTCGCCGATCAGCATGAGGTAGAAAAGTCCTTCGGGAAGCGGTTCGTTCCCGCCTGGGGCTTTCGGTAATTTCTCCTGTAATTCCGGGATGGAATATCCCCTGAAACGGATGCCTTCATTGGCATCGAGTAAACTTGTTTCACTCACTAAACCCGTGATCCCGCGCATTCCCTGGTAAATCTGGGAGAGGGTAACCTCCCCTATCTTTTTGGATCCGTGCTCTTTTAAAATTTCCTTGATCTCTACTCCTAAAGCATCCGCCTTAAGCTTGAACCGGTCTTTTAATTCACCCATGACAAACAGATTTATTCAATCGATAAAAATAAGTAAAGTCGCCTTACAGAACAAAAAATACCTGGAGGTGAGGGTGAGCGCTGACTTATTTAGGGGCTTTTTTGTACAACCAGTAGGCGATTCCTGCAAATATAATGTTTGGCAGCCAGGCTGCCAGCAATGGCGGAAAATTTCCTTTGATGGAGAACACGGTCGAGAACCGGTCCATCAGGATGAAAGTGGCCGCGGTTACAATTCCAAAAGCCAGATGAATACCGCTTCCGCCCCTGATCTTACGGGAAGCCACCACCGCCCCGATAATGGACAGGATCAAAACGGCCACAGGCGTGGCATCACGGCGGTAACGTTCTACTTTCAGGGTGTTCATCCCTTCGGCGCCCCGGAGTTCCTCGCGTTCGATGAAGCGGGTCAGTTCCGGAGAACTGAGTTTATCTTTCAGGTATTCATCTTTTCTTAATTCAGATGGCACGAAGTTCAGTCTGATGCGCATATTCGGCACCATCTTCACTTCTTCCTTTGTCCCGTTTATCTTTCTTTCGATCGCATTTTCCAGCGTCCAGTTCTTTTTAGTGGTATCCCAGAACACCCTTTCGGCGCGTACGTTGTACACCACTTTATCGTTTTTGATCTGCTGCAGGAAGAAACTCCCGGCCGATTTGGAAGTAGTATCGTAAGAGCGGATACCCACGTAGGTAATGGAATCCACGCGCATGTAATAGTTCTGGTAATTTCCCCCACCCTGCCGGTAACTGCTGTTTCCATCGATATACCTGATCTGGAAATCGGAACGTATTTCCTGCGCCTTGGGGATGATGAACATGTTCGATATCCATAATATCCCCGCGAGAATACAGCCGCCCATAATAAAGGGGCGCAACATGCGGTTGAAAGTAATCCCCCCCGCAAGGATGGCAATAATTTCAGAACGCAATGCCAGTTTGGACGTGAAGAAGATCACCGATATGAATACGATAAGCGGGAAGATCAGGGCCACAATATGCGGTACGAAGCCGAAGTAATATTTCGTGATGATGTCCGGCGTAGAAAGCCCCGACCGCACGAAATCATCCGCCTTCTCCGAAGTGTCCACCACCACTGAGATGACCGTGATGAGCAATATGGTAAAGAAGAAAGTGACCAGGAACCTTTTCAGGATGTACCAGTCGAGAATCTTCATGAGGCGAATCTTATTGCTTCGGGGCACTTTTAAATTTTGAATGTTGAATGATGAATTTTGAATTACTTGATAATAAATGCAAACTATGGGCTTGAAAGCCTGAATAACGCACTACCCAGCTCCACTTAATTCATTCAAAATTCAGCGTCCAAAATTCATCATTCAAAATTCAAAATCCAAAATTATCTAAAGTCTTGTCTTCA
>CAMLRX010000035.1 GCA_946482545.1 uncultured Flavihumibacter sp. | reverse complement strand
AAACATTCTTTCTGAAATACGGCTATCCTTATGATAAGGTGAGAATTGAATTTGGCATAAGGGAATTCGCGCAGCACTGGTACACCGGTGATGGTATGTTCTCTGATGGGATGAACTTCGCGCTGGACTATTACAACAGTTATGTGATACAGCCATATTTATCGGCCATCCTTGAAGTGACGGGAAGAACTTACGGCTGGTTCGTGCCGAGGTTCGATAAGATCAGTAAGCGGTACGCGGAGATTCAGGAACGCCTTATTAATGCTGATGGAACTTTTCCTGCTATTGGCCGTTCCATCGTGTACCGTGGCGGCGCTTTCCAGCACCTGGCCGATATGGCCGCAAGAAAGAAACTACCAGAAAGTTTAAAGCCCGCGCAGGTGCGTGGCGCTCTTTCAGCAGTGATTACGCGAACGTTGGGCGCACCAAAAACTTTTAATGCAAAGGGATGGCTTACGCTGGGCCTTTATGGAGAACAACCTGGTCTGGCTGATTTTTACATCACCACCGGATCGCTTTACCTGTGCACAACCATTTTCCTGCCACTCGGCCTGCCGGAAACTGATCCTTTCTGGGCCGACCCGGACACGCCATGGTCCTCCGCAGCCATCTGGAGTGGGCAAGACGCGAAGGTGGACCACGCCCTCGATCTGAAATAAAAATGTATTTTTAACACTTACGGGATTTTCCCAAACCGGTTAAGCTATGTTCAAAAAAGTCTTCGTTAAAGCACTGCTTAGTGTGCTGTTTTTTTCTCCTGTATTATCCGTTTTTTCACAGGATAAAGTATACATGTTCAGCTATTTTAAAGGGAATGGAGAAGATGGCCTGCACATGGCTTACAGCATGGACGGATTGAAATGGGAAGCGATGAACAACGATAAATCGCTGTTGACACCAACAGTGGCCAGTGATAAACTTATGCGGGATCCCTGCATCATCAAAGGTGCGGATGGCCTGTTCCACATGGTATGGACTGTAAGCTGGAAGGACCGCGGTATCGGATACGCATCCTCCCCGGACCTGGTAAACTGGTCGGAACAACAATTCATTCCCGTTATGATGCATGAAACCGAAGCGAAGAACTGCTGGGCACCCGAAATCACTTACGACAAAAAGAAAAAACAATACGTGATCTATTGGGCCACCACTATTCCCGGACGTTTCGCGGAAACGGATATTCCGGGCAACGATAATAACCACCGGATGTATTATGTGACCACAAAGGATTTTAAGAAATTTTCCAAAGCGAAAGTGATGTATGATCAGGGCTTTAATGTGATTGATGCCACGATCCATAAAATCGGAAAGAAATTCGTCATGTTCCTGAAGGATGAAACGAAAGTACCCGTGGCCCAGAAAAATCTCCGCGTTGCCACCAGTAAAAAACTGACCGGCGGATACGGAAAACCATCGGCTCCGATCACAGGAAAATACTGGGCCGAAGGACCTACCGCTATCAAGGTGGGCGAGGAGTGGATGGTATATTTCGATAAATACACCGAACACAAATACGGAGCCGTTTCTTCCAAAGATCTGGTTACCTGGACTGATGTCTCCGATAAAGTGCAGTTCCCCAGGGGGACGCGCCACGGGACTGTGTTCTCCGTAACGAAAGCCGAGTTTGATAAGATGCAGGAACTGCTGAAAAAATAATCCGATTATTTGCTTCGCCATTTATAAATACGACATCATGAAAAAAGTTTCCATCGCATTGGCCATGGCCGGGATGCTCTCCGCTACCGCCACAACGGCGCAATCGCCCGCTACCATTGTGGTGCAGGCAGGTAAAACCATTGCCCCGGTTCAACCCACCATGTGGGGTGTTTTTTTTGAGGACATCAACTTTGGCGCCGATGGCGGTTTGTACGCCGAACTGGTAAAGAACCGTTCTTTCGAATTCTCTATGCCCATGATGGGCTGGCGGGAAACAAGACGAAACACGGGAAACGTGCTGATCACCAATCACCAGGAAATGAGCAGCACAAATCCCAGGTATGCAAAAATCACCATCAACGCACCGGATTCCGGTTACCAACTGGTGAACGAAGGTTTCCGCGGCATGGGACTGAAAGCGAACGACACCTACGATTTTTCGATGTGGGCCGATATGGGAAGGGGACGAAATGTGCAACTGGAAATAGAACTCTTAAATGAAAAGAACCAGGTGATCGGAAGTTCGCCCGTAGCGGCTTCCGGAACAGGCTGGAAGAAATATGTGGCATCTGTCACTGCAAAAGAAACCACGGCCAAAGGCAAACTCCGCCTGGTGTTCAAAGGAACGGGCGTAGTGGATGCAGATATGATTTCGTTGTTTCCCCGCGATACCTGGAAAGGAAGGCCCGGCGGTTTGCGCAAAGACCTCGTGCAACTGCTCGCCGATATGAAGCCCGGCTTCGTTCGTTTCCCCGGTGGCTGTATTGTAGAAGGGCGCGACCTGAACAACCGTTACCAATGGAAAAAAACTGTGGGACCGGTAGAAAGCCGCGAACTCATCATCAACCGATGGAACACTGAATTCGCGCACCGTTCCGCCCCAGATTATTTCCAGAGTTTCGGACTTGGGTTTTATGAATATTTCCTGCTTTCCGAAGACCTCGGCGCACAACCGCTGCCCATTCTCAATTGTGGAATGGCCTGCCAGTACAATACCGGTGAAGTGGTGGACCTCGATGAACTTGAACCTTATATACAGGATGCGCTGGATCTGATAGAATTCGCCAACGGAAGCGTACAAACGAAGTGGGGGAAACTCCGTGCCGATATGGGGCACCCGGCGCCTTTCAACCTCACTATGCTGGGTGTTGGCAACGAACAGTGGGATGTGCAGTACATTGAACGCTACAAACGTTTTGAAAAAAGGCTGAAAGAAAAACATCCCGAAATAAAGATCGTTTCCGGCTCCGGCCCTTATTACTCCGGTCCGCAATTTGAGTATGCCTGGAAAGAGTTGAAAAAACTGGGTCCAGCTTTCATCGATGAACATTATTATGTAAACCCGGACTGGTTCTTCAACAACGCCAAACGTTACGACTCCTACGACCGCACCGGTCCCAAAGTATTCGCGGGTGAATACGCTGCCCATGGTAAAGATGATAAAGCCCCCGAATCGCGCAATACCTGGCTCAGTGCCCTGGCGGAAGCGGCCTACATGACCGGCCTGGAACGCAATGCAGACGTGGTGCAAATGTGCGCCTACGCGCCCCTGTTCGCGCATGTGGAAGCCTGGCAGTGGCGCCCCGACCTGATCTGGTTCGATAACCTGAAAGCAGTGGGTACCCCGAATTATTATGTTCAGAAACTTTACGCCAACTACAAAGGTACAAAAGTGGTGCCCGCATTGCTGAACGGCATTCCCGTTACAGGACAGGACAGCTTGTACGCAAGTGCTGTAATTGATGAGCCAACAGGTAAATTGTACGTGAAACTGGTGAACAACGCAGCGGTGGAACGCGTGATTAATATCCAACCAACCGGGTGGAAAAACACGAAGAAAGTGGGGGTAAAAACACTTGCCTCCACAGATCTGATGCAGTACAATTCTGTAGAAGAACCCACTGCAGTAACACCAAAAGAAAGTACCGGCAGCGTTAAAAAAGGAATGCTTCAGCTTACTGTCCCGGCGAAAAGTTTCCAGGTTATCGAAGTAGGCAATAAATAGAATACGTTTCCACTATTAAACCTACATCTCACAAAGCGTTTCACCAAAGCACTAAGCAGTCCGGTGCTCAACGAATTGCTCAAAACCAATACGGAGGGATTATTCGTGTTTTCCCTAATCAATCGAATTCCCTGGACTATGCCCCTCTCCCCCGGGAGAGGGGCGGGGTGAGGCCCAAAAAAGCCTGTATCGTTCTCACAATACAGGCTTTCAAATTTATTTAATTAAGCTAGTTTCTTCCCCTAACCTCTAATCCAGAAAATCTTCTTCCTTCGGCTTATACTTATCAAATAACTTGTCAATTGCTCCGGCGAACAACGGGAATTTCTCTTTCGTAAAATCTTTGATCACGGAAATGGCTTTGTAGGCCTGTTCCTCTGTTAAACCTTCCGCCTTCAGGCGATCCAGCAGATCATTCATGGACGTGTAATTTATTCGGTTATCAGGCTACTTTCAGCATGTTCATCTTGCTCTTCTCGAACTTGCTTTTCGCATATTCTTCCGTAACATGGAACGTCTTCTCATTGGAAGAGGGCAGTTCGAACATGGCATCGGTAAGAATGCTTTCGCAGATGGAACGGAGACCCCTTGCGCCCAGTTTGTATTCCATGGCTTTTTCCACCATAAAATCATACACGGCATTATCGATCGTGAGGCTGATGCCTTCCAGTTCGAACAACTTCATGTACTGCTTCATGAGCGAATTCTTGGGTTCGGTAAGAATCGAACGCAAAGTAGGCGCATCCAGCGGGTTCAGGTAAGTAACCACGGGCAGACGACCCAGCAATTCGGGGATCAGACCAAACGATTTCAGATCCTGCGCGTTCACGTATTGCAGTAAGTTCTTCTTGGCCGCGTCCTGCATTTCTTTGTTCACATTGAAGCCGATCGCGTTGGTATTCACCCTGCGGGAAATCACTTTATCGATGCCATCAAACGCGCCGCCGCAAATGAAAAGAATATTCTGCGTATTGACCTTGATGAGTTTCTGTTCCGGGTGTTTACGGCCCCCCTGTGGTGGCACGAGCACATCGGTGCCTTCCAGGAGTTTCAGTAAGCCTTGCTGCACGCCTTCTCCGCTTACATCACGGGTGATGGAGGGGTTATCGCCCTTACGTGCGATCTTATCAATCTCGTCGATGTACACGATGCCTTTTTCTGCTGCGGGCACATCATAATTGCAGACCTGGAGCAAACGGGTGAGGATGCTTTCCACATCTTCTCCAACATATCCTGCCTCGGTGAATACTGTCGCGTCCACGATGGCGAAAGGCACGTTCAGCAAACGGGCGATAGTTTTGGCCAGCAGGGTTTTACCCGTACCGGTTTCGCCCACCATTACGATATTGCTTTTCTCGATTTCGATTTCAGAAGTATCAGTTGTCTTTTGCTGAAGTCTTTTATAGTGGTTGTACACCGCCACGGCCAGTACTTTCTTGGCATCGTCCTGACCGATAATGTATTCATCCAGGAAGGTTTTCACTTCCATGGGTTTTTTCACGGTGAGTTTATATTGTGAGGATGGATTATCGTCGCGCACCATCAGTTCCTGCTCAATGATTTCCTGGGCGTGTTCCACACAGTTCTCACAGATATGCCCTTCCTGACCTGCGATAAGGATCTTCACCTCGTCTCTGCCGCGGCCGCAAAAGGAGCAATGTAAATTGTTCTTCGCCATGTATTGTTTCGTTTCAGATCGTAAAGGTACCCTTTAATAGGCACTCCTCATAGTAACAGACTATGAAAAACCCCTGTAATGCTGCATAAAACGGCAAATTACAGGGGAATTGTGGATAAATAGCTGATTGTTATAATTTGTCGATAACACCATCAACAATGCCATATTCCACGGCATGTTTGGCATCCATCCAGTAATCGCGGTCGAAATCTTTCATGATCTGCTCAAATTTCTTACCGCAATTCTCCGCAAGTATCCTTGCTCCCAGTTCTTTTACGCGCTGGGTTTGAACAGCCTGTATTTCAAGATCGGCGCTCACGCCCTGCATGTAACCGCCCAGACTGGGTTGGTGAATCATCACCTCGCCATGCGGGTAGATAAAGCGTTTTCCTTTTTTACCACCACTCAACAGTATAGAACCCATAGAGGCAGCGAGTCCCATACAAATGGTACTCACCGGCGACTGGATCATGCGCATGGTATCATAAATTACCATACCGCTGGTAACCACCCCACCCGGGCTGTTGATGTAGAATTTGATTTCTTTGCCAGGCTCATGCGCATCCAACAGCAGGAGTTTCGTTACAATTTCCCGGGCTGATTTATCTTCCACGGGTCCCCACAGGTACACACTTCTTTTGTCGAAGAAGTATTTTTCAAGTTTCTTATTCAGCATCATCAGGTCATCTCTCTTGTCTTCCGGTTGTTTTTCTTCTTCCTCGTCCATCCTGAAGGCCATCTTATTATAGTTTGAAAGATTCATGGTGTAGTATTTTTGAATGTTGAATTTTGGATGTTGGATTTTGAATTGAGCGCCTGGTGCACTTTTCATTCAAAATTTAGAATTCAAAATCCAAAATTATTAGTCTCTGTGTTCTTTCCTTGGATTCTGAATCAATACCTCATCCACGAGGCCGTAGGCTTTTGCTTCTTCAGCGGTGAGCCAGTAGTCGCGGTCGCTGTCGGTTTCGATCTGTTTGGCATCTTTACCAGTGTGGAATGCGGTGATTTCGTACAGTTCTCTTTTCAGTTTCCTGATCTCGTTCACGGTGATTTCAATATCGCTGGCTTGTCCACCGATGGCGCCACTGGGTTGGTGAATCATCACACGGCTGTGTTTCAGCGCGGTTCTTTTTCCTTTGGTACCTGCGCAAAGCAGTACCTGTCCCATAGAGGCTGCCATTCCGATACAGATGGTGGACACGTCGGGAGAAACATATTGCATGGTATCGTACACACCTAATCCTGAATACACGGCGCCTCCGGGGCAATTGATGTACATCTGGATATCGCGGGCGCGGTCGGTGCTGTCGAGGAACAACATCTGGGCGATAATGATGTTGGCCACTTCATCGTTGATGGGGTAACCGAGAAAGATGATGCGGTCCATCATCAAACGGCTGTACACGTCCATCACAGCGATGTTCATGGGGCGTTCCTCAATGATATTCGGGGTGAGATTGGTAACGAGATTTGGATCGATGGTGTTGGTAATGTGCTTGTTGTAGTCGTGCAACGTGAGGCTGGACATGCCTCTGTGCTTCACTGCGTATTTTTCGAATTCTTTGCCTGGATTCATATTCATTATTTTATCCTATTTAAGAATGATGTGCCTGTTCCTTCTCTCAAATCTCCGTCCAAACACTTAAATTTCCAAATTACTGTCAGGCTGGCATGAATCGATGGTTTTTTCGATTTTTTCCAGTTCAGTATCCAGGTCTGAAAAATCCGTCCAGGCTTCAGGTTGCTCCAGGGTAAGTGAGGCGAGCCAGATCATCACCATGGCGATATAGTCCTGCATGTCCTTTCCGGCGAAAGAGGTTTTAAACTCCAGTATTTTATCGTTCACTTTTTTAACGGTACGGCGCACTCCTTCTTCATCTTTGGGATGAATGCGGATGCGGTAGGTGCGGTCGCCGATGAGAATATTTACTGGAATAAGCGCTTCGGACATAATGTCTATTGTGTTCTGGATTAATCGTTCAGCATGGCGAGGCAGCGGTCGATTTCTTTGATGTATTGTTGCAGCCGTTTTTCCATGGCTTCGCGTGTGGCATCGTCCCAGCCCTTGCCTGTATTCATTTTCAGCAGTTCCAGTTGTTCGGTGAGCTGGTTAATAAGACTGGTTTGACTGGCCAGTTTTTCCTGCCATCCGGCTGCCTGTTGTTTCAGTTCGGCATTCTCCTTCCGGAGCCCGGTGAGTTCTTTCACCAGGCCCTGGAGTTTGGATTGAATGCGTTTGGTATGTTCAAGTTGCTGGTGCATGGTTACCCTTTCCTGATTTCAGCGGCCAGTTCTTTTTCGAGCGCGTTCATCAGTTTTTGCATCATCGCGTCGATCTCTTTGTCGGTGAGGGTTTTCTCCTCATCGAGGAACGTGAAGTTCACAGCCAGTGATTTTTTCCCGGCGCCCAGTTTTTCGCTTTCGAATACATCGAAAAGACGCACCTGTTGCAGCAACGGGAGTTTCACTGACCTGATGGCCGCTTCCACCTTTTCAAAAGCCGTGCCGCTTGTAACCACGAGCGCAAGGTCCCGTTCTACTGGCAATTGTTTGGGCAGTTCACGGAAGGCTTTTTGTTGTGTGGCCGCCATTTTCATGAGTTGGTCCCAGTTGAAATCGGCGAACAGCACAGGTTGTTTGATGTCGAATTTTTTAAGCGAGGCATTGCTTACGGCGCCGAAACGCACCAGTGCATACCCCTGGCATACGGCTTCCAGCCCCTGCGCCATATTGGCCGTAGCTGGTACTTCCACCAATTTTTCAGGTTTCAGACCACATGCGCTCAATATATTCAGTACTATACTTTTCAGGTAATAGAAATCGGCTGCCTGTTCTTTTACGTTCCAGCTACCGGCTACTTTATTTCCCGTAACCAGGATGGCCAGGTGTTGTTGCTCGCTGTATGCGCCAGGTCCGGAGGTATGGTAGGTTTTACCAAATTCAAAGAAACGCAGGTTTTTCTGCCTGCGGTTCAGGTTGAAGGCCACAGATTCCAGTCCGGTTTCCAAAATGGAAGGACGCATTACATCCAGTTCAGCGCTCAGGTTGTTGAGCATCTTCACCGTTAGTTGCAGCACTTCTTCATCGTAATAAGCGCTGTTCGTAATCGAATTGGTGAATATTTCAGCGAAGCCCATCCCGTTCAGGAGACCGGCGATCTTTTCCTGGTAATGGTATTTGTGTCCGTCGGTTTCTACGGAAGGCGTGATGGAAATGGCTTCGGGGATTTCTACATTGTCCAGGCCATCGATGCGCATGATCTCTTCCACGATATCGGCTGGAAGGGTGATGTCGGGTTTGCTATAAGGAACGGCCCACCAGGTATCGTCCATGCCTTCTTTCAGAAATTCGAAACCAAGACTGGTAAGGATTTTCCGCATGGTATCGGGATGGTAATTCTTACCACTGAGTTTTTTCAGGTAATGGTGTTTGAGGGCCACCTGCACCTTCTCTTTGGGGTTCGGGTACACATCCACGATATCCGATGAAATTTCTCCTCCGGCGATCTCTTTGATGAGCAGTGCGGCACGGCGGAGTACGTTCACGGTATTGGAAATGTCCACCCCTTTTTCAAAACGGGTGGCGGCATCGGTACGCAATCCGTGGCGGAAGGAAGTTTTCCGGATATCTGTTGGATTGAACCAGGCGCTCTCCAGGAAAATTTTGGTGGTAGTATCCTTCACCCCACTTGTTAGTCCGCCGAAAACACCGCCGATGCACATGGGTTCTTCCGCGTTGCAGATCATCAGGTCTTCGGGATGGAGTTTGCGCTCCTTTTCATCGAGCGTGATGAAGGGCGTATTTTCAGTGCAGTTCTTCACGATAACGGTGTTACCTTTTACTGCATCGGCATCGAAGGCGTGCAGGGGCTGGCCCGTTTCGTGTAAAATATAGTTTGTGATGTCAACGATATTATTGATCGGGCGCACGCCGATGGCCTGGAGTTTATCCTGCATCCATTTGGGGGATGGGCCGATCTTCACGCCGGATATACTCACGCCGGCATACCGCTGGCAGGCTTCTTTGTTTTCGATGATTACTTTGATGGGCAAGTCCTGGTTGTCGGCTTTGAACCCGTTGGCGAACGGCGTTTTCACCCGGAAATCCTTTTTCTCGTGGTGGGTAAGGTAAGCGCAAACATCGCGGGCCACACCAAGATGGCTCATCGCGTCCATGCGGTTCGGGGTAAGGCCGATTTCGTAAACGATATCTGAATAGGGTTTGAAGAGTTCGGCGGCAGACATCCCAACAGGTGTATCAGCAGGCAACACCATGATTCCCGCATGACTTTCTCCCAGGCCAATCTCATCTTCAGCGCAGATCATACCGTAGCTTTCCACGCCACGTATTTTGGCCACTTTCATGGTTAACGGATCACCGGTTTTAGGGTAGATGGTGGTCCCCACGGTGGCCACGATTACTTTTTGTCCGGCGGCCACATTGGGTGCCCCGCAAACAATTTGCAGCGGTTGAGGGCCACCGGTATTCACCGTAGTGAGTTTCAGTTTATCGGCATTGGGATGTTGTTCAGCGGTAAGCACCTCGCCTGTAACCAGGCCCTGAAGGCCACCTTTCACCGCTTCGAATTTCTCCATTGATTCCACTTCCAGTCCTATGGAGGTGAGTATCTTCGAAAGCCTTTCCGGTTCAATCTGGGTATTCCCGGCCGCCTGGCCGGGCATGGGGGGAAGATATTCACTCAGCCAATTGTAAGAGATCGTCATTGTATGATATGGTTATTGGGCGCAAAAATAGGGTTTTTTGGCCGGTACCCGGTGCCACCGCTATAGCGGTGCCACCGGGTACCGTTTTTTAACGTTCGGACTTTCAGTGTTTTAACCGGGTGCTGTTATTTTGGCTTATACCCGCTCTGTAAAAACAAATCCTTCGCCCCAATCCGCATCAGTGAATCGGGCTTGGTTTCCGGGAACTTACCCATGTATTTCTGCACCATCTTCCAGCCTACAAATTGTCCGATATTGCCCGGAGAGTTAGGGCCAAGTACTTCAGTAGAAGGCGCATCGCCAACGAATATGCGGATCATGGACTGATCCAGTGTATAGATGTCCGTTGTTTTGAGGAGTACGTTCCAGATAGCGCCTTCGTTTTCGCGACAGAAAGCCAGTTGATCCGCCGTATAGCCGGTTTTTAAGGAGTCCGGCGTTTCAGGAAGAAGCAGATCCAGCATGTACAGTTGTTTTCCGGAAGAAACAATTTTCTCCAGCAGCGAACTTTCGTTGGGATCAATGGGATACATATCGTCCAGCACGGCTTTCATCGCGTTCACCGGAATATAAGCCGGTTCAAAGCGCCGCGAGATGTATTCGGGGAACATGGCTTGTCCCTGCATGGTTTTGTAGAAAAAGAAATCCTTACCGCCATACAATTGCAGTCCGATGGCCATCGCGTTTTCAGTAAGTGCCACACCGGGCGCATCGAAGGGGCCAACATACACCACCACTTCCGGAACAGCGTAGTCGGGGAAATAGTATTTTAAGTGCCTGAACGCTTCCAGGAGCGCGGGCTCTGTTTTGTCCCAGGCTTTCCGCGTCGCGGCGAGCGAATCATAAACCGGACGATAACTCGTCAAAAAGAATTGAAAAGCCTGCGCCGCCTGAGGTGGCATGGTATCATTCACCGGTCCAATGCCAAGAATATATTGGGAGAAATCATTGGTGAAAGAAGGATAACGCTGCTTCAGTTGCAGCAATGCCTGCTGTGGCTGGGCCGTATCGGCCGCGAACACCGCGCTGTCGAACCGGAGCACGTCCATTTTTACCTTAATATGCGACACATCGGGATGGCCGGAACCCCCGCAACCTGCTAATGTGATCAGGATGACTGAAATAAGTGGAAGGACGCTAAATTTGCGGTTCATAGTCAATAGCTTGTAAATGTGAGCGTAAATTTAGCAACTTGCAGTTGAACCGGGACCGTTAATTGCATTTTGTGAAGATGCTTCATTCAACCTCAAAACAAGGCCTCATGTTAATAAAACTTGCGCAGCAGAATTACCATATCGGGAACTTTGAACAGAACGGGAACAAAATGATCGCGGCCATCGAAGCCGCAAAGCAGGAGGGGATCGACCTTATCGTTTTTTCAGAACTTTCCGTTTGTGGCTATCCGCCCCGCGATTTTCTTGAATTCAGCGATTTTATTGAACAATCCTATCAAACCATTCAACGCATCGCGGAACATACGCAGGGCATTGGTGTCATTGTAGGCGCCCCCGCCAGGAACCCGATCAGGGAGGGGAAAGACTTGTTCAACGCGGCGTTTTTATTGTATGAAGGGAAGATACAGGGAGAAGTACACAAAACCTTGCTGCCTACCTACGATATTTTTGATGAATACCGCTATTTTGAACCCGCCTACGAATGGAAGGTGCTGGAATTCAAAGGGAAAAAACTGGCTGTTACGATATGTGAGGACATCTGGAACCTGGGTGATAATCCGCTGTACCGGGTTTGTCCCATGGACGTGCTGATGGCGCAGCAGCCCGATATCATGATCAATATTTCCGCTTCTCCATTTGATTACGACCACGATGAGGCACGGAAAGCTATTGTTCAGGCCAATGTGCGGAAGTACAAACTGCCCATGGTGTATTGCAATGCGGTAGGTTCTCAAACGGAGATCGTTTTCGACGGCGGAAGCCTCGTGTACAATGCATCGGCGAAACTGGTTGCTGAACTGGGCTACTTCACGGAAGATACAGCCGTTGTGGAATGGAACGAAGATGGAATAACATTAGTGAAAGGACAACCCCCACTTCCGGTGGAACCTTCTCCAGCACTCACGTCTGCTACCTTATCGGATTACCTCGTCGAAAAAAGGAACATCGGTCAGGTGTATGAGGCCTTGCTGATGGGCATCCGCGATTATTTTTCGAAAATGGGATTCACCCGAGCCATCCTCGGCAGCAGCGGCGGTATCGACAGCGCTGTTACCCTTGCGTTGGCCTGTGAAGCACTCGGTCCTGAAAATGTTCGCGCCATCCTCCTGCCATCCCCATATTCCACTGAACATTCCGTGAACGATGCCGTGGAACTCAGCAGGAACCTGGGCAATCCTTATGATATCGTGGCCATTAAGGATGTATATGAAACCATGTTGGAAACCGTACACCCCATTTTCGGCAACCTGCCTTTTTCCCTGGCGGAAGAAAACATGCAGAGCCGGATACGCGGAAATATACTGATGGCCATCGCCAATAAATTCGGTTATATCCTCCTGAATACTTCCAACAAAAGTGAACTGGCCACCGGCTACGGTACGCTTTATGGCGATATGGCCGGCGGACTCAGCGTGCTGGGCGATGTGTATAAAATACAAGTGTATGCCCTCGCGCAGTACATCAACCGGCACAAAGAGATCATCCCCCAACACATCATCACCAAAGCGCCTTCCGCCGAATTGCGGCCCAATCAAAAGGACAGCGATAGCCTGCCCGACTACGACCAACTCGACCAGGTGCTTTTCCAATACATCGAAAAGAGAATGGGACCCGGCGCCATCATCGCCGCCGGATTTGATCCGCAACTGGTGAACAGGGTATTGAAACTGGTGAACACCAACGAATACAAACGCAACCAGTTCTGCCCCATCATCCGTGTAAGTACCAAGGCCTTCGGGGTGGGACGACGGGTACCGATTGTAGGAAAATACCTTTCGTAAGCAGGTGTTTTACCAGGAAAATTGTTCGTGATTTCCGCTTCGTTTTATGCTATGTGATAATGGTGAAATCTGCAGATTTTGGTAAAACCGGTGCCACCGAGGTGGTTTTCCGCTACCATCCGCGTGTTTCAACAAAGCGGCAACCCGTTTTTTTATCCTTTGCTGCCCGGAAAAAAACGGAGCCGCCCATCATTTCCTTTGGCCACCCTGTTCTTTTTTTGGCCAACTCTTTGCATACTTCTTTAAATTGCACAACACGAACATCTAAACCAATCGCTTAAAAGTATGGTGAAAACAGCCGAGGATATCCGTTTGCTGAACGAGAAGATACAGTTGGCGGGCAATTTCACGGAAAGATTGCAGCAGGAACTTTCCAAAGTGATCGTAGGACAACAATACATGCTCGATCGCCTGCTGATCGGGTTACTGAGCAATGGGCACGTGCTTTTGGAAGGCGTTCCCGGTTTGGCTAAAACCCTTACCATCAAATCGCTGTCGCAGGCGGTGGACGCGCATTTCAGCCGGATTCAGTTCACACCCGACCTGCTTCCCGCCGATGTGCTGGGTACCATGATCTACAACCAGCAAAAGCACGAGTTCGTGGTAAGAAAAGGTCCCATCTTCGCCAACTTCATCCTCGCCGATGAAATCAACCGCGCCCCGGCCAAAGTGCAGAGCGCCCTCCTCGAAGCCATGCAGGAAAAACAGGTGACCATCGGCGAAAATACCTACCGTTTACAGGAACCATTCCTCGTACTGGCCACCCAGAACCCGCTGGAACAGGAAGGCACTTATCCGCTGCCCGAAGCACAGGTGGACAGGTTCATGCTGAAAGTAGTTGTGGGCTACCCCACAAAATCCGAAGAACAACAGATCATCCGCCAGCAGGTGCTCGGAGAAGGCGCCGCGAAGGTGAATCCCGTGGTTTCCATGCAGGAAATCCTGGAGGCGAGGGACCTCGTCCGTTCGATTTATATGGACGAAAAAGTAGAAAATTATATCCTGGACATCGTGTTCGCCACCCGTTTCCCGGATCAGTATAAACTGTCTAAACTTCAGCCGCTCATCAGTTATGGCGGTTCGCCCCGGGCCAGCATCAACCTGGCGCTCGCGGCACGCGCACACGCTTTCCTCCAGAAAAGAGGCTATGTGATACCCGAAGATGTGCGCAGCATCGCCAAAGATGTGATGCGCCACCGCATCGGGCTCACCTACGAAGCGGAAGCCGAAAACATCAGTGCCGAAAATGTGGTGGATGAAGTACTCCGCGCCATCGATGTGCCATAAACAATGAGCAACATCCAGACCATATTAAAAAAGGTTCGTGAACTCGAAATAAAAAGTAAAAAGCTCACCAACCACCTCTTCGCAGGCGAATACCATTCCGCCTTCAAAGGAAGAGGCATGCTTTTTAAAGAAGTACGTGAATACCAGGCCGGAGATGATACCAGGTTCATCGACTGGAACGTTTCGGCCAGGCTCGGTCACCCCTACAGTAAAGTTTTCGAAGAGGAGCGCGAACTCACGATGATGCTGATGGTGGACATTTCAAAAAGCTCCCTCTTCGGTACCTCGAACCTCCGTAAAAAGGACCTCATCACTGAAATATGCGCCGTACTGGCTTTCAGTGCCATGAAGAACCAGGATAAAGTAGGCGCTGTATTCTTTTCGGATCGGATCGAAAAATACATCCCCCCGAAAAAAGGACGCGACCATATTCTTTACCTCGTAAGGGAACTGCTCACCGCCGAACCCAAAGGAAAGGGTACCCGTATTGAAGAGGCAATCCGTTTCACCAACAATATGCTGAAGCACCGCTGCATCGCTTTCCTGCTCAGCGATTTTGTGGATGAACAATATGAAGATGCCCTGAAAGTGGCCGCCAGAAGGCATGACCTGATCGGCATAAAGGTTTATGATAAAATGGATATGGAACTGCCGCGCGTGGGATTGATGGAAGTGGAAGATGCCGAAACCGGCGCCACCACCTGGGTAGATACTTCCAGCGCTAAAGTGCAGTACGCCTACAAACAACAGTTCAGCACAAACGAAGCACAGTGCCAGGAACATTTTAAGAAAGCAGGCGCAGACCTGCTTTACATCAGAACAGATGAGGATTATGTGAAAGTGCTGCAACAGTTTTTTATCAAAAGAATGTAAGTGTTGAAGAACCCATTACGATATATACCACTTTTTCTGCTGAACTTTATTTGCCTGTCCGCATTCGCCCAGTTGCAAGTACAGGCGAAATCCGATAAGCAGAAAATATTCATCGGCGATCAATTTCGTTTAAACGTATCCGTTACCGGCGACCGGAATTCGATTCCCGGTTTTCCCATCGCCGATTCGCTTCCAGGTTTCGAACTGATTGAACAGGGGAAGATAGATACCAGTTTTCAGGGCGGAATGGTCCTGCTTCAACAGGAACTGGTGCTCACCAGTTTCGATTCCGGCAGGCAGGTTATCCCACCGTTTCACCTGGAAGTGGGCGACCGTATTTACCGGTCCGATTCCATTCCCGTTGAAGTCACGTATTCTCCCAACGGCGTTCCGCAGGAATACCACGATATCAAAGATATACAGGAAGTAAAAGGCGACATCAACTGGTTGTACTGGATCGCCGGGGTTGCCAGTCTGTTGGCGCTCGTGCTCATCTTTTTCTGGTGGAGAAAGAACCGCAATAAGCATCCGGCCATCAAGCGGTACGAGCACCTTTCCCCTTACGAAGAAGCCATGAAATTGCTGGACGACCTGGAAACGGAGGAGATGCCGGTAAAAGAACGGTACACACGGCTGACCTACATTTTCCGCATTTTCCTGAAAAGGAAATTCGGTTGGAACGCGTTCGGAAAAACAACTTACGACCTGCTGCTGGATGTGGAGAAAACGCCTTTGCCGGAGGATGATTATAAATTGCTGGCGCAAACCCTGCGTACCTGCAACCTGGTGAAGTTCGCGAAGTATGAACCGGCGCCGAACGAGCACAGCACGCATATTGGCAGCATCCGCCACATTATTAAAAGTTTAAACAACCAACCATAGTGCTGTACGACTGGCTGCAACATATTGTTTTCGTACGTCCCTGGGTGTTATGGGCGCTGTTGCTGATCCCGCTGATGGTGTTCTGGTACATCCGTTCCCTGAAGCAGGGCAAAAGCACCTTGCTGGTATCCACTACAAAGCATTTTCAATCCCGCTCCTGGAAGCAATACCTGCAACACCTGCCTTTCATTTTCAGGGTACTCGGTATGGCAGCGCTTATTGTGGCGCTCGCGCAGCCGCAGGAGCGGAATACGGAAGAACAGTTCAATGGCGAAGGCGTGGACATTATGCTGTGTATGGACGTGAGCGGCAGTATGCTGGCCCAGGATTTTCAACCAAACAGGCTCGAAGCCGCCAAAGAAGTGGCCGCAAACTTCATTGATCAGCGCCTTACCGACCGCATAGGCCTGGTGATCTTCTCCGGAGAAAGTTTTACGCAGTGCCCGCTCACCACCGATAAAGCCATCCTCAAGAACCAGCTCTTCAGCATGAGAAGCGGATTTCTGGAAGATGGAACCGCCATCGGCTCCGGACTCGCCACCAGCCTGGACCGCCTGAAAGACTCCAAAGCCGCTTCCCGCATCGTGATCCTGTTGACCGATGGGGAAAACAATGGCGGCCTGATAGATCCTTCCACAGCCAGGGAAATGGCGAAAACATTGGGCATAAAAGTATATACCATCGGGGTGGGTTCAGAAGGAATGGCCCCGGTACCGCAACAAACTTCCCGCGGCGTGATCATGCAGATCGAAAAGGTAAACATCGACGAAAAACTGCTCACCCGCATCGCGGAGGAAACGGGCGGAAAATACTTCCGCGCCAAAGACAAGGAAGGGCTGAAAACCATCTACCAGGAGATCGATAAGTTGGAGAAAACTAAAATTGAGGTAACTACTTATACCCGTTCCACCGAAAAATTCTTCCCATTCGTGGTACTTGCGCTGGGATTGCTGGCGCTGGAGATGATACTGCGTTACACGTTGTTGCGGAAGTTCCCGTAAAAGAATTTTGGATTTTGAATGTTGGATGTTGAATTTTATGCAGATTGCGTTGGATTCGGCACAGATTCCACAGCTCATCTTCAAAAACAGATCATACTGAAAGCACTCGTTTACAAATCAACCGGCTCCTGGTACCAGACCAAAACCGAAAGCGGCGAACCCTGGAATGCACGGATCAAAGGCATTTTCAAAATTGATGGCATTACTTCCACCAACCCTGTTGCTGTGGGCGATTGGGTAGATATGGAAGTGGAAAATGAACTGGAGAAAACGGCCACCATTACCCATATTCATGAACGGAGGAACCATATTGCGCGCCGTTCACCCAACAAACAATTCAGTCAGCACATCGTGGCGGCCAACCTCGACCAGGTATTGCTGATCGCCACACTGAAGGAACCCCGCACCTCACAGGGATTCCTGGACCGTTTCCTGGTGGCCGCGGAAGCATACCATGTGCCCGCGGTGATCGTGTTCAATAAAATGGATGTTTACAGGAAGAAAGAACATGCCCTGCTGGAAGAACTCCGTGAAATGTACACCGCCATCGGCTACAAAGTGGCCGGTATGAGTGTGATGAAAAATGAAGGGGTGGAAGAGGTAAAGTCTTTGCTGAAAGATAAAACCACCTTAATGAGCGGACACTCCGGCGTAGGTAAATCCACTTTCATCAATGCGATATTCCCTGAACTTGACCTCCGTACCACCGAAGTAAGTGATTGGAGCGGAAAGGGGATGCACACGACTACTTTTGCAGAAATGTTCGACCTGCCTTTCGGTGGGAAAATAATTGATACCCCGGGAATCAGGGAATTCGGACTGGTAGATATCCCCAAACAGGAACTTTCTCACTATTTCCCGGAAATGCGCGCGCTTTTACACGAATGCCAGTTCAACAACTGCCTGCACATCAACGAGCCAGGTTGCGCCATCAAAGACGCGGTGGCTGAAGGCATCATCTCCGAAAACAGGTATGTGAGCTATTACAATATCCTGGAGTCGATAGAAGAAAAAAAATGGTAGCGTTAAGCCCTGAATTTCTTTGCTTTAGGAAGCTTCTCTCCACTCATTAGTCTTTCCGCACCAACATTTTTTCCGTTGGTAGGACAGCCACTTTTGCGGGAACAAGCCGCCAGCAGTAGAATTGTTGCGGCCAGCAGGAGTGTACATTTCAAAAGATGTGATACAGTTCTCATGGGTAGGATTTTCTTTAAAACGAATTCCATCCGTGCTTATTATTTGAACCAGCCCGAATACATCAGGTAATTGTTGGCGATGCGCTCAATTTCCCCGTGGATCAGTTCATGGGAGATGTCTTTTACTTTTTTAGCAGGAACACCGGCGTAAACGGATCCGGGTTCCACAATAGTACCTTCCAGCACCACTGCGCCTGCCGCTATTATGGAATGGTTTCCGATCACGGCATTGTCCATCACAATTGCGCCCATCCCAATCAGGACATTGTCTTCTACCGTACAGCCGTGTACAATCGCGTTGTGCCCTATAGAAACACTATTACCAATTTTAGTAGCTGTTTTCTGGTAAGTGCAATGAATCACCGCACCATCTTGCACATTTACCTTATTGCCCATATAAATGGCGTTCACATCCCCCCTGATCACGGCGTTAAACCAGATGCTGCAATCGTTGCCCATAACTACCGTTCCCACAATCGTGGCATTGGGGGCAATGAAGCAATTCTCACCGAAAGAAGGCTCAATTCCGTTCACGGGCAAAATAACGGGCATATCTTTTTGTATTGGTTATAACACGCAAAATAGGCAAGAAAACCAATAAATAGCGCAACTTTGCCGCATGGACGCATTGAAAGTAAAAGCCCTGGGAAAAAGACAGTTGTTCCTGCAACACGTAGCGCAAACTTCGCCCGCGCCGCTGGCGATAGATGTGGTGAAAGCAAGCGGCTGTACCTTATGGGATGCCGATGGCAAAACTTATACCGACCTGATCGCCGGTATCAGTGTATGCAACATTGGCCACTGCCATCCCGCTGTGGTGCAAGCCGTAAAAGAACAGGCGGAAACCTACATGCACCTGCTGGTATATGGTGAACTCGTGCAAACGCCGCAGGTGGCGTATGCCGAATTGCTGGCCAACCACCTTCCAGCTTCGCTGGATTCGGTTTATTTCACCAATTCAGGTGCGGAAGCCACAGAAGGCGCGATGAAGCTTGCCAAGCGAGTTACCGGAAGAACCCGAATCATCGCTTTCAACAAAAGCTATCATGGTAGTACACAAGGTGCGCTGAGCATGATAGGCGATGAATACTGGCGGAACGCTTACCGTCCGTTGCTGCCGGATATTCTTCATTTGAACTACAACGACCATTCCTCACTGGAACATATAACCGAAGATGTAGCGGCGGTATTTGCGGAAACCATCCAGGCTGAATCTGGCGTCAAAGCGCCTTCCTTCGAATGGATGCAGGCGCTTCGCGAAAAATGCACCGCTACCGGAACCCTGCTGGTACTGGATGAGATTCAGGCCGGCTTCGGCAGAACAGGTACTTTATGGGCCTTTGAACAATATGGGATTGTACCCGATATCTTATTGCTGGGTAAAGCCCTGGGTGGCGGAATGCCCCTTGGTGCCTTTGTTTCTTCCCATAAAAATATGTGGACGTTAACAGAGAATCCTGTGCTGGGGCATATCACCACGTTTGGTGGTCACCCGGTATGTTGTGCGGCCGGCTACGCCGGGATGAAAGCTTTGATAGAAGAAGGGTATATGCAGGATATCCCGGAGAAAGAAGCCCTGTTCCTCACCAACCTGAAGCACCCCCGCATCAAAGCGGTGCGCAGCAAAGGATTGTGGCTCGCCATCGAATTCGATTCCTTCGATACCAATAAAAAAGTGATCGATTACTGTATAGAGAATGGGGTGCTAACCGATTGGTTTCTTTTTGCACCGGAGTGTTTGCGGATCGGGCCGCCGCTTAGTATTACCGAAGAAGAGATTGTGGCGGCTTGCGAGGTGATTGTGCGGGCGGTGGAGGCGTTAGGGTGATTTTTTCACGCAACTGCTTTGTGCTTCGCACTGCGCAGCGCAAAGGAGCACTGCTTCGTTTCACGCAAAGTCGCACTGCTTCGTTCCTCGCAGGAGCAAGGACGCAAGGCCTTAATTATTGGGAAGTAGCTGTTTGAAAGGTACGGGGCTTTTTGTTTTTATTTCCCCCGTGATAAATTTGTTTCTGGCGACGCAACGTTGGGGTTTGATTTAATTTCTTGTTGAAATTATTATTGGCTGCGCTTTTTTCTTTTCGGAAAGTGAAAAAATCACAGTAAGTGACAAACGAAATAAACATTATAAACACCAACAGCCATTAGCTATTTAACAGCGTATTTTGTCGTAGCGTGAAATAAAAATTCTCCCAAGTAGTCATAATCATTTCACGAACAGCTTACACTACTTCAGAAAAATACATTCGCCGAAACCGTGTTTTCAACGATGGCTAATCCCGAAAAATACTGATTCCAGCAAATTGTCTTCAATCCGTTTTTACACCTATTAGTTACGGAGAAAATAGCGGATGAAGGGAATCGGAAACCACCTCGGTGGCACAGGTCGGAGGAAAAAACGCTGCGGGTATCCGTGCAATCACGCTAACCAAACCCGAAAAAAACTTTAAATGTTAAATCCAAACCAAATCTCCCACCGTATATCATCCAAAGCAAACCCTGCTCCGGTGTTGTAACCGGTTCCCCGTATTTCATCATTCTAAAAAAATAAGTATGTCCAACACGCAATTCTTGGATCAGGACCCTTTTGCCCTGAACCAACACGCAACGAACAAACATTCCAGGAGAAGGTTCCTCGGTTATGCGGGCGCAGCCGCAGGCATTGCTGTGCTTGCTTCCTCCTGCGACAAAGATGACGACAACAACATGGATGACGCCGTTGATGTAGGCAGTGGCGATACGGGTGTGCTCAACTATGCCTATGCGTTGGAGCAACTGGAAGCCGCTTTCTACACACAGGTGGCGGCCAGCGCCAGCTTCGGCACCATCTTTAACGCAGGGGAACAGGCATTACTGAAAGATATCCGCGACCACGAAATTGCGCACCGCGAATTCTTTAAGGCCGCGCTCAATACAAATGCCATCGCTTCCCTCGAAGTAAATTTCTCCGCGGTCAATTTCAGTTCCAGGGCCAGTATCCTCGCTACGGCAAAGGCATTTGAGGACCTGGGCGTTTCCGCCTATAACGGCGCGGGAAATATTCTTACCAATGGTGATTTCCTTGTGCTCGCCGGAAAGATCGTTTCCGTAGAGGCCCGCCATGCGGCTTATATCCGCGACCTCATCACCAACGGCACTTTCGCCGATTCCACCGATGCCAACGGCATGGATATGGCCATGGCGCCTAAAGAAGTGGTTGCCATCGCCAACGCCTATCTGAAAACAAAAGTGAGCGCCAATAACCTCGCCTGATTTAATCATCCACACTAAACTTAATTGTTATGAACCTTCAAAATATTATCGGTGTAATCGAAGAGCAGGTAGATCCGGAAGTACAGGATAAAATGGCATCGCGCCGCTCCGCACTCCGTGAATTCATGGGACTCAGCGGTAAAGTTGCTTTGGCTGCGGTTCCGGTGGCGCTGGGCTCTTTCTTCAAAAAAACCTATGCACAGTCTTCCAACAATGCCGCCGTATTGGAAATTCTCAACTATGCTTTAACGCTGGAATACCTCGAAGCGGAATTTTATACACAGGCGCTTGCCACCTCAAGTACCTCCATCCCCGCCGGTGCGCCAACACAGGCCATCACCAAGATCAAGAATGATGAGGTAGCACACGTGAATTTCTTGAAAACGGTCATTACTTCGGTGGGTGGTGCATCCGCCGTAGTACCGAAGCCAACTTTTATGTTTACGAATAACCCCACTTTCGGAAACGTTTATGGGAACTATGCCACATTCCTTACTGTGGCACAGGCGTTTGAAGATACGGGCGTACGCGCTTACAAGGGACGCGCAAAAGAATTGACGAAAGGAGGGGCTTACCTCACCGCTGCATTGAATATCCATTCCGTGGAAGCAAGGCACGCAGCGCACATCAGGGTGATGCGCAAAGCAGTGGTTCCTGCCGCTTCTGCCCAGAAACCCTGGATCACAGGAGCGAACGATAGCGGTTTCCCGGCCATCGACGCAGTGTACGCTGGAGAGAACAATGTTTCCCAGGCAGGCGTGAACATTACTACACTGGCGGGTGTGGGCGGTAATATTTCTATGAGCGCCGCTACCGAAGCTTTTGATGAACCACTTTCTAAAGCGGATGTATTGGTAATTGCCGGATTGTTTATCCAACCATAAGTCAAGTTTGTATTTGGATTTGTCGCAGGAAGGGGGACCCATTCGGGAACCCCTTCTTTATTCTGTAAACGTTACGCCCATCAGTCCGATCACCACATCATTGGCCAGTGTTCTCACGGTGAGTTTGGACAGTTTTTTTCCGGGGTCAAGCGGGAGGTCGAGCACAGTTGCGGCCCCACCTTCTATGGCACGTGTACTGAATCCCTTAATAGCGCTATATTGGTAGTGGGGCGTAATTTCCTGCCCTGTTTGCAGGCTTACACGTGGCGGTGCCGGTTGTGAGAGGATAAACGCACCACCATTGTGCAGGTAGTCCTGTTCAATGGGCCACCAGGTTTCGGGGTTTTTCAGTTCCAGTATTTCGGTACTTCCATCTTTATATTGAATGCTGATGTACCCGTTTACCAACTGGCTTTGCATGGGATTGGTGGAACCGGTCATCAGGAAGTATGCATGTGCTGCGCTGCCGGATAGGGGGAAAGAAATGCTGTCTGGATAATTGTCCCAGATAGAAGTGAACACAATGTTTTTTCCCGTATCCGAAGGGGTGGAAAATGACAGTCCGGAGGAAAGTGTAAACACGGACGCGCCACCCGCTTTTGCACGGATACCACCATCGTTGATAACTGGCTGTACCAGCGGATAGCACCAGTTTCCAATGCCTTGCACAGGTAGTTGCAGCGCAGGTGTTACCGGGCGAGGTGAAAGGTATTTGTTGGTGAAGATATCCGTCACTTTGCTGTTGAAAAGATGGGTGAGGGCAATATGCCTTTGCGCTCCCTTGAACGGTATTTTCCAGTTGATGTATTTTCCTTCAGTAAGTATATTGCCATCGCTGTTTTTTACCGTAATGGTATTCGTGCCCGCCACCAATTCATCTTCCACAAAAACCATACGCTCTGAAGTACTTTTTCCTTTTACTTCTATCCTGCTTTTTTCCTTTTCATTCACCAAAACCGTTATTGCTTTATCGTTATTGCTGTGGTTGATGATGTGGAAGCTTTCACCTGCAAATGACAAGGATACAACAGGATTTACCGTGATAAAAAGCGGTTCTTTCCAGTGAAAATCTCCTTTGTTTTCCGGGTAAAAAACAGTTTTGTCTGTACTGATAGCGGGAAGGGAATATGTTTTATCACGGAGCGCATTCAGTCCTAAAGAGAGGTGCCTTCGGTTTAAGGTGTAATGTTTACCGTTTACCTCAACCTCCGCTTTGTATTCCTGCGGAACGATTGGTTCTTCCCAGTATATTTCGATGGTATACGAGGCAGCGCGCGGTATTTTAATGGAAAGTTGCGGATAAGTTGATGTTGATTTTGTAGTGTATTGCTTGTAGGGTTTGCCATTCACGAGCAACTTACTGATCCGCCAGCCGCGGGCCGGTAGCTTTAAATTAAGATGAAGTTGCTGTTGCAGCCGCTGGTTAATGCGGTAGGTTTCTTTGTTGCCTTCTTTGCGGTAAGCCATATCTATCAGGGGTAACCTGATTTTTGCATGGGCCCATTCCGCAGGGAATCCCGGTTCAATGAAAAGTGTATCTTTTAATGCTTCTGGTTTTATACCGAATAAACCTTCTACCAACGACCTTGCGGCCATCCCCACAGGATCGGCGAAATCGCGGTACAATTCTCCCCTGAAAGCATCGTAATAAGAGAGTTGCTGAAAACTACCTGGCGATGCACCGAAGTACATACTCTCAATCAAAGCGCTTCGCCACAACTGAAACGCTTTTTCCTTCCGCTGGCCCTGCCAGTAAGCAAGAGCGGTATGCAGTATTTCCGCAAGCGCCACATTGTTGATCGACCAGGTATAGGGTTGCCAGTTGGTAGTTGACAACAGGAACAGTTCGCCGGGTTTGAAGCCTTCTGCTTCCATCGGTAAATGTGGGATATGGGTGTCCACATACCGAAGCGTCTTCGCTGCCTGGGCCATATCGGGCAGGCCGGATTCCATCAGGTGGTAAACGGTCCATAGGCCTGCGGCCGGGTGAACAAGTTTGTTGCCGCTGCCATCAATGTATTCCGCGAACCATTCTTTATCGGTTATCCATAACTGTTTGTTTACGGCTTTTAATATGTTCGCGGCTTCCAACTCATATTTTTTGTAAGCGTAACCCAGTTTCCGCGCAACCACTGCTGCCAGCTTATTCGCCCTGTAATTGTAGGCGGATGAGTGCGCCACGCCGCCACCTGAGTATTGGAGCGCATCACTGGCCCAGATGCAGCAATAGGCATCGTACAATCCATCATTATCGGCATCGAAATTTCTTTTTTCCCAGGCCAGGTGTCTTTCTATTACCGGCCACATTTTTCGCATGAAACTGGCGTCGCCGGTCCAGTTGAAATGCGTGAACAACTGGTCGATGAAAACGAGGTTCATATCATAATGGTGGGGGCGGATGTCCCCATTTGGATTTCTGCAGATGTAACCGCTGCTGAAAAGACTATTGCCGATTTTTTCCTGTTGCCGTGCCAGGTTCAGTGCAGTATCGGCTACTACGGGACCTGTTAATGGTGTGGTTAATTGCGACAGGGCATAACTGGAAAAATGGCGTTGTGCCCTGTCGTGCCAACCCAGTGGATCAGCGGCATAAGCGCCGCGCCAGGCATTGAGCCGCATGCGCCAGGCCACAGCACCGTGCAGGAAGGTTGGATCTTCCCAGATAGCATCTGCCGCCATGCTGAGTGCACCGCCCAGCGTATTCAGATAAGGATCCGGTGTTTCCAGTTGTACCCGGTTGGCAAGTGCTGACGCTGCATGTAATGCTTCTTCAAAAAGGGAAGGCAATTGTGGTGTGGTAACAAAATTCTTTTCTGTTCCGGGATTGTAAAGAAGAATGTATTGCCGCTGTTCGGTTACAGGGGTTTTGCCGTATACAACTGGCGCATTCTTTTCCTTACCAGGGTTCAGCGTATCCTGGAAATTTGTGGCATCGCCCAATAGCAGATCAGTGGGAAATACACCATGCAGGGCTTTTGCTTTTTTATCGGTAAAGCGTGATTCATATTCAGCAACGCTGAGTTTTTCTGCTGAGCCGTAAAGCAATCTGAATGCCTTTTGATGTAATAAGAAAGCATTGCCAGTGCAGTATTCCGGTTTGAGGTAAAAAGATGATTCAGGATCAGCGCCGATATCGCCGTCACGGGAGAATTTTTTACCTGTGGCCCCCCCGTAAACAAAATAAAGTTCAACTGATGCAGGGATACTTTTGCCACTGATTTCCAGGATGAGACCTTCCCGGTTGGCAAGTGCGACGGCTTTTATATGCAATTGTCCTTTACCAAATAAAGCATCATTCACCACATATTCCATGGTGCCCGGCGCGTATATGGTTTTAATGTCATCAGCTTTTGTAAGTGGTTTTGAGCGTTCGCCATTGCGGATGAAAAAGCGAAGGTTGCCACCCATGCCCGGCATGTACAATGCGAATTCAGGCAGATCACCGGTTTCCGCGCGAAAGCCTGTATTTGTACCATAAAGTGCGCGGTTGAATTTTCTTTCTCCGGAAACTTTTACAAAAGAATTGCCAACAGGCTTGTAGTGGAGTTTCCGCTGTGCGCTGAGTTCTATGAAAAGCAGGGCGAGTACGGGTAGCAGTAGTAAGGCTTTCAGGTGAATGGGCAATCGTTTCATAAAGGAAAGGTACGTTTCCATCCAATAAAAACGCCCGACATATAGCCGGGCGTTTACAGTAAAGTGCAGGATGGTTATTTAGAAGTCCAGTCCCATGGACAGATAGAAAACAGGTTTGCCTTTGAAAAATCCGTTCATATCCCAGGCAAAATCTCCCCGAAGGAAGTAGCCAAGTAAGGTACTTCTTGCACCAAACCCATATCCACCAACAAACGGGCCTATTCCGGCTGCTTTTATTTTCACCGAAATAGGGTTTCCGGTACTTCCCTCATCATTATATACCTGATATGGGCGCGACAATTTATCATAAGCGCCATTCCATGCCGCTCCCAGGTCAAGGAACTGAACAAGCTGGAAGTTCCGCAGGAAAGCATTATTAATGGGTTTGTTGAATAAGGTGGTAAATACCGGTAATCGGATTTCGCTGTTGATGGTAAGAGCGTTATTTCCATTGGCTGCGTTTTGGTTATAGCCACGGAGGTTAAGTGCCAGACTTTGGTAGGCGTAATTGTTATCAGGATCGGGTCTGTTGGCATCGTTGAACTTTGGAAAAAGCCATCCATCTGTACCACCCAGGTAGTAAATCATTTTTTGTGTTCCCCAGGAGAAATCGCCTGCTGCGCGCACGGCCCATATCAGGTTCCTGTAAATGGGCACATAATTCCTGGCATCGAAGCCCACGTTAAACAGAAACCGCCCTTCCTGCTGTCCCACATTGCTTACTTTGGTATTCCAATCCATGAATATTTTGTAGCGAAGCCCGTTCCAGATATTTAAGGTGGGGTTGATGGAATTATCGTACACATATTCGATGTGCGTCAGCAGGAAGTTGGTAGTGGTATCTTCAAGCCTGCGTGTGGCCGGGATATAAATATCTGATTTAAAAGCGTACCGGTCACTGCGCATACCCACATTGGCACGTAAACTACGGATACGGTCGAAAGGATATTTAAAATTCGCCTGGTACAGATTGGAATAAAGCTTAGCGAGCAGCGGAATCGGGTTGCTGGCGCCATCGGAGAACAATGCCGGCCCGCGTTCCGTTAAACGGTAGTATGTTATTCCCCAGTCGATTCTTTTTTTGAGGTACTGGAAGTTGAAAAGGTATTCGTTGTCGTTCAGGCTTGGACTGATCCTGAATCCACCTGTGAACTTGATGTCTTCGAAAAGATCGGAGGTGCCCATCCGGATGATCCCGTTGATCACGTTGTTGTTAGCGAGACGAACCGGGCCTACTCCGCCCTGGTAGGGTTGAAATTTATTGACCAGCACATTGTTGTCGAATCCCGCCACTACGTAGTCGCTGAAGAACTTCAGTTTGTAATCGAACAGCCTTGATTTCGCGAGCGCGGATTGTTTTTTCGGCACATCATCGAATACCGGCAGATTGGTTACGGCCGTATCGTTTCCGAATTCCGTCTGGAAGATGTTTTTCTTTGTGGTATCCGGCGCGGCTGGTTTAAATATGGTGGCCTGCCCGCTGGCGATCTTTTCCTCCTGCATCCTGCGCTTCATCCATTCCGTAGGTTTGGCGGAAACGTTCCTTCTTTTCAGCGCGGTCTCATTCACCTTCAGTTTGTACAAATATTTGAAATCATCCTGTTGTGTTACTTCACTCACTACGCCGGTTTCACCCGCTATTTTGGTTTCTTTCAGGCCATTGGAGTAGTTGGTGATGGGGAATACATAGGCGGAATCGCTGGTGATGGAAACGAAAGCGAGTGAGTCGATATCATTCTTGCCCCACAATTTCAGCGTGGAATCCACTTCTGATTTTTCCGGGTTACGGAGGATATCTTCTCCAATAATCACGAGGGTATCCAAACCGGCCCTGCGGGTAGAGAAGAAGCCCGCGTACCTGTTGGCGATACCGTTCTCATCAGACACAAAGGTGAAGTGATAACTATTGTATGGTGTAGGCATCCGGGCATCGCCAAACTGCATATTGGTAAGTTTGGTGAGCTGGCGGTAATTTTCTTTTTCGTTCCAGTTGCTGGCGAGGTAGATGTTGTACCTGCCGTTGGGCAGAATACTATCGCCGGTGGGCGCATCCGGAGATGGCCTGTTAGAAGAATAGATGATGCCGGTTTTGTTGGGGAAACTCACGAACGTGGCATCCAGGTCATCGTAAATATCGTTGGTGACCTGTTCGATCTGTTGTGTTTCAATTTTGTAAATGTAGATATCGGTCTGCCCGTTGCGCACGGCGCTGAACAGGAGCGTGTTCGAGTTCAGCATGTACTTCATGTCCTGGACCTGGTTGAACATATCCAGTTCCTGCTTCACGGGCTTATACCTTTTCAGAGCATCATATACGAAAAGTTTGATCTTCCCTTCTTCCGTGTACAGCACGGCGAGCCGTGTTCCTTTCGGGTCCCAGGCCAGTTGCGGGTAATTGGGGTTGATCTCGTTGTCACGGGAACGCACACCGTATTTCAGCAGTACTTTTCTGAAAATAAAATTATCGTACAGCACAACACTGTACTGACCGTTTTTAAATTCCACCAAAGCGTAGGTCTGGCTGCGCGGAGCCGGGTTGGGGGAGAAGCGGAAGAAATCTTTGCGTGGTCCTACCTGCTCCACTACGGATACGGTTCCTTTGGGAACGTTTCGGCGGGAACGGATGTCTTTGTAATATTTTTCCTGCTGGAAGGTCATGAATTCGGCGAGCAGGCCTTTGAATTTTTTCTTGGATATCCGCTGGCTGGCGGTGTTCAGGTTTTTATAGACCCTTGCCAGGTAGAGGAAATAAGGTACGTTCTCGATCTTATATACTTCAGCAATATAGAACCAGAAAGCCTGACCTGCCAATTCGGGTTTATCGAAAGCGAACTGGTAGAAGTTGCGGTAGCTTCCGTTCAGCATAGCGGAACGGAGTTGGTCGTCGAGTGTGGCGTTCCAGTTTTCAGCCGCGAATTTTACGTAGCCGTCAGTGAGCCATTTGGGAAGATCGAGCAGGGCCTGGTTGGCGGCGAATTCACCGAGGTCTTCACCGAAAAGCTGGTTCTCCAGCAATACCCGGGCAATGCCCTCACGAATCTGTTTTTTAAGGTTGTTGTGATCGCCGGTGAAGTAAACGATCATTTTATTGTTCACCAATTTGGTGATCCCACCTGTATTCTGCCAGTCGATGTTGGCACCGATGTTGGATTGCTGAAGGTCATCGAAATTATTGTATACCACCAGGTTGATCCTGCGTTGCAGTCCCTCTTCAATAAAATTCTCCAGTTGGCCGAGTTCCTGTTCCGCCAGTTGGGCCACGTATTTTCCCAACGTGAGCCCATTGTCGCTGAAATAGGTATTAAAATTTGGCGACTGGTAATATTGCCAGGTGAATTTCCTGTGCTGCACCCTGTTCTTCCCGAATTCAACAGAACTTACCTGCGCTACGGATGTAAGGGTTGCCAGCAGCATACAGCAAAGCTGGAGGCTGCCGACAATTTTATTCTTAAGAAATTGCATACTATTGAATTAGAATCTAAAATTATACCTTTCGGGTTAATTCCTTTGGGGAATTTTGGATTTTGGATGTTGAATTTTGGATTGAATAGGCCTGGTATTTACAGCAAAAAATGCACCCGTTTAGCGTGCTGGCTAAATTCTATCTCAACTTTTCTGCATTCAACCGCCATCATTCAAAATTCATCATCCAGAATCCATCATTTTTAAATTATGCTTACACTCGAAGTATTTACGTTCAGCCCTATCCGAGAGAATACATACCTACTTCATAACGAAAAAAATGAATGTATAGTTGTTGATCCCGGCTGTTATTTTGATGAAGAAAAACAGGTTTTGAAACAATGGATTGAAGTTCGGGGAATGGAAGTAAAACTTTTGTTAAATACCCATGGCCACCTCGATCATGTCTTCGGAAATAAGTTTGTGGCCGAAACCTGGGGACTTCAACCCTGGCTTCACCCGGCCGAAGAGCAGGTGTATAAAATGGCCCCGGCCTCCGGGCTGATGTGGCAACTCCCTTTTGAACTTTATACAGGCCCTATGAACTGGTTGCAGGAAGGTACCGATGTTGTTTTCGGGGAAGATCGTTTGCAGGTGTTGTTCACGCCGGGCCATTCCCCTGGAAGTGTTTCCTTCTACCATGCGGAACAGGGCTTTGTAATCGGGGGAGATGTGCTTTTCCACGAAGGGATCGGGCGCACCGATCTGCCGGGCGGAAGCATGGACGTGTTGTTGAACAGTATCCGCACGCAACTTTTTACGTTGCCAGACGAAACGGCGGTATATCCCGGACATGGAGAACCCACAACAATCGGATATGAGAAAAAACACAATCCTTTTCTTAATCCCTAGAGGTATTTCCCGATCACCGGGAATCTTCTGAATTCTTTTCTTTCCACTCGGAGGATGAAAAACCCGTAGGCCGCCAGCAATAGTGTGGCGAGCGCATAATAAAATACTTTGTTGGAGACAACAGCCGTGAGTCCCTTGTGGACAAAGAAAAGCAGGGCCACGATTACCATGTAGGCTAGCAGTTTTTTCCAGGGATAAGGCACCGGGTAAACTTTCTGACCCCAGGTAAAAGAGATCACCATCATCGTGCCGTAACAGAGGAAAGTGGCCCAGGCGCTGGCCATGTAACTGAAGTAGGGAATAAAGAAATAGTTCACCAGCAGCGTAATGCCTGCGCCCACGAGGGTAATCGTGGCGCCGGCCCGCGTTCTGCCAGAAATTTTGTACCAGATAGACAAGTTGTAATATATGCCCAGGAAGATGTTCGCGAAAAGCAGGATGGGTACCACTTTCAGCCCAACCCACATCTCGGGGTTCTGGATAAAGTGTTTCCAGGCTTCCAGGTAAAGGGCCACGAACAGGAACATGCCTGTAACGGCGATCACAAAAAACTTCATGACCCTCGCGTAGGTTTTCTGGGCGTTCTCACCTTCAGCCTGCTTAAAGAAAAACGGTTCAGCGCCCATGCGGAATGCCTGCACAAACAAAGTAATGAGGAGCGAAAGTTTGTACACCGCGTTGTAAATGCCGGTTTCTCCTTTGGCCGCTTCCACATCTATACCCAATCGCCAGGGCAACATAAGCCGGTCGATGGTTTCGTTGATCATGCCGCCGAAGCCCACTATGGTAAGCGGCAATGCATAGACCATGATCTCCTTCCAGAGGCGCGCGTTAAACTGGAACTTAATGGATAGCCATTCCCTGGAAAGGAAAATCAGGGTAAAAAAAGCCTGTAAAAGGTTGGCCATAATCACATAACCCACCTGATGGTCCTTGTTATAGAGCGCGAAAATGGTATTGTCTGGGTACTTTTCCTTCAATCCCGGCAATACGGAAATGAAGAAATACACTGCACCGATATTGATCAGAATACTGGCGACCCGGATGGTGGCGAATTTAATGGGTCTCCCTTCCTGCCGGAGTTTGGTGAACGGAAGAATAGCTAGCGCGTCCAGCCCGATGATAAGCGCCATCATCGTGATGTAATCCGGGTGTGCCGGAATCAGTGCCAGTGTTGCCAGTTCGCTCCGGAAACTGATGAGCAGGGTGGTAAAGATTATGGTGGTGAAGATGATGGAAAGTGAAGTGGTATTGTACACTTCCCGCTCTTTACCCTGCTTCGCGAAACGGAAATAAGCTGTTTCCAGTCCGTAAGCGAAAATCACGTTCAGTAAAGGCACCGCGCCGTACACAATGCTCATTTCACCATACCCTTCGGTGGTCATGGTGCCGGTAAGGTAAGGGGTAAGCAAATAATTAAGGAAGCGGGCGCCCATACTGCTGAGCCCGTACCAGAAAGTTTGTCCTGCCAGTTGTTTAATGCTGCTCAATGGTATCGAATGTTCGACAAACCTACTGGAAGCAATTGGTTTTTGTATCTTTAGAAGCCAAAAACTTATGCGTATGCGCAATTTTACCCTTCTCCTTTCCGTCCTTTTTTTAAGTGCGTCTGCCCTCGCTCAAAGCACGGAAGGCACTGCTTCCTACAATAAAAAAACATATCCCGCCACCATCTCCGAACTTCCTTATCCGCCCGATGTGGTGGAAACAGCGGTGAAACAGGAGATGAAAAAAAGAGGTTATTCCGGGAAAAACAATAAAGGGTATACTGAATACAAAGGGGTTCGTTTAAAGGAGCTTGGTTCCGAATCGGTAGACCTGTATATGAAAACAGAACGAAAGGGCAGGAAAGACAAAGACGCTACTATATTAACGATCCTTACGGCGAAAGGCGCTGAAAACTTTATTGGAAGAAGCGCTGATGGCGCATTGGCGGAAGGGGTGAAGCAATTCGCCAACAACCTGCATCCGCTGGCGGGCGATCATGCGCTGGAACTGGAGATCGGTTCCCAGGAAGAACTGATCCGCAAGGCAGAAAGAAAATTCCAGGGACTGCAAAGTGATTCTGTTGCGTTGGAAAAAAAGAAACTGCAACTGGAACAAAATATGGCCGAAAACAAGACTGCCATACAAAAACAGGCAGAGGAAGTAGAGATGCAGCGGAAAGTACTGGAAACCCTTCGCACAAAAAGGCGCAAGGAAAACGACTGATTATTCGGGTGCGCTGAAGCGCGGATCGGCAATGAATGTTTCGTCGGTTAATGTGCGGAGAAACGCCACGATAGCGGCTTTCTGTCCTTGGGTAAGCGGGATGCCGTTGCGCAGCAAAGGATCAAGAGTGGCGCTTTGCTGAATACCACTCATATAGTGTTCCACAGCCGCTTCAATAGAGAAGAACCTCCCATCGTGCATGTAAGGGTAGGTGAGCACAATATTCCTTAAACTGGGCACTTTGAATTTGAGTGAATCTTCTTTTTTACGGGTGATGCCCATTCTTCCATAATCGTTGATAAAGGGGTTTATATCCAGCCCGTTGTTGCGGTAGCTGAGGTCGGTGAACAGCGGCTCCTTGTGACAGGTAGCGCAGTTGGCTTTGAAAAGCGCATATCCCTCGGCTTCCATGGGGGTGAAAGTGGCGGCACCTTTTTTTACCTTATCGTATTTGGAATCAGCGGAAACCATACTTCCCACAAATTGTGTGATGGCCCGGAGCATGCGCTGGCTATTGATTTCCGGGGAGCCGAACGCTTTCCTGAATTGTTCGGGATAAGCAGAATCCGCACGGAGTTTGTTCAATACATTTTCTACATCTTCGGCCATTTCGTTGGTGGCGGTGATAGGGGCCAGGGGCTGCACTTCAAGGTGGTTGATGCCGCCATCGTAGTGAAATTCGCTGTGCCAGGCCAGGTTGAAAAGACCGGGCGCGTTGCGGGTGGTGAAGGCATTGTTGAAACCGTGGCTGAAAGCATGTTCAAAAGTGGCGAACGCTGCAAATTGCTGGTGACAGGAAGCACAGGGGAAGTTGCCATCTTTCGATAATTTTCCATCATAAAAAAGGCGCCTGCCCAGCTCAAACCCTTCTTTTGTAAGTGGGTTATTGGCGAATACCGTGGTTTCCGTTGGGAACCCATCGGGAATTTCGAGTTCCAGTGGGGTGGTGGAAAAACCGTTGTCCTTTTTGCATGCGGCGGGCAGCACCACGAGAAACGTGATAGCCAGTGCAAAGGATATAACGGTCAGTTTTTTCATAATCAGGGGTTTCCGGCGGCCAGTAGGGTGAACATGCCGCTGTAATTGTCCGCGTATTGCATGGCTTCCGGGCCGGGACTATGAATGAACGAACTTCCGGCAATCGGGAGGTCGTGCACCCTGTTGAACCAGGTGTTCACATTCGCCGTGATCGCCACCTGTCCATTTGCGCCAGGTCCAACCGTCAATGTTCCCGGTGAAGGGATGGTGAATTCTACATAACGGAGCGCGGACTCACCGGTACGGAAGCCACCAATATGGTAAGTAAATTCTTTGTTGGGGGTTGTTGCAGCGGGAGAGCTGCCTTCCAGTTTCGCAAATACGTAGCCGGTATTCCAGGTCCAGAACATCCCTCCCAATGTAGGATCCAGTGCGCCGGTTTGTGCACCGGATACGTTCCGGGTACTGTCAACACCGATGAGGAAGCGTATCTTATCGTAAACGCCTGCTTCAAATTTTGCTTCAAAATTTTTTGAAGAGGCCGTGAAGTTGTCTACAAGGTAATAGGAGTCTGCTGCCGAACTGGTTTTTCCTGTTGCTGAATTGCTCAACTCCAGGTTGCTGATGTAGTATTTAAAAGTTCTTACCTCGAAGGTTTCACCCTGTGGGTTGATGTACTGACTGTTTGCGAGCAGCGGTTCAGTATCCACAAAGTTTTCAAAGAAGAACCGGACAGCATAGGTGGGAACAGGTGGTGCTTCGCCTTCAGCGCTCAGTTCCCGCTGGCAGGAGGTGAACAGCATGGCCAGGAGGGGAAGAAAATACAACTGCCTGATGCTTTTTTTCATGTGTCTTTTTTGAATTAATAATCCTCACCTTTTCTTATACGAGATCTGTTCTGTTTCCGTTCGCTCTGTTGCTTTTTTTGTGTGAGCCTTCTCTCTTTCACGGCTTTTCCGGGCCTGGTGGCGATCCTGGCTTTTTTTGGTATGATGGCCAACGCCACCAGTTCGTTCATTTTTTCCAGTACACGCTGCTTGTTGCCCAATTGTGAACGTTCTTCCTGCGATTTCACCAGTAGAACACCCGACGCGTTGATCCGGTTCGCCAGCTTCTGAAATACCATCGCCTTCTGCTGTTCAGTCAATAAACGGCTGGCCGCCACTTCAAAGTATCCTTCCACCATGGTTTCCACTTTGTTCACGTTCTGCCCTCCTTTTCCACCACTGCGCGCTGTCTGGAAACTTATTTCAGGTGAAAGATCAATTTTCATGGGATGCTTTCTGTTATTTTCTTTTCTTTTACAGGTTAAAATTACTCAATTCATTCATTTATATGAGAACCGTTATTCAGCGCGTATCCCAGGCTTCCGTTACGGTAGAGGGAACCATATCCGCCGCCATTGGCCCGGGATTACTCGTGTTGCTGGGTATTGAGGACAGCGATACTACCGAAGACATTGCATGGTTGAGCAAAAAAATCGTCCACTTGCGCATTTTTAACGATGAAGATGGGGTAATGAACAGGAGTTTACTGGAAACCGGGGGAGACCTGATATTGGTGAGTCAGTTTACCCTGCACGCGGCTACTAAAAAAGGGAACCGGCCCTCCTATATAAAGGCCAGTAAGCCCGAAGTGGCCGTTCCGCTGTATGAAAGAATGATCGCTCAACTGGAAGCCGACCTGGGAAAGCAGATTGGAACAGGCATTTTCGGGGCCGATATGAAGGTGGCGTTACTTAATGATGGACCGGTCACCATTTTTATGGACACCAAACAAAAAGAATAGAAAATGGAAGGAACACTAACGCTGAAAGATGCCCAGCAACGGGTGGACGAATGGATCAAAACCATTGGTGTCCGCTATTTCAACGAACTCACCAACCTGGGCATATTGATGGAAGAAGTTGGAGAGCTCTCCCGGCTGATGGTTAGAAAATATGGAGAGCAGTCTTTTAAGGCCTCCGATGAAGGAAAGGAACTGGGCGATGAAATGGCCGATGTACTGTGGGTATTGCTCTGCCTGGCGAATCAAACCGGGGTGGACCTTACCGAGGCGCTGGAAAAGAATTTCGAGAAAAAAACGCGTCGTGATGGAACGCGCCACGCGGAGAATGAGAAGTTGAAGTCCTGACCGCGCAATGGTACGGTTTTTCCATAATCAAGTAGCGGCTTCGGCCCTTATTCATCACCTAAAAACCGGAGATTATCCATGAAATCAACATTCCAGGTACTCAAACAGGCGGCCATCGATTTTATAGACGATAAAGTTTTGCGGATGAGTGCGGCCCTCGCTTATTACACGGTCTTTTCCCTGCCCGCCATGCTGCTGGTGATCATCTGGGTGAGTGATCTTTTCCTGGGAAGGGAGGCGATAGAAGGTTCACTCTTCAACCAGATCTCCGATTTCGTGGGTGCCGAGGCGGCCAAACAAATTGAAGGGGCCATCAGGGCTTCAAGGGAATCCCAATCCGGGGGAATTGCCGCGGTAATTGGGATCGGTACATTGTTAATAACGGCCACCACTGTATTTGGAGAAATACAGGATTCTATCAATTATATCTGGCGGCTCAAAGCGAAGCCCAAACGGGGTTTCCTGAAAATGCTGCTGAACCGGCTGATCTCTTTTTCCATGCTGGTGGGACTGGGGTTCCTGCTGTTGGTAACCCTTATGGTGCATAGCCTGCTCAGCCTGTTGCTCGACCGCATCACGGCATTGCTGCCTGACCTTTCTTCCTACCTGGTCTACATCATCAACCTGTCCATCAGTTTCCTCGTTACCTCTTTGTTATTCGGCATCATTTTTAAAGTGCTGCCCGATGCCAAAGTGAAGTGGCGCCACGTAAGGGCAGGCGCTTTCACCACCGCTATTCTTTTCATGGTGGGGGAATTCCTGATCGGTTTATACCTCGGCAGCAACCAGGCCGGTTCCATATACGGCGCCGCAGGTTCGCTTATCCTGATCCTGCTTTGGGTGTATTATTCCTCTATGATCCTGTATTTCGGCGCGGAATTCACCCGGGTGTACGCCATGCACAAAGGGGAAAGAATCTACCCCAACGAATACGCTGTATGGATCCAACAGGTTGAAATTGAATCCGAAAAAGCGTTACAGGATCAGCCGGAATAAAATATATTTGCAGCCTATGGCAAACGATACGAATACATTCCAGGCGATTATTTCGCATTGTAAAGAATACGGATTCATTTTCCCTTCCAGTGAAATTTATGATGGACTGGCAGCCGTGTACGACTACGGCCAGTGGGGCAGCGAACTGAAGCGGAACATCCGTGATTACTGGTGGAAAAGCATGACGCAGATGCACGAGAACATCGTGGGTATCGACGCGGCCATCTTCATGCACCCCACTACCTGGAAAGCCAGCGGGCACGTTGATAATTTCAGCGACCCGATGATCGATAACAAAGATTCCAAGAAAAGATATAGGGTAGACCACCTGATTGAGGCCCACGCCGAAGAACTGAAAGCCAAAGGAGATACGGCCGGGGCCGATGCGCTTATCGCTGAAATGGAACAATTGCTGGCGAAAGATGATTACGCCGGCCTCAAAACGCTGATCGATGAAAAAAAGATCAAATGCGGTGTAAGCGGTACCGTGAACTGGACCGATGTGCGCCAGTTCAACCTGATGTTCTCCACCGAATTCGGCGCCGTTTCTTCCGAAAATGAAGAAGACAATAAGGTGTACCTGCGTCCCGAAACCGCCCAGGGTATTTTTGTGAACTTCCTCAATGTGCAGAAAACCGGCAGGATGAAGATTCCGTTCGGTATCGCCCAGGTGGGAAAGGCCTTCCGGAACGAGATCGTGGCCCGGCAGTTTATTTTCCGGATGCGCGAATTCGAGCAGATGGAAATGCAGTTCTTTATTAAACCAGGCACACAAAAAGAATGGTACGAATACTGGAAGGAAGCCCGCATGAAGTGGCACCTGAGCCTGGGTATCCCCGCAGAAAAATACCGTTTCCACGACCACGTGAAACTGGCCCACTACGCCGATGCCGCCTGCGATATTGAATTCGATTTCCCTATCGGGTTCAAAGAAGTGGAAGGTATCCACTCCCGCACCGACTTCGACCTCCGCAACCACCAGGAATACAGCAAAAAGAAAATGCAATACTTCGATACGGAGATCAACCAGAACTATATCCCGTATGTGATCGAAACCTCCATCGGGCTGGATCGTTCCGTGATGATGGTACTCAGCCAGGCTTACACCGAAGAGGACCTGAGTACACCTGAAAAGCCCGATAGCCGCGTGGTGCTGAAGTTCCCCGCCAAACTGGCCCCCATCAAACTGGCCGTGTTCCCCCTCACTAAAAAGGATGGGTTACCTGAACTGGCCCGGGAACTGATGGATGCCTGCAAGCCCCACTTCAAATGCTTCTACGAAGAAAAGGATGCGATTGGGAAAAGGTACCGTCGCCAAGATGCGATTGGTACGCCTTTCTGTGTAACCGTGGACCATCAAACCAAAGAAGACCGTACAGTAACCATTCGTTTCAGGGATTCTATGGAGCAAAAGCGGGTACACATGGAGGAGGTGAAAACACTTATTCTGGCGGAAATTTTTTAGCAAATGTCAACCTTTCAATAAGAAACGGTTAATTTTGCCGGAATAACCTCTATTCAAATCCAGGAAAACCAATTATTAACAGGTAAATCTGAAAAGATTTATTGGCCGTAGTTATGTTAAACGATTAAATCTACTACTTTGGTTGCCCTGACAATCTCACTCAACATCATTCAGTTTGCACTGCTTGCTGCTACGCTCGTAGGCATAGGGTTCTTTATTCGTACCCGTCAACTGAGAAAAAAACAATCCCGCATTTTTGAACTGGAAAATGAGATGATCTCCAACCATGCGGAGATACTCAAACTGCACCAGGAAATATCAGTGCTCAAACAACAATTGCCCCAGAGCAATGCTAATGTGCCGGTGGTGCCATTGAAACAGGAGCCACAGGCAGGAGATGTTTCTGCCACACTCAAAAAGCGCGCTTATTAGTTTTCCGTTAGATTTTTGTTGACTTTCCTTGTTGTGCGTGTTGCCGGTAAAAGGGCTTACGAGATATTCTTTTATCTACGGTTTAATTGCTTTTCACGCAAAGATCGCGAAGGAGCAGGGACGCAAAGACACGTTCTATTGCAGACTACACAATTTCCTTTATACAATTGTATAAGTACAACTTAATTAACTGAATAGGGCGTATCGAAAACGATACGCCCTATTCAGTTTGATATCCTGATGAATTATTTGGCGATAACCAGTTTCTGGGTCCATTCTTTACCTGCATGGGTAATCTTCAGCCAGTAGATACCGTTGGCGAGGTGTTGCAACGCGAAGTTTTTACGGTAGGTGCCGGTGAACGTATTGCGGTTCTCATTATAAATGGCCTGACCTTGTGTATTATACAGGGCGATGGCCAGTTTACCGGTGCGGGTGGT
>CAMLRX010000034.1 GCA_946482545.1 uncultured Flavihumibacter sp. | reverse complement strand
CGGTGGCACCGCTATAGCGGTGCCACCGGGTGCCCCAACCTTTCTTTGGAAATCTTGTTATCTCCAGCATGAAAGGAACTTTACTCAGCGTTTTTCTTTTTCTTTTCACCCATCAGCTTTCAGCTCAGGATAAATTTACCATCAGTGGGTACGTGAAAGATGCTCTTTCAGGCGAAACACTGATTGGCGCCACGATTGCCGTGAACGGAAGCGGACGGGCTGTACTGGCCAATCAATATGGTTTCTATTCTATTACTTTGCCGACCGGGGAATATGAATTGTACGTTTCTTTCGTAGGGTACGAGGTGCTCGGCAAAAGCATTAAACTGGATGCGGACATACGAACTGATCTCCTGCTCACCCCGCGTACCGCGGCCGCCAACGAAGTGGTGGTGACCGCCAGGAAAAGGGACAACAACCTCAAGGACGCGCAGATGGGGAAGATAAGCCTGTCTATGAACCAGGTGAAATCGCTGCCCGTGCTTTTCGGAGAGGTGGATATTCTGAAAACGATTCAACTGCTGCCGGGCGTACGCAACGCGGGGGAAGGCAACGCCGGTTTCTATGTACGCGGCGGCGGCCCGGACCAGAACCTGATTATGCTGGACGATGCGGTAGTGTACAATACCGGCCACTTATTCGGTTTTTTCTCCATTTTTAATTCCGACGCCATCAAGAATACCTCGCTCATCAAAGGAGGAATGCCGCCTCAATACGGCGGAAGATTGTCTTCGGTACTGGATGTAGCTATGAAAGACGGTAACATGAATGAATGGGAAGCCCGGGGAGGTGTAGGACTCATCGCCTCACGTATTTCAGTGGAGGGCCCGATCCAGAAGGATAAGGCATCTTTTATGCTTTCTGCCCGCAGGACCTATATTGACGCGCTTATAAAACCATTCATCTCAAAATCCAGTTCTTTTTATGGTTCGGGGTACTATTTCTATGACCTGAATACCAAGCTGAACTATACTTTTTCCGATAAGGACAGGCTTTACCTGAGTGGTTATTTCGGCCGAGATGTATTTACGTTCCGCAACCGGGAACGCGCCTTCAATGCAGATATTCCCTGGGGAAATTCTACGGCAACCATCCGGTGGAATCATGTTTTCAACCCAAAGTTGTTTTCCAATACCACCGTTGTTTACAATGATTATAAATTCTCCTTCGGCGCCGCACAGCAGGATTTTGAACTGAAACTGAGTTCAGGTATCAGGGACGTCACGACGAAAGCCGATTTCGATTATTTTGTTTCTCCGAAGCATAAATTGAAGTTCGGCGGACTCTGGACCTACCACACTTTCGTACCGAACGTGCTTTCGGGCCGGCAAGGCGAGACAACCTTTAACCCCAACAACAGCAATACGAAGTACGCGCATGAAACCGGGTTGTATGTACAGGATGACTGGTCTGTGAGCGATAAACTGAAACTCAATGCTGGTCTGCGCTGGAGCGGCTTCGCACAAACAGGTCCATACAAATCCTTTACTACGGATGCAGATGGCAACAAGCTGGATAGTACGGTGTACAACCGGGGGGAGCGCGTAAAAATGTACCAGGGTATTGAACCGCGCTTAACGGTAAGGTACACCCTGAATACGCAATCTTCCCTCAAGTTTGCTGTAAACCGCAACCAGCAGTTCATTCACCTGGTCAGCAATGCGGGTTCCACCTTGCCGACTGATCTCTGGGTGCCGAGTACACTGCGGGTGAAACCTCAGTTGAGCTGGCAATATGCTGCTGGCTATTTCCGGAATTTTTCAGATAATACCTGGGAAACTTCTGTAGAAGTTTATTACAAGGACATGCAGAACCAGATCGAATACCGGGAAGGATATACACCGTCGTTGAAAGATCCGGAAGAAGAATTCACTTTCGGAAAAGGATGGAGTTATGGCGCGGAGTTTTATGTAAATAAGGCGAAGGGAAAACTCACGGGTTGGGTTGGTTATACATTGTCGTGGACCTGGCGCAAGTTTCCGGGACTGAATGATGGGCTGAAGTTTCCCGCGAAATATGATCGCCGGCACGATCTCTCCGTGGTGGGGATTTATGAGTTGAGCAAGAAATGGAAACTGTCTTCCGTTTTTGTTTATGGTACCGGTAACGCCACCACGCTTCCCGAGCGCTTCTATCTTATGGAAGGCGTGCTCACACAGGAATACAGTAAGGTGAACGCGTATCGGTTGCCTGCTTACCACCGGCTGGACCTCGCCGCCACGTATTCGCCCACACCGCGCCGTCCGGAGCGGCGGTTCCGCAATGAATGGGTATTCAGTATTTACAATGTGTACAGCCGGTTGAACCCCTATTTTATTTATTTCGATCAAACGGGTAGCGCGTACGATGGGACTTTGGAGGTGGAGAGTTTGCAGGTTTCCCTTTTTCCGATACTTCCGTCGGTTACCTGGAACTTCAGGTTTTAGAGAGTTGGTTCCTGATAAATACATTTATTACTTCTTTGCAAACCGGATACTTCCCATTAAAACGCCGCTCATCCAATCCTGGTGCCGAAGCTCTTTAAGTTTCGTAAATTCAATCATGAGGTTCCGGGTAGTATTATTTCTTTTATTATTGGCACCACAGCTCCAGGCTCAACCGCTGAACGGCGTCTGGAAAGGTACGCTTACGCAGCGTGAAGGTGGTTGTTTCCCTGTGTATTACCTCGAGATACAATTGAAGGAAGATGGGGTACAACTGATTGGCGTTAGCTACGACTATTACGATACCACGAAATACGTGAAGCACAGGTTCACAGGACGCTACAATGCTTTGACAAGAAAAATGGTGCTGGAAGAAACGAAAATGCTGGCCGTCCGCATTCCACCACATTGTGTGCCCTGTATCAAAACTTACGAGCTTGTATATACGAAGGAAGGAGAGCAGGAAATGTTGTCGGGTACCTGGAAAGGAGTTGATGCTGAAAAAGGCGCGCCTTGTCCGCCCGGAGAAATACGTTTAATACGGAATCCTCAGCCGGTGTTCCCGGTAGAAAGACTGGTGCCTGATACACCCTCAAATTCAGTAACGGACCGCATGACCGACCTCGTTTCCACCATCGATGTACATACGCCTGAAATGGAAATTTTTCTGTACGATAATGCTGAAATTGATGGCGATACCGTGAGCCTGCACGTCAACAACCTGGCGATCGCGCAAAAGGTGAGGCTTTCCGCACAGCCGCTGCGCTACGAACTGAAACTGGAACCTGGTGTGGTGTACGACCTGGTGATGCGGGCTGAGAACTTAGGGGAAATTTCTCCCAATACGGCATTGATGGTAATACGTTCTGGTGCAGAAAGGTTTGAAGTCAGAATGTCTTCTACCCTTGAAAAAAGCGCGATGGTGCGTTTTCGTTTTATCCAGCGTTGATTATTCCTTCAGTTTGAACCTGATCATGGCGCTCTTTTGTAAATTGGAAGTGAGCCGCACTTCTTTTTTCAGGTCGCCGCATTCCACCACCATCAATGCCGTATTGGGTGGCACTTCACCCAGGTTTTCCGCTACCATAACCAGTTCCTGGATATCATCTGCGGTTTCGATGCGGAAGGTGAGCGTCAGCGGTTTCGCGGTGAGTTGCTGTTTGGAAAGTATAAGCTGGTTGTTGCGGTAAACAGAGATGGTGTCCTTGTCAATTACCCCGTTGTCGTAGAGTTTAACGGTTACCTCTTTGCTGGTTACTTCTATGGTGCTCACTAAAACATTTTCCCTGCCTGCGATCACCTTCGGGGTTATTTTTGGAGCGGCCACAGCAGGCTTGGTCTCGTTGGGGCGAACGGTTTCAATCACAACAGGATTGGCTTTTTTTACAGAATCCGGTTTGGTTTTAACCGTGGGTGTTGTATTGGTTTTAGGTGGGGTGACTGTTTTAGGCGGTGTTGTCGTTTTTTTAGGCGTAGCCGGAACTGTTTTTTTAACGGTGGGCGGACTGGTTTTTACACGGTCGCGTGGGTCTGGTGCGCCATCCAGATCGGGCCTGGGGGTGGAAAGGAAAGGTTCTTTTTTGAAGTCGGAGAAAGGTACTTTTCTTAACCGTACTCTTCCTCTGCCGCAATCGGTGGAGTCTCTTACATTGAGGGAAGTAAAGGGTCCTTCCAGGAATTCTTCTTTACCAAGTCTGGAATATTCGAGGTAGCAGGTCATAATACAGGCGCTGCTGTTGGAGGCTATTCTCAGTTCCAGCATTTTCTTTTCCTGCACCAGCACCCGGTTCGATTTCGGATCGAAAGTGCCACTGAAAGAAGCCTTGCCATAAAAACTGGTGTCCTGGTAGGAATAGGTAACGCCTTTGAGTTGGCCTGAAACATCCTTTATCTGCACTTCGTATTTATAGGGATTGGCGGCTTGTGGACTATGCAGTCTTTCAAAAACGGATGTTTGTCCACCGGAAAATGCGCCACGCCAGATGCCCGTGATGTTCTGGGCCGATGTGAAAATCACCGAAAGCTGTAACAGTAAAATAATCAATATCCTCATAGTGTTTTTCCCTGTGTGAAATTCCGAAAATACGCCACGGCTTTCTGCCAAGAGTTTGTTAATTTCGCGGTTCTCAAATAACAAGTCGAAAGATAGGATAATTAAAATCATGATCAACATCACATTACCAGATGGGGCGGTGCGACAGTATCCTGCGGGAACTTCGGCGCTGGAAGTGGCCAGATCCATTTCAGAAGGATTGGCCCGGAAAGTTTTGGCAGCGAATGTAAATGGAGAAGTGTGGGATGCCACGCGACCCATAACCACGGATGCTACGCTGAAGCTGCTCACCTGGGATGATGATGGCGGCAAATCCACTTTCTGGCACTCTTCGGCCCACTTGCTGGCCGAAGCGCTGGAAGCATTGTTCCCCGGAACAAAATTCGGGATCGGCCCCTCCATTGAAAAAGGATTCTACTACGATATTGATACCGGTGACCGCCAGATCGGTGAGGAAGACTTGCGCGCCATCGAAAAGAAAATGGCTGAACTCGCAAAGAACAACGAGGAATACAAGCGCAAAGCCGTTTCCAAACAGGATGCCCTGGCTTACTTTACCGACAAGAACGATGAATACAAACTTGAACTGATCGACGGTCTGAAAGATGGAGAGATCACATTCTATTCACAAGGCAACTTTACCGACCTGTGCCGCGGTCCGCATATTCCGCATACCGGGTTTATCAAAGCCGTTAAACTGACCAGCATCGCCGGCGCTTACTGGAGGGGAGATGAAAAAAGAAAGATGCTGACCCGCATCTATGGCGTTACTTTTCCCAACCAGAAAGAGCTGGACGAGTATATCGTATTGATGGAGGAAGCGAAAAAGCGCGACCACCGCAAGCTGGGAAAGGAACTCGAACTATTTACCTTCTCCGAAAAAGTGGGGATGGGCCTTCCACTGTGGCTGCCTAAGGGTGCTATGCTCCGCGAAAGGTTGCAGCAGTTTCTCCAGAAAGCCCAGATCGAAACCGGCTACCTGCCTGTGGTCACCCCACATATTGGTCATAAGAACCTGTACGTGACTTCAGGCCACTACGAGAAATACGGAAAAGACAGTTTCCAGCCCATCAAAACACCACAGGAAGGAGAGGAGTTCTTCCTGAAGCCCATGAACTGTCCGCACCATTGCGAGATATACAAAGCGTCCCCACGTTCTTATAAGGATTTGCCACTCCGTTTGGCAGAGTTCGGAACAGTTTACCGTTATGAACAGCATGGAGAACTGCACGGACTTACCCGTGTAAGAGGGTTTACCCAAGACGATGCACACCTTTTCTGTCGTCCTGACCAGGTGAAGGACGAGTTCAAAAAGGTGATCGATCTGGTGTTGTACGTATTCAATTCACTAAGTTTTACCGACTTCACAGCCCAGGTATCCCTGCGCGACAAGGAAGACCGCTCCAAATACATTGGTACCGATGAGAACTGGAACCTGGCTGAAGAGGCCATCATTGAAGCCGCGGCAGAAAAAGGACTGAAAACAGTGGTGGAATACGGAGAAGCCGCGTTTTATGGTCCTAAGCTCGACTTTATGGTGAAGGATGCCATCGGCAGAAAATGGCAGTTGGGTACCATCCAGGTAGATTACAACCTGCCCGAGCGCTTCGATCTCACCTATGTGGGAGAAGACAACCAGAAGCACCGCCCGGTGATGATCCACCGCGCGCCGTTCGGTTCACTCGAAAGATTCATCGCGGTACTTACGGAGCATTGCGCCGGTAAATTCCCGGTTTGGCTCACGCCTACCCAGGTGAAGATCCTGCCCATCAGCGATAAGTTCCTCGATTACGCCAAAAATGTTTCGGATGTATTGAAAATTGCTGATATTCGTGTGGAAATTGACGACCGGAACGAGAAAATAGGGAAAAAAATCAGGGATACGGAACTTGAAAAAGTTCCTTATATGCTGGTTCTGGGCGAAAAAGAAGTGAACGAAGGTCAGGTAGCAGTGCGCCGCCAGGGAAAAGGAGATGTGGGAACAATGCCTACCGCGGATTTCGTTAAACTTATCACCGAAGAAATTGTTAATAAAACTTTTTAATACCTGTTTGCCACAGGCACTATTCTTAATCAAAAAACATAAATGGCATTACCGAATAACAGAGGAAGATTCAATCCTAATTTCAGAAGACAGGTACAGCAGGAACACCGTACCAACCAAATGATCCGCGTACCCCAGGTAAGACTGGTGGGCGACAATGTTGAGCCAGGCGTTTACTCTACTTTTGATGCCATGAAAATGGCGCAGGAAAAAGCGTTGGACCTGGTGGAAATCTCTCCCAACGCAGATCCTCCCGTTTGCCGTATTATCGATTATAATAAATTCTTATACGAAAAGCGGAAGAAAGAAAAAGAAATGAAGGCCAAAAGCAAGGCCTCCGAAGTAAAAGAAATCCGCTTTACACCCGGTACCGACGACCACGATTTCGATTTCAAAGCGAAACATGCCGAGAAGTTCCTCCAGGAAGGCAACAAGGTGAAAGCCTATGTACAATTCCGCGGACGAGCAATCATGTTCAAGGAAAGAGGTGAACTCCTTCTTTTGAAATTCGCCGAAAGACTTGGCGAAACTGGTGTGCTCGAAGGAATGCCGAAAATGGAAGGCAAAAGAATGCTCGTGATCTTCGCGCCGAAAGCCAAGAAGAAAGCATAGCAGACGGATATAGCATTTTGAACAGGTGTCCTGGTTGGATACCTGTTTTTTTATTTTGGATTTTGAATGATGGATGATGGATTGGTGCGTTTGGGAGGGGAAGAGGCGATTTGCAATGGGGAAGGTTTTGATGTTTACTCCCTGATTGATTGGTATATATAAGCCCCCCACTTTTACTTTGGATACATGATTTTTCTATGCTTAACTTATTGAATGTTATTTAATAATAAGATGTTTGCCAATAATTTAGTCCTCCATTCAAAATTCAAAATCCAAAATCCAAAATTTCTTCCTACCTTCGCATCCCATTAAAATTTGCCCAAACGGTTCCATAAGTGTTCTCCCGTGAGAACCACCAGCAGGGTGTAACAGCAAAATTCGGATCAAAATGCCAAAGGTTAAAACCAATTCGAGTGCCAAAAAAAGGTTCAAAGTAACTGGTACAGGTCAGATCACCTTTCAGAAGTCTTTCAAGCGCCACATTCTTACCAAAAAATCCAAAAAACGCAAGCGTGCCCTTAACAAAAAAGGTGTTGTAGCGCCAGCCAACATGGATTTCGTAATGCGCCTCCTGCGTCTGAAATAATCCCCTTTACCTCTTATTATTAACTTTTTTAAACTCATTACAATATGCCACGTTCAGTAAACGCTGTTGCATCTAAGGCAAGAAGGAAAAAAGTCCTGAAGCAAGCCAAAGGCTTCTACGGCAAACGTAAAAACGTATATACCGTTGCGAAAAACGTACTCGAGAAAGGTCTTACCTACCGTTATGTTGGCCGCAAATTAAAGAAACGCGAATACCGCGCCCTGTGGATCGTGCGTATCAACGCCGCCGTAAGGGAGCAAGGGCTTACTTACTCTGTATTCATGAACAAACTGGCTGAAAAGAACATCACCATCGACCGTAAAGTACTGGCCGATCTCGCGATGAACGAGCCGGAAAGCTTTAAAAAACTGGTTGACTCCGTTAAATAAGGAGCAGCTTCAAATAGCAGAACCGGGGTGTTGAAAAACATCCCGGTTTTTTTTGTTCGCACCCCTCAAAAAAAACTACTTTTGCATCGCCGCTAAAAACGGCGCTAACAAATCTTCATTACCAATACACTCTGGAGTAAATGAACAATACGTACACCGGCCTGGTGCAACAAACCTTCCACTTTCCGCAGGAAGGATTTGACGTAAAAAACGGATACCTGCATTTTAATGGCGTTGATGTGAAATACCTGATCGACAAGTACGGCACCCCTATGAAGGTGACTTACCTGCCAAAAATCGGGATGCAGATCAATAAGGCGAAGTCCATGTTCGCCAACGCGTTTAAACGCCATAAATACGAAGGACAATACAACTATTGTTATTGTACGAAGAGTTCCCATTTCTCCTTCGTGGTGGAAGAAGCGCTGAAACACAATATTCACCTCGAAACTTCTTACGCTTACGACCTGGAGATCATCAATAAGTTGTACGAAAAGAAAAAGATCAACAAGGAAACCTACATCATCTGCAACGGGTTTAAGCAACGCGCCTATACCAGCCGCATCGCTAAACTCCTGAACGCAGGTTTCAAAAATGTAGTCCCCGTTCTCGATAATAAGGAAGAACTGAATCTTTACAAGCGCTCAGTGAAAACACCCTTTAAAATAGGGATCCGCGTAGCCGCTGAAGAAGAGCCTTCGTTCCCGTTCTATACTTCGAGACTCGGCATCCGTGCCAAAGATATCCTCGAATTCTATGTTGACGAGATTGAGGGGAACGAGCACAAGTTCCAGTTGAAAATGCTGCACATCTTCCTGAACAAAGGGATCAAAGATGACATCTACTACTGGAGTGAACTGAACAAGATCATTAACCTGTATTGCCAGTTGAAGAAGATTTGCCCCGAACTGGACTCTATCAACATCGGCGGTGGATTTCCCATCAAACACTCGCTCGGCTTCGATTACGACTACCAGTTCATGATCAACGAGATCGTGCGCAACATCAAGATCGCCTGTAAAAAGGCGAAGGTGCCTATGCCCGATATCTTTACTGAATTCGGCAGTTTCACCGTTGGAGAGAGTATGGCGCATATTTATAGTGTGATCGGCAACAAATCGCAGAACGACCGCGAAACCTGGTACATGATCGATTCTTCTTTCATTACCACTTTGCCTGATACTTGGGGGATAGGAGAGAAATTCCTGATGCTCCCCATTAACAAATGGGAGAACGAATACCAACGGGTAGTATTGGGGGGCATTACCTGCGACAGCCACGATTATTACGATTCAGAAGAACACATCAACGAAGTGTTCCTTCCGAAAGTGAATGCCGGAGAGGAGCCATTGTACGTGGGCTTCTTCCATACCGGAGCCTACCAGGACCAGATCAGCGGATACGGTGGTATCAAACACTGCCTGATTCCTTCGCCCAAGCACATCATCATTGAATATGATAAGAACGGCAAGCTGATCGACTGGGTGTACGCGAAAGAGCAATCCGCACAATCCATGCTGAAAATCCTGGGTTATATTAAATAAGCAGGAATCACATAAATGAAAACGCCCCCCGGTAACGAAGGGCGTTTTTTTATTGAAACCGTCCATAGTATGCGTGTCAGAAGTAGCGGTTGTCCAGCACATAGAAGCCATCACGGTCTCTCCAGTAGGTAAATCCGCCACGGTCGGTATAATAGTACCTGCCGCCGTTACCACGTTTGCAATAGCGGTCTGGAACAGAAACCACTATCGGTGGCACATAACCGTATCTTTTCTGCAATTTTTTACGTTGACCTGGCGAGAAATTCCGGGCTGATTTGTAGCCATACACTTTCTTGGCATGTCCGGGAGGGAGGTGGCGGAAATCACTGCCCCTTCTGCCGTTGCCATCCACAATCACCACGGGACCACCATCTCTTTCCCACCTGTCGTTGTCCCAACTGCGGTCGCGGTCTCTTTCCCAATCCCTGTCGCGGTCTCGGTCTCTGTCTCTGTCACGGCGATCTCTGTCATTGGTACGGCCACCGGGGTAACGTACACTGCCATCCGGGTAACGTACCGTGCCATCGGGATACCTCACACTTCCATCCGGGTAACGTGTGGCCTGCTGGTTGCGTTGTTGTGCGTAAGTAGTGCTGCTGCTCGCGAGAAGTCCAATTGTTCCTGTAATCAGTAACCACTGGTGTAAAAATCTGGTTTTCATAACGCGATGTTTTTATATTTACCTATAAGCCAATTTGTTTGCCAGTTTTCATTAAAATTCCGTTAATGAGATACATTGCCGTTTTTTTAACAATACTTGCTGCCTTGCAGGAAACGAAGGGGCAGACCGCCACAGATAGTGTGAAACAAACCGTGAACAACCTGTTTACGGCTATGCGTACCAGTGATACCGTATTGCTGCGTTCCGCTTTTTCAAGCGAAGCGATCCTTCAAACGATAACTAACGCAGGTGGACAAACGAAAGTGAGGACGGATAAGGTAGATGCCTTTGTTCAATCCGTAGGAAGGCCGCATACTGAAGTGTATGATGAACGCATCGTTTTTGAAAGGGTGGATGTAGATGGTGACCTGGCCAGCGTATGGACGCCTTATAAATTTTACATCGGAACAAAGTTCAGTCATTGCGGAGTGAATTCATTCCAGATGGTTCGGTTGAACGGGGAATGGAAGATTCAGTACCTGATAGATACCAGAAGAAAAGAACCCTGCCGGTAGGGCAGGGTCGGGGATTATCTTTTTTTCATTTTGTATTTCTTGTTCACTCTGGGACTGTTGAAGTACTGGTTCAGTTCTTCTTCCGTCATCCCAATGGCAATATCGATCGGAACATCTACCAGTTGCACCTGAATTTGTTTCATCTCATTGCGCATGTTCTGCGCTTTGGTATTGATATCCGGATCTTCTTCTCCAATCAGTGAATTGTTCTGGAGGTTGTATTCCAGTCGTTTGATACTGCTTCTTACTACCGCGGCGGAGTTCTGTTCTGCCTGTTTGTTAGGCGCAACACTTTCTTTCACGGGTACCATGGCAACGCCCACGCCGGGTAGTATTTTACCGGCGGTTTTCTGTCCATCCGTGGGAAGCGAGGAGAAAACGGTTCCACCAAGCGCTGTGGCTGCAGAAGACAGTTCAAAAGTGGTACGTGTGCCTTTTGTTTTCTTCAGCCGTTTATCCATCTGAAGGAAAGTATATTTCAATTGAAGTACATAGCTGTTCAGGTTCTTTCTCACATATTCATATTCCTGCAACGCCAGCGGGTAGTTCAATGCATCCTTTACAACGATCTTAATAATAGCGGTATCTCTTGCCCGGAATTTATTGGAGCCTACAAAATAGAGTAACAATGTTTTCTCTTTCTCCTTTTCGTTGTCCTTGATAAAATCGTATGGTGGCGACCAGATAAAATCGTCGTCACATTGTTTTACCACCGTATAATTTTTCAACGGGATATTCGAGAGCATCGTGATCTGTTCGATCGGGAAACTTCCGATATCACATTGTACCTTAAAATTGATGGTATCGCCTTCATCCACGTAAAGCGTATTGTTCACGTTGGGCTTAACCCTGGAAGGGATGATCTCGGTGTTGTAGAATACCAGGGTGAAAACAGTGTCTATTCTTTCTTCGGGATTGGAAAGATTCTGCACCCCTATGTTTACCCGGTAATCGTAGTCGTATTTAAGTTTTCCCGAAAGGAAAAACGATTTTTCCGCCTTGAACGAAAGGGTGCCGTTGTCTTTATTGATTTTCAATCCCACCGGTGAATTGCGGAGGAACCAGAAATATTTCCCGTCGTTTTTGTTGATTTCGAACTGGTAGGTGAGGGTAGAATCCACGTGAAGGGTCACATAAGGATTCAGGTTCCTGATCCGGAGGGCGGTATCCAGGAAAACCGGGTGGTACGTTGTGTCTGTTCTGATCACCGTGCTGTCGCCATGTTCCTGGCCTCGTACAAACTTGCTCATCGAGAGTACCAGGAAACATAATAATATATGCCCGGACTTTTGAATGCGTTTCCTCATCTTGGATTTTGTGTGTTATGTAGCCGTCTGATCAAGGGCCGAAGTTAAAACAAACCGCACAAAATCAGTGTGAAATAGGTATAAAAAATCCTCCCCGGGAACGGGGAGGATATCAAACCAAACCAACTGCTTATGAACTAAACTTATCTTGTTATTGAATCTCAATGGATTTTTGCGGTGCGGCTGTTTCCGCTTTTTTAGGCAGGAACAGTTTCAAAACGCCGTTTTCATACTTCGCTGTGATGCTTGCCGCATCAATTTTTTCATCGAGGGAAAAACTTCTTTTGAAAGACTGTGTGGCAAATTCCCTGCGAACAGCTCTTTCCTGTTCATTGGTTTTTTCTTCTTTCCGCTCTGCTGAAATCGTGAGCAGGTCATTTTCCAGGTTTACTTTAAAATCAGTTTTCTCATAACCTGGTGCTGCCACGTCAAGTTGGTAGCCTTCGGCTTTTTCAACGATGTTCACCGCGGGCTGGTTGAATTGTGAACCGGCCAAAGCGTGCTTTCCGAATACAGAAGGAAAATTGAAGAAGTCGTCAAACAAATTGTTTGCGGGGCGGTTGTTAACTTTTACCAGTGTCATAGCTATTCTTTTTTATTGTTTTTGAATTTGATGGAACGGTAGGCATAGATCAAATCAGGTACCAGTTGAAAAAACAGGCTTGTCAAAAGAAAATTTGACGGAATACGGTTCAATACTCATGACTAAATGTCTTTAATGGCTGATTTTTAGCGACATAATGTCTTATTTTAATCCATTCTATTCATCCTATATTTGCATATCGAAATAAGAAAAAACGAAAAAGTATGTATCCAGCAGAATTAATAATGCCGATGAAGGCAGAACTTACAGATAACGGATTTGATGAAATGGTTACACCTGAAGAGGTAACGAATACGCTTACACAGTCTGGCACCACCCTGGTGATGATCAACTCTGTATGTGGTTGCTCCGCAGGAAGTGCGCGTCCGGGTGTATTGATGGCGGTAGCGAACAGTGGCAAGCGTCCCGACAGGCTCACTACGAGTTTTGCCGGTTTCGATACAGCCGCGGTAAGCAAACTTCGTGAACACCTGCTGCCTTATCCACCATCCTCACCCGCTATCGCTTTGTTCAAGGATGGACAACTGGTGCACATGATTGAAAGACACCAGATCGAAGGGCGTCCCGCACAAATGATCGCGCACAACCTGATTGGCGCTTTCGAACAATACTGCGGTTAATTATACCCGTAAATAAGTTTCCTATACAGAGCTCCTCCAGTCATGGAGGAGTTTTTATTTTGTGCCGGGCAATATTTTATGATGCCCGGTTTTCGCACTTCCTGTTTATTCTATATCATTGTAAATTGAATCTTAACCAAATAACATTCATGTATCCCAACCTATATTTTGCATTTAAGGACCTGTTTGGTGTGGAATGGAAATTCCTTCGTTTTGTGAATTCGTTTGGCTTCTTTGTGGCACTGGCTTTTATAGGTGCGGCGGTTGTGCTTACCCGTGAATTAAAACGGAAGGAAAGGGAGGGATTGCTTCATCCCAAAGAAGAAAAGATCGTGGTGGGTAAACCTGCTGGTATCGGGGAACTGCTGCTCAACTTCATAATAGGATTTCTTTTCGGTTATAAATTATTAGGAACTCTCTTTTTAGATGCTGCCATTACCGAGAATACGCAGGAGTACCTTTTCTCCTCGCAGGGGCATTTGCTTTCGGGACTTTTCCTTGGCGCTGTCCTGGCTTTTTTCAAATGGCAGGAGAAGAACAAACAAAAACTGAAACAACCCGAAGAAAGACTGGTACGCATCTGGCCCCACGACAGGGTTGGCGACCTGGTGATCTTCGCCGCAATATTTGGTTTTGCCGGCGCCAAAGTGTTTCATAACCTCGAGAACTGGGGTGAATTTATACAGGATCCGATTGGTGCCTTGTTTTCCCCGAGCGGTCTTACTTTTTACGGCGGACTTATCTGTGCTGCGGTAGCCATCTGGTATTATGCCCGTAAAAACAACATCAACATCTGGCACCTGAACGATGCGGCAGCGCCCGGGCTGATGCTCGCCTACGCTGTGGGTCGCATTGGTTGCCAGGTTTCAGGAGATGGCGACTGGGGCATTGTTAACAAAGCACCCAATCCATATTCCTGGTTGCCCGACTGGATCTGGAGTTATACTTATCCCAATAACGTCAACGGTGAAGGCATACCCATTCCCGGTTGCGTTGGACAATATTGCAACGAACTCGCAAACCCGGTTTACCCCACACCTTTCTACGAAACTGTGATGGGATTACTGATTTTCGCTGCGCTCATGCTGATGCGCACAAAACTGAAAGTGCCCGGAACCCTGTTCGCCGTGTACCTTATACTGAATGGGATAGAACGTTTCCTGATAGAAAAGATCCGTGTGAATACCACCTACGATATTTTCGGTTTCCATCCCACGCAGGCGGAGTTGATCTCCTCCGGGTTGGTGATTGCGGGTATTGCCTTGTACATCATCCGTAAAAAAACGTACAAACCTTCGCTGGCCGATCACAAAGCGTAATCAGAACGTTTCAATTCAAGCCCATGTTGTTCCGTGCTTTTTCCTATGGTCTGTTCATTAGTTTCCTGGGCACATTGCCGTTGGGTACGCTTAATATCGCGGCGATGCAGATTTCGGTTACCGATGGGTTGCGTCCTGCGTTAATGTTCGCATTGGGCGCACTGCTGGTGGAGATGATTTACGTTCGACTGTCGTTGGTGGCCATGGATTGGGTAAGAAAACAGGAGAAACTTTTCCGTTGGCTGGAATGGGCCACTTTACTGATTATCCTCGTTTTGGCCGCGGCGAGTTTTGTGGCGGCTACCAGTCCGGTGGTGGAAAAAAACGTGATCCTGAGCAGCACACTGCCGCGTTTCTGGCTGGGCGTAAGCATGAGCGCATTGAATCCTGTGCAGATACCTTTCTGGTTTGGATGGAGTTCAGTGCTGTTTGGGAAGAATATCCTTCAAACCAAAGAATCCTTTTACAATACCTACATCGCGGGCATTGGCCTTGGGACTTTGTTCGGCAATTCCGTATTTATTTTTGGTGGCCGGTTAATGGTGGATAAACTGAACGCGAACCAGAACACTTTGCACTGGATCATTGGCGGCGTATTTGCAGTTACTGCGATGATACAGGCATACAGGATGTTTTTTGTAAAGAAGAAATCCTTGTAAGCGTTATCCTTTCGCCCATGCATCCCGGTCATCGGGACTGAATTTCCATGGAGCGAAATTGTTTTCGATGTTACCGAACATCATGTTCCATTCCTGCGGCGCGTTGCTTTCTTCCATTACCAGGGAACGGCGCAATTCAAGAATGATCTCCAGCGGATTGATGCTTACGGGACATTCTTCCACGCAGGCGTTACAGGTAGTGCATGCCCGGAGTTCTTCCGTGGTAATATAATTGTGCAGCAGACTTTTGCCATCGTCCTGAAAGCTACCTTTGTTTGCGTCAATGTTCTTTCCTACTTCTTCCAGCCTGTCGCGGGTATCCATCATGATCTTCCTGGGAGAAAGCAGTTTGCCGGTAGTATTGGCGGGGCATGCCGCGGAGCAGCGGCCGCATTCGGTGCAGGAGTAGGCATCCAGCAGGTTGCGCCAACTGAGGTCCATTACATCCCTAGCGCCGAACTTCGCGGGTGGCGGCGCGTCACCGGCCTGTGAAGCCATTTCCGGTTGCATGGCAAACAGTACTTCCTGTTGAATGGAAGGCATATTGTTCATGTGCCCCTGAGGTGCGAGCCTTGCGTAATACGCATTTGGGAACGCGAGTATGATGTGCAGGTGCTTGGAATAGGGAAGATAGTTCAGGAATGCGAAGATACCCAGGATGTGCAACCACCAGCAGGAACGTTCAAGCCCGATCAGTGCACTGTCGGAAAGGCCGGAAAACAGAGGTTGTAACAGCGACGATACCACGAAGTTGCCGGTAAGGAATTCACTGTAATGTGGCGCACCGCGTTGTTGCAGCAGGGTGTCGGCGGCATTCATGGTAAGGAACAGGCTCATCAGCACGATCTCAGTAATGAGAATGTAATTCGCATCGGAACGGGGCCAGCCATCCAGTTCTTTCTTCCTGAATCGGCGGATGTTCAAGACATTTCTTCTGACCAGGAAAACGACGCATACGATCAGTACACCCAAAGCCAGTACTTCGAAGAAGTTGATGAGGAAATTATAGAAGCCACCCAGGTACGGCGCGAAAAGCCGGTGTGTGCCGAAAATGCCATCCAGGAATATTTCCAGTACTTCAATGTTGATGATCACGAAACCCGCGTAGATGACGAAGTGCAGGACGGCTACGGTAGGATTTCTGAACATCTTCTTCTGCCCGAATGCCAGTAACAACAGGTTGCGCCAGCGCGCTGCCGGGTTATCGGTAAGTGTTTCATCTTTTCCCAATAGGATGTTACGACGAATTTGTTTCGCCTTGCCTGCGAAAAGAAAGATGGCCGCAGCTGCAGCCGCCACGAAAAGTATCTGCGGTAGAATCGACATAATAAGCAGTTGTACGCCACTAAGATAAGAGTTTTGCCTGTTTCGATGGTTAAATAGCTAAGTCTTATTAATTTACGACCAAATAAGCGCTATTGTTTTATGTCGGAACAGAAAAAATACATTCTAAATAAAGAAGAAGCCGGAAGAAAGATACAGCGGATGGCCTATGAAATTGCAGAAAGGAATATGACGGAAACCCCGCCGACACTCATCCTGGCAGGCATCCGCGACAACGGCGTGGTGATTGCCCGCTCTTTGCAGCACCTTTTACAACAGATTTATCCGGCACCGGTACAGGTGCTGGAAGTGGAACTGGACAAGCGGCACCCCGGTGTTATTACCTGGAGCGATGCCGGTGATTTTAACGGTAAAACCATTGTGCTGGTAGACGATGTGGCCAATAGTGGAAAAACGATGTTGTACGCGTTGAAACCACTGCTGGAATTCCATCCTGAAAGTATTCAGACCCTGGCGCTGGTAGAAAGAACACACAAGAAATTTCCTGTGCATACGGATTATGTAGGTCTTTCACTCTCCACTACTTTACAGGAACATATTTTTGTGGAGGTGGAAGGGGATAGGGTAACGGGAGCATATCTGGTGTGAAGCCTCATCCCAACCCCTCTCCGGGGGAGAGGGGCGCTTGTTCTGGGGTTTAAGTTAAAGGTGCGCCCGACTTACAAGTGCTCTAAACTTGTCTTATAACTTCAGTCTCTTATCATAAACCACCTTGATAACGGAGTAGTTGCGTCATGCCAACCAGCCGTTTACCTCAACTTGTTTTTACGGCCAGTTCATACACTTCTTGTTCTGGAGTGATAACAGAGAAGTGCCGAAAAAGCTGCTAATTCCTTTTATCTATCATATTCTTCCAGCAATAAAAAAGCTCCTAAAAAGTGGTTTACTTCTTAGGAGCTTTTTTCTTTAAAGAAATTGTAACCGTTAGAGGATCGTGTTATACAAGTTGAACGCAATCCGCACGCTTCATTTTTATTTCACTGTAAAAGGTACTTTCACTTTATCCCACATCAGTTCAACCACACCTTTTGGGGTGATGTTGATGGTGAATTGTTCGGTCATGGCGTTGGCCTTGGGTTTTGCGGTCACGCGCAATTGGTCGGCAGTGGAATCGTATTTGTAAGCGCCCCATTGCTCGGCTGTTTTATTGAAAATGATGGTCCACTCTTTTTCACCAGGGATCGTGAAGAGGGAATATTTGCCGGCGGGCAGTGTTTTTCCGTTCACTTTTACGTCTTTATCCACGGTAAAAATGGTGGCTTCATTCGCGCCGGTGCGCCATACTTTTCCATAAGGAGCAAAATTGCCTTCCCAAACATTTCTCCCTTTTACAGAGGGGCGGCTGTAATCAATAGTGATGGTGGTTCCTTTTACTGTTTGCGTAACTGTGGCCGGAGGACTGGGGCGTTTGGATTTGTCCTGCTGTGCACTGGCGGAGGTTGCCGAAAGAACGAAAGCTGCACCCAATACTACAGTGGCAACGCGTTGAAAGATTCTTTTCATTGTATCAGTTTGTTGTTTTTTAAAGTATTTGAAGCAGAAAGTTAACAAACCCTTTCTAAGAATGGTTCATAAAAATTATCTCTTTACATTGCGGGAAGAAAAAAACTGAATATGGTTACGTTGGATAACGGTAGACTCAGGGTGAAAATAGCGGAGAAAGGCGCGGAATTACAGGAACTGTTTTCAATAGTGGATGGGATCAACTTTATGTGGAGTGGAGATGCTGCTTATTGGGGGAAGTATTCTCCTGTGCTTTTCCCCATTGTTGGCACATTGCGAGAAAATAGCTTTTCGCACAACGGCAAGACCTACTCACTCAGCCGGCACGGCTTTGCGCGGGATAAAGATTTCACGGTTGAACATACTTCAGATAAGGAATGCAGCTTATTGCTTTCTTCGGATGAGGATACGCTGAAGGTGTACCCGTTCCGGTTTCATTTCAGGATAAGATACAAGCTCGAAGCCGATGCACTGCTCGTGCAATATGAGGTAGAAAATAACGGAGCGGAAAACATGTTTTTTTCCGTAGGCGCACATCCGGCATTTGCCGTACCATTCCTGCCGGAAACCACCTATACAGATTACGAGCTTTTCTTTAATAGAGAGATTACGGCCTCACGCTGGCCCATTACGCCCGATGGCCTGATTGCTGAAACACCTGTTTCGCTGTTGGAACAAAAGGAAAAACTTCCGCTTTCCCATGAATTGTTTGAAAAAGATGCACTGGTTTTTAAGCAGTTTCCTTCTGAGTCCATCACCATCCGGGCCGCCAAAGGGGGTCCAGGATTGGAGGTGAGCTGGAAAGACTTTCCTTTTCTCGGCATCTGGGCTGCGAAAAATGCTGATTTTGTATGTATCGAACCCTGGTGCGGTATCGCGGATGCCTGGAACGCCGGAGGCGAAATCGCTGCAAAAGAAGGGATCGAAAAGTTGGAGCCGGGACACGTTTTTTCACGGGGCTGGCAGGTCCGTATAATCCCCGGATAAACGGCCGGATTTTCACTGCTGCACCGCTTCCTACCGTAGAAAAGCATACCTTTGCGCCTCCAGATAAACAAGGGCTTTCATGAAATACGAGCAGGAAATAAAGCGCAGAAGATCATTCGCCATCATATCTCACCCGGATGCGGGTAAAACAACGCTTACGGAGAAATTCCTCCTGTTTGGAGGTGCCATTCAAACCGCGGGTGCCGTTAAAAGCAATAAGATCAAAAAGCATGCGGCGAGTGATTTTATGGAGATCGAGCGCCAGAGAGGTATCTCGGTGGCTACTTCCGTAATGACCTTCGAATACAAAGGATGCCTGGTAAACCTGCTCGATACGCCCGGCCACAAAGACTTTGCCGAAGATACTTACCGCACGCTTACTGCCGTAGATAGCGTTATTCTTGTCGTGGACAGTGTGAACGGGGTGGAAGCGCAAACCCGCCGGCTGATGGAGGTTTGTCGCATGAGAGATACCCCCGTAATCGTATTCATCAACAAAATGGACCGGGACGGTAAGAACCGCTTCGACCTGCTGGAAGAAATCGAAAAAGAACTGAGCATCAGTCTGCACCCCCTTACCTGGCCCATCAACAGCGGAAAAGACTTTAAAGGCGTTTACAACCTTTACGATAAAAACCTGCTGCTTTTTACCGCCAATACAAAGGCGGCAGAAGAAGATTCACTTCATATTTCTGATCTCGCCGATGAAGTGGTGGACCAGAAACTCGGGGACCGCGACGCGGAAATTCTCCGGGAAGATGTTGAACTGGTGGATGGCGTGCATGGAGAACTGAATGTGGAAGACTATCTCGCAGGAAAAGTGGCCCCCGTCTTCTTCGGCAGTGCCGTAAACAACTTCGGAGTAAAAGAAATGCTGGATACCTTTATCCGCATCGCGCCCATACCGCGCAGCAGAGAAACATCCAAAAGAGTAATTGATGTAAACGAAGACAAATTCAGTGGCTTTATTTTCAAGATACACGCTAACCTGGACCCAAAGCACCGCGACAGGATCGCGTTTCTCCGGGTGTGTTCCGGCAGGTTCGAACGCAATAAATTTTACCACCATGTGCGCCTCGACAAAGATGTGCGTTTCAGTAACCCCTATAGTTTTCTCGCCCGCGATAAAGATGTGATCGAAGAAGCTTACCCCGGAGATGTAATTGGTCTGTTCGATACCGGGAACTTCAAAATCGGCGACACACTTACCGAAGGTGAAGACTTTTATTTCACCGGCATCCCCACTTTCTCACCGGAAATTTTCAAGGAACTGGTGAACAAGGATCCGATGAAGACCAAACAACTCGAAAAAGGCATTATGCAGCTTACGGACGAAGGGGTGGCCCAGTTGTTTACCCAGTTCGGGGGCAACAAGAAGATCATCGGTTGCGTAGGTGACCTCCAATTTGAAGTGATTCAATACCGCCTGCTTCAGGAGTATGGCGCATCCTGCGAATTCAGGACCCTGCCTTATTACAAAGCCTGCTGGATCACCTCCAATGATAAGAATAAACTGAACGAATTTACCCGCTTCAAATCAAATAACGTAGCGGAAGATAAGGACGGGCACCTGGTTTATCTCGCGCAGAGTGAGTGGTTCCTGAATACGGAACGAACCAATAATCCGGATATTGAGTTTCATTTTACGAGTGAAGTACACAAGTAATTTTGGATGATGAATTTTGAATGATGAATGGAAATGCTTGAGATTTTAAATCTAAAATAGCTGTTTTGTGGTTTTGGTGGCCTATTGTTTAGAACGAATCAACCCTGCTTTCCCCTAAGAGTTATATTTTGAATATTGAAATATAACCCCCTTATTGAAAAGGGAAGAAACGCAAAAATCTGCTTTTGGCCTGCGCTATTCTCAATGTCTCTTTTCGTTCTGAAGCATGCCCATCCCGATCATGAATTGAATTTTGAATGTTGAATTACAACGCATCCAACATTCAAAATTCATCATTCAAAATTTAAAACTCTCCCACTACGCCCAAATAATTCTGTGGCGTAATCGCTTTCAGTTCTTTCTTCACTTCACCTGAAACCTTCAACGTTGTGATAAAACTGTGGATCGCTTTCTTATCGATATGCGCTTTTCCGCGGGTAAGTTCTTTCAGTGCCTCGTATGGTTTGGGATAGTTCTCCCTTCTGAGGATGGTTTGGATGGCTTCTGCTACTACGGCCCAGTTGTCTTCCAGGTCGGAATGAAGTTTTTTCTCGTTCAGCAGGAGTTTACCCAATCCTTTTTCGATTGCTTTGATGGCGATGATGATATGGGAGAACGGTACGCCGAGGTTGCGGAGTACAGTGGAATCGGTGAGGTCGCGCTGCAGGCGGGACACGGGCAGTTTCGCGGCGAGGTGTTCCAGTAATGCGTTGGCGATACCGAGATTGCCTTCCGCATTTTCGAAGTCGATCGGGTTCACCTTGTGCGGCATAGCCGAAGAACCTACTTCTCCTTTTTTGGTTTGTTGTTTGAAGTAATCCATGGAGATGTAGGTCCAGATATCACGGCACAGGTCGATCAATATATTGTTGATGCGTTTCATGGCATCGAAATGAGCGGCCATATTATCGTAATGTTCGATCTGGGTGGTGAACTGCATCCGGTGCAAACCCAGTATATCATTCACGAATTCGTTGCCGAAGGTGATCCAGTTCTTTTTTGGGAAAGCCACATGGTGTGCGTTGAAATTACCGGTAGCGCCGCCGAACTTGGCCGCGAAAGGAATATGGGTGAACAGTTCAACCTGTCCTTCCAGTCTTTCCACGAAAACCATGAATTCCTTGCCAAGGCGGGTGGGTGAGGCAGGCTGGCCGTGTGTGCGGGCGAGCATGGGCACATTTTTCCAATCGTTGGCGAAATCGTGCAGTTTGTGCTGGAGGTTCAGCAGGGCAGGGAGGTATTCGTGTTCCACCGCGTTCTTCCAGGAAAGCGGGATGGAGGTATTGTTGATGTCCTGAGAGGTAAGTCCGAAATGGATCCATTCTTTTACGTCACCAGCTTCTACTTCGTCGAGCCTGGCTTTCAGGAAGTATTCCACGGCTTTCACATCGTGGTTGGTGATCTTTTCGATGTCTTTGATCTGTTGTGCGGCGGCAAAATCGAATTCTTCCGCTACTTTCCGCAGGTGTGCCTTTACTTTGGCGGGCAGTTTCACGATCTTTTTTTCGCCGAGGAAGAGGAGGTATTCAATTTCCACCAGCACCCGGTATTTCATGAGGGCGTATTCGGAGAAATATTCATCCAGGTGCTGCACCTGACCACGATAGCGGCCATCAATGGGGGAGATGGCGGAAAGAGCATTCAATTCCATGTATTGTTACCTTTTATTTTGTTGCGTGATCCCTGCGGAAACGTCCCCATCCTTTGCAGGGAAGACCATTTAACGTAGGTTTGCGGGCAAAATTAAGTGAATTGGAACGAAAGATAAGGGTTGGAGCGGTCAGTTATTTGAATACGAAGCCTTTGTTGTACGGAATTGAACGGGCGGAATGCCGGAAAGATATGGACCTGGTGCTGGATTATCCCGCTAAGGTGGCGCAAATGCTGCTGAACGACGAGATCGATATGGGGCTGGTGCCCGTAGCTGTGATTCCCCGTCTCCATGAATGGCATATCAATACTGATTTCTGCATCGGTGCCGATGGCGATGTAGCTTCTGTTTGTCTTTTCAGTGAAACGGAATTGCACCAAACAGAAAAGGTATTGCTCGATTACCAGAGCCGCACCTCAGCCGCCCTTACGCGCGTATTGCTGAAAAACTACTGGCGCATGAATCCCGTGATTGAAGATGGGGGCGGTGAAGATTACCGCAGCCGTATCAACGGAACCACTGCGGGACTTGTAATTGGCGACCGTGCCCTGGAGCAACGAAGAATTTCTACTTATATATACGATCTGGCAGATGCCTGGAAAGACCATACAGGGTTATCGTTCACTTTTGCGGCCTGGATCAGCAATAAACCCATTGATCCGGATTTTATCGCAGCTTTCAATGCCGCGAATGCGGTGGGGTTTCAACACATCGACGAAATTGTGGCCGCGCATCCTTATGATGTTTTCGACCTGAAAAAATATTATAAACAGCACATCAGTTACCAGTTGGATGAAAGAAAACGCGCGGGGCTGGAGGAGTTTTTGTTTCAGTTGGAGCGTTTGTAAAGCTCCCTGTCTACTTCTCCCACCACAAATACACTTCCGCATACCAATACCATATCCTCGCCAGCAGCAGCATTTAGAGCGGCCTTTACGGCATCATTCACAACAGTGAATACACTGCCCTTCAAACCGTATTTTCCTGCTTTTTCTTCCAGTTCTTCCACCGGCAATGCCCGTGGAATGGACGCGTTGGTAAAATAATAAATAGCCTCTTGAGGGAGAAGACTCAGCACTTTCTCCACATCCTTATCCTTTACCATACCAATTACGATATGCAATTTTTCGTATTGCTGGTGTGCCAGTTGTTCCAATATCTGCCGCATGCCATCTTCGTTGTGGCCCACATCCAGGACGAACAATGGGTTTTCCTGTAATACCTCCCATCTGCCCATTAGTCCCGTGTTGTGTTTTACACGATGAAGTCCGATGCGCAGGTGTTCATTATTCAAAGCGGTGAATTGTTTCTGAAGTATGGAAACTGCGGCCAGTACGGTCGCCATATTTTTAGCCTGGTATCTTCCGGGCAGATCGGTTGAAAAGAAACTTTTTCCGTCCTCCGTAGCGTATTCAACGTTCAATTCAACAGGAGAGGATTGAATTGTTTGAGGACGAAATAGCTTGTCGGCGAATACGATGGGCGCGTTTTTTTCTGATGCTTTTTCGGTAAAAACAGCCTCAGTTTCCGTGTGAGATTCCCCGATCACTACCGGTATTTTCTCTTTGATAATACCGGCTTTTTCTCCGGCAATCTGGGGTAACGTGTCGCCCAGCAACTGCATGTGGTCATAACCGATATTGGTAATAATGCTGAGTTCGGGCGTGATAATATTGGTGCTGTCAAGCCTGCCACCGAGCCCGGTTTCAATAACGGCGATGTCTACCTGTTGTTCGGCGAAATACCGGAACGCCAGGGCCACGGTTACCTCAAAGAACGAAGGTTCTATTGCTTCAAAATATGTTTTATGATCTTCAGTGAAACGTACCACTTCTTCTTCCGGTATCATGACGCCGTTGATGCGGATGCGTTCCCGGAAATCCTGCAAATGCGGACTGGTATACAGCCCTGTTTTATAACCTGCTTCCTGTAGAACGGACGCCAGCATGTGGCTCACGGAACCTTTTCCGTTGGTGCCCGCAATATGGATAGAGCGGAATTGATGATGTGGATTTCCTGCCTTTTCACATAGCAGCAGGGTATTGGTGAGGTCTTTTTTGATAGCGGCCGCGCCAATGCGTGTAAACATGGGCAGGCGGGCGTAGAGGTATTCGAGCGTTTCGGCGTATGTCACCTGGTGAGCATTGTGATAAAAAAGCGGATAACAACTCAAAGGTATGAACTGTTATCCGCATGGAATAAGTTTAGAAAGCAAAGCTATCCGCGCACTTTAAAGTTAAAAATGATCGTACCAACCTGTTCGGCAGGTGAATCCGGTGATGCGTTCATTTTAATTTTTTTCGCTTTTTCTATGGCGATCGCTTTAAGATTAGGATTTGATGTAGTGGAGCCTCTTTGCTGAAAAGTGGCAGCCACAACACGCCCATTCTGATCAACACGTATATCAACCGCTACTTTGGCATTTTCATTGAAATCGTCTTCGAAAGAAGGGTAGGTGGTGATTCTACGGCCTGAAAGCCCGCGACTGATCGCCACGCCAGACTTCCCGGTTCCGCCGTTGCCGGTATAACTGTCACTGTCCGGGTTTCCGTTGATCTTTCCCTGGTCACCTTTTCCCCCGGCGATCCCCTGGTTGGTGGATTTATTGTAAGTATCCGCATTGTTGCCACCGGCTCCTGAAGCTGTTCCACCTTTATAAACCGCCTTCGGCTGGGGTTTGGGGGCAGGAGGCGTAACTGTTTCCGCTTTTTTGACCGTTTTATTCACGGGCTTGTCTGTAATCTTCGTAGAAGTAGAAGGACGGGTAGGTTTGGCAATTTCCGGGGCAGCCTCGTCACTTTCATCGGTATCCACATCTTTCATCTGCTCTGTAGCGGAAGAAGATGTTTTGGGCGGATCATAAGAAGTTTCATTGGACGCCGATGGTGGACCAGGTATCAACGGCGGTTCTTCCCCAAGACCTTCATCGCTGTTGCCAAGGTTCACTTCAATCCCGTCTTCTATCAGTACTGGCGGTTGTGCCGGGGTGCTCCAGCGCACCAACAGCAGGATCACGGCCAGTAAGACATAACTTACAATGGCATAGATCAGCGCTTTTTGCCTGCTTTTATTTTCCTGTTGTATTGCTATCATTTTCTGAAATTTTGGATTTTGGATGATGGATTTTGGATGAATGCCGGTTCAAATAATCCAACATTCAACATCCATCATTCAAAATTAATTATCCTTTTTCCCGAATATCTTTTTCAATATCCCGCCCTTTTTTTTTTCGTCGGGCTTGGTCGCTTCTTTCTTGTCCTGGATTTTGGGGGTATCTTTTTTGTCTCCCTTTCTGGCTTCATTCAGCACTTTTTTCTCCTCATCGGAAAGGGGCTGTGATTCAACGGGGATATTGTTTCCAGGTGTGGGCGTGAACATATAATCGTTAGCATCGTAGGTAGGATCCTGTCCTTCTGCACCAGGCGGAACTTCCGGCGCTACATGGAGGTAATCGTACATCACTTCGTTGCGCAGACTTTCAGGAACCGTGAATTTCGCTTTCGCGTCTATGCCCAGTGTTTTGTCTTTGTATACTTCGTTGAAGAAATAGGCCCAGATGGGAAGGCCCATCAAAGCGCCCTGTCCATAATAATTACTGGATATCCTGATGAATGGGTCGTCGCAACCAACCCATGCGCCTGCAAGCAATTGCGGGGTGAAGCCCATGAACCAGCCATCGGTATTGTCGTTCGTGGTACCGGTTTTTCCTGCCGCTTCTCCCGTAATGCCGTATGCGCCACGGAGTGCACGACCTGTTCCAAAATCCACTGTACCACGCATCATATTCGTAATGGTGTACGCTTCTCCTTCGGTGATCATCTGGATACGCTCGGTAACGAAGGATTCCAGTACATTACCGTTTTTATCTTCGATCCTGCTGATGTAAACCGGCTTGGTATTGTACCCGTTGTTCGGGAACATGGTGTAAGCGCGCATCATCTCATATAAAGAGATGTCGGGAACACCGAGGCAGAGCGTGGGCACTTCAGGAAGTTCACTTTCTATTTTACATTCTTTCAGAAACTGTGCGAACCGCTTGATGCCCACCTGCTTTAAAAGATAGGCCGTTACGTTGTTGAGCGACCATGCCAGGCCTGTGGCCATGCTGGTGGAAGCGCTGCTGTTGCCGCTGGAGTTTTTGGAGCACCAGTTGTTGTAGGCAGGAAAACACTGCGGAGTGTTCTCGCAGGCGGTTTCAGGTGTGAAGCCCAACTCTTTTATGGCCTGAACATACAGCAGAGGTTTGATGGTTGAACCCACCTGCCTTTTTGTATTGATGTTAACGTGATCGTACTTGAATGTTTTAAAATCCACACCGCCTACCCAGGCTTTCACTTCACCCGTCATAGGATCCATGACCATGAAGCCGGTTTGCAGCATTTGTTTGTGGTATTTGATGGAGTCGATCGGCGTCATTACCGTATCGGTATACCGCTTGCTGTTCCAGGCGAATACCCGCATGGATACTTTTTCTTTGAAACTTTTCCGGATGTCTTCTTCTGAAATATCTTCCGCTTTCATCGAGCGCCAGCGATCACTGTTCTTCATCGCGGCTTCAAGAATGTTCTCCCTGCCCTTCCAGATGGATCCGTTCTTAATATTCGCCTGGCTGTTGAGCACTTTCTGAAGGGTGGACATGTGTTTGTTTACCGCCATTTCCGCCGCCAGTTGCATCCTGGGGTTGATGGTGGTGTACACTTTCAACCCATCGCGGTAAATATTATATTCTTCGCCGTTCTCTTTTTTGTGTTCCTTACACCATTTCTTCAGGTCATCGCGCAGCACATCCCTGAAATAGGGCGCAATACCGGCGTTTTCATCCATCTTCTTATAGTTCAGTTTGATGGGCTTCAGTTTATACTTCTGTGCTTCTTCTTCAGGAACCACATTGTTGCGCACCATCTGATCAATCACAGTGTTTCTGCGGTCCATGGCATTTTTAGGATACCGTCTTGGATTGTAAATGGTATTTCCTTTCAGCATACCGATCAATACAGCGGCTTCTTCCAGTTGCAAACGATCGGGTTCCTTCTGAAAGAAGGTTTTAGAGGCATTCCTTATTCCGTACACATTATCGCCAAAAGCTACTGTGTTCAGGTAAAGCGTGATGATCTCTTCTTTGGTGAAATTCCTTTCCAGCTTTACGGCTATGATCCATTCTTTCAGTTTCTGAACTGCGCGCATCAATGGATTACGCGCCCTTGATTCTCCAAACAGGTTCAGCGCCAGTTGTTGCGTGATGGTACTGGCACCACCTTTACTGTTGAAGGTAAGTACCCCGAATACAGCCCTGCCCAATGATTTGGCATCGATGCCGGAATGTTCGTGGAAACGTTCATCTTCGGTGGCGATGAGCGCGTTTAAAGCAAAAGGACTGATGTCTTTATATTTAACCGAAGTTCTGTCCTGTAGATAATATTTCCCCATCATGGTACCATCGGAAGCGTAAATCTCCGTGGCCAGGGAAGCCGAAGGGTTTTCCAGTTCCGAAATAGAGGGCATAGAACCCAACAAACCGAAGTTGGCGCCTATGATCAGGAGAATAAAAGCACCCAAACCTGCAAAGAAGACCTTCCAGAGGATGCGAACGGATTTTTTCATACAGTAATTTACAATTTAATCCCGCCCAAAGCTAACAAAAAATGTACCTATAGTTGGGTGCGGCGATATTTAATCACCTGATTTTAACAGCCTCCTGCCAGAACTCAAGATAGCTGGCAGTTTCACGTTTTTCCTGCAGGGTGGGGAGGTTGGCTTCACTAACCACAAGGAAGCTGTATTTGGCCGCAGGCAACCAGGGTACGATCTCCGTACCGGCTTTCGCACGGGCTCCATTGGCGTATTGGATGGCGGAGGCCGCATCGGCGAAACCGGAGAAGCTCAGCAGACGGATGGTATCGTTTAACTGAATACTTCCCGCATTAATAGGCTGACCAGCATAATATTCCCTGTTGTAACGGATAAAGGCGTTCCTCGCTTCTGAAATGTACACGGGGTCCACTTTATCCAGAACGAGCATCACATAGTGCGGCTGCGCCGGGTTATAAATGTACCCGTTCTTTGAGAAGAGCGCCACCGGTTTTATAGCCGGAAGATTGGAGGATATACTGTCTTTTTTTACGGGCAGTTGTGTTTTTACCAGTTGCTGCGCGGAATCAACCCGCACATTCTTCGCGGCATCTACATCCTTGTACTTTTGAATGATGCTATCGGGTGTAACAGGCGCTTTGAGTGATGTGTTTTTGTTGAGGATATTCTTCTGGGCGATATCCGTTTTAACACCTGGTTGAATGCTGGTGTTTATACCTGCGGATTGCACGGTTTTAATCTCTTCTTCCAGCACTGTTTTCTTCGCGAAAATAGAGCTGTCAACAGGTGCGGTTTCATCTTCCTTCCTGGTTACTTCCAGTTTGGTGAGGTAATCTTCAATCTCTTTTCTCCTTGCCAGTACTGATTTGAGGTGCTCGGCTTTTGGTGCGAGGGGGGACGTGGTAAAAGAAGAAGTGATCCGGTTCAACTGCTGGATCGCATTGGCGTCATCACGCTGTTTAATATGGTAAACGGCTTCTATATACAACAACTGCGGGGTCCAGTAAACCTGGCCATACATACTATCGGCGCTGCGTTTCATATCCAGTGCTTCCTGGAAGGCGCCTTCAATGAACTTGTTGTAGATTTTTTCGTAGGTGGCGGTGGCGGCTTTTTCACGGTTCGCGGCGCTGTTTTTTACCTGTGAGGGATCTACTGTTTTCACCGCGGCATTGCTGCCAGGAAATTCTTGCTGCAGTTGCGTTTTAAACCGTGCTGCTTTATCATTCAACCCAAGTTTCCAATAGCAATAATAGAGGTTGAAATAAATATTTTCCTTATTGTTTGTATTGGGGAACCTTGCGAGCAACGCTTCGTATTGTTCCGCGGCTTTGGCGTAATCTTCGAGTTTATCCTGGTAAGCGAAACCAATTTCGTAAAGCGCGTTGCGTATGGAATCGTTTGACACCTGCATTTGCTGGTCTGTAAGCGGCACCATAGCTAAAAGCGATTCATATGTGATTTCAGCAGTAGAGTCCTGCACCTGCTCGTTAGATGCGGTTACTTCCTGGATTTGTGTATTTCGGTCAATGGCCGACATTCTTCTCCAGTTGTCGGCATCGGGGCGATCGCCCCATTTTACATTGAATTCACTTCTTCCTTTCGAGCGGAGCCCGGCATTGTAGAAATACCATTCGCCTTTACCCGTTCCGGCAAACAGGTCAGAAGGTGCCTCTTCATTCAGTGCGGCGGAGCCGGTATATTTACCACGTTGCGCTTTAGCGGAGGCTTTGGCGATTTTTTTCAGGATATCGTCCCTTTCATTTTCCGGAAGACGGGCAAGGTATTGCAGGCTATCCTGCCTTTTCACCACGGCAACATTTGCTGCGAGTGTGCCCAGCGCTGATTTCCTTGCCATTATAAGGTCCGCGGATTCAATAGATGGTTCATCGGTGTTGATACTATCGTAAGCATTCTTGGCCAGCAGGAATTCGCCCGTATTAAAATAGGCGTTACCTAATTCCACCCATGCCTGGTTGCGCAATGCAACGTTGGTGCTGTTAAATTGTATGCTGCGCCGCATGGATTGAATGATGCCGTTATTGTTGTTGCGCTCCTTATCCATGATGCCCGCGGTAAAATAGATGATGTCACGGTAAGTGGTATAGTTGTCCCTGCGGGCCATTTTATACAATGCCAGGATGTTCTCATTGATATAATTATCGCCCCCCTCCTTGTTCAGTCGGATCGCGTTCAACCGTGCATATATATCCTGGATGGGGTTGAGTGTTGTTTTTATTGACTTATTGTACCAATCGATGGCCTCATTCCGGTGTGCCGCTTTTTCGTGGAGTTGCGCAATCAGGAACTGCCATCTAGAAGTTTCCGTCGTATTTGTTGCGGAGGGCAGGGCCTGTTCAAGGTAAAAAGCCGCGCTGTCGTAAATATTATTGGAATAGAAATAATAGGCCCGCATCTGCGCGAGTTCGGGTTTCAGGCGCTCTGGAAACTGAGGGTCGAGCCGGAGCGATTGTATGAGGGCAGAAGCTTTTGCCATATTACCCTGTTCAATGGCGGTGCGTATGATCCAGATCAGTCCCTCGTTCCGGGAGGGCGCTTCTGAGAACATTTTTTTTGGAAGGTTCCTGTTTTCTTTGGTGGAAACCAGGAATGCGTTACCGCCTTCACTGGAATTGCTGGCGATTATTTTCGCGTAGCCATCTTTTTCCCTGGGGGCGAACGCAGTATTCAGGAACTGGAAAGTCAATGCCGCGGAATCGAGGTCGTTGCGGAGGAAATAAGCCCTTCCGATCAGGAGGTACATATTGTCGATCCAGTCGTTGCGGAGGTCGTGCAACACAATGCCTGCTGTGGCTTTATAAATAACGGAATCCAGTTCAGCTTTACTGGCCGCGGTATTGGTAAGGGAATAATTGTAGAAGGGAAGCAATTTGGTGAAATCATCCACGTGCATGGTCTTCGCCTGCTTCAGCACATTGTCGATCTTCAGGGTCGCGTTGTAGAAATAATTGTAATGTGTGATGGTGTTCTGAACAAACTTCCGGCTACCGGTGAACTTCTTCGTGTAAGTCTTTTCATAACCCAACGCCCTGTTCTCGTACTTTTTAGGTTTCTCTAACCTGAGTTCATAACCTTCCTGCCCGAAACAAAGTACTGTCGGGGAAAAAAAACTGGAAAATAATATGAGATTTCTGATGACCGCCCGCATGAAGCAATTCTACGCCTTAATAACTGAAATTCAATAATTTTATTGTATTTTGATTGGCAAAAATCGTTTACTTTCGATCCGCAAACCTCTCTTTATGGCCAAATCTGATGCCAATTCCACACTCAAACGCCTTCAAAACCGTTATCGTCTGGTGGTGATGAACGATGATACCTATGAAGAGGTGGTCACTTTCAAACTTTCAAGGCTCAGTGTATATGTTTTTTTAAGCACGATATTTGTTGTGCTCGTGGGACTTACTGTAGCGCTGATCGTTTTTACGCCGCTCAGGTATTATATCCCTGGATATGGTAGTTTGAATGAGAGAAAGGCCCTGATGAACCTGAAAATAAGAACGGATTCCCTGGAAAGGGAAATGAAGTACAAGGATGTTTACCTGGAAGGGATCAAAAAAGCACTCACGGGAGATGGGAATGTGGTACTGGACACAACTTTGCTGGCCATACCACAAGTGGAAACAACCAATGAATAAACCATTTTTGATAATCCTAAAATCCGGTCCATGTTTAACTCAAAATCCAAATCCGATTCCACACCACTTTCCACCAGTAGCGGCACCAGTCTTATCGGTGCAGGCACCATTTTCACAGGTAATGTAGTAGCGCCAGGCGATATGCGCATCGATGGCACCATCAAAGGAAATATTTCCAGCAAAGCAAAGATCGTAATCGGGCCCGACGGCCTCGTGGAAGGCGATATTGAAGGCGACCAGGCAGATATTATGGGTCGCGTTTCCGGGTCGGTACGGGTGAACGACCTGCTTTACCTCCGCGGCGGTTCCGTGGTGGATGGCAACATCAGCGCAAAACAGCTCCAGGTAGAACCTGAGGCAAAATTCAACGGACAATGCCAGATGATCGTTCCGGCACCCGCTTCCGTTCCCTCCAAAGAAAAGACCGACAAAAGGATGCCCGCCCTCGCCATCGGGCAGGGCTAGTTCCTGTTTGTTTTTCCCTAATTTTGCAGCCACGCGGTAAAAACCCGCGTGGCTAAATTTTTTACGATGGACAAACAGGTGGCAAGGAAATCATTTTTAGCGATTGTGGCCGTTTTCGCAGGGTTCAACGGATTCCTGATTTTTGGAAAGGAACTATTGGAGAAATGGGGCGCCGACAGAGACGTGCTGATCATTGGTCATACGCTTATCTTTTTGCTTACCGCGCTAACTTATTCCCTCCACGTAAAAGCATTGAATAAAAAAACATCCATGGGCTTTGTGAACGCCGTTTATGGCGGAATGCTGATAAAAATGTTCGGCTGCCTGATCGCGGCTTTCATCTACATTATCGTTGCAAAATCCGGGGTCAACAAACCTGCGCTCTTCGGGTGTATGTTTTTCTATCTCCTTTATACCTTCCTGGAAACCAGGATCGTAACCAAACTCAATAGTCTGCAGAAAAAGAATGGCTAAACAGGAAGCCCCGCTGGAAGCGCTCCGTTCTTACCTGCCGCATGGTTCATTTGAACAGGTGCAGCATTACCTGTTGCATTATAAGGTACACCTCACCATTACGCGCGCCCGGAAATCTGTATTGGGCGATTACCGGAATGCGGTCAATGAAAAGAACCACCGCATTTCGGTGAACGGCAACCTCAACCGTTACGCTTTCCTGGTTACCTTATTACATGAGTTGGCGCACCTGCTCACTTTCGACCGTTACGGACACCGGGTGGCCCCGCATGGTAAGGAATGGAAAACCCTGTTCAGTCATATCCTCGCGGAGTTCATCCGGCTGAATGTATTTCCGGCAGACATTACCAAAGCCCTGCTGGATTCGTTGGGCAATCCTGCGGCCAGCAGTTGTGCCGATGAACAATTGCTGCGTGTGCTCCGGCGCTATGATCCCATAAAGGATGGACATGTACTGGTAGATGAATTGCCGGTAGGCGCACTGTTCACCATTGAAAAAGGAAGAGTTTTTAAAAGAGGAGAAAAGATCCGGAAAAGAATACGATGCGAAGAAATGGCTACCGGGAAAATCTATCTTTTCAGCCCGGTATATGAGGTGGTGAAGGCATAAAAGAAAAAGCCCTTCCTGAAAGGAAGAGCTTAATCATTAACCCTACAACCCTTAACTCTTTAATCAGATAATCAATATATTATGGTTCGTTGTTTCAAATTAATTCCAGTCTGAAATATTTCTTTCCTTTTGATCATTTGATTACCGTACAAAGATAATGTTCAAACATTGAAGAAACATTTAAAGCCATGTTAAGATTATCTTGAAGTAGTGTTAAATACCTTCCTGTGGGTATTGTTCCCGCTTCATCAAACCCCTAATTTTCAGCATGAAATTTCCCTGGTTTTTCCCCAATGCCCGGAACCAAACCCTCTGGTTTTCTGCCGTAGTAATGATTGCGGGGCTGCTGCTTGGCTGGTGGCGGCCCAATACCATTTTATTCGCTTACCTGGTGGAAACGCTGGTAATCGGATTGGTTCATGCCCTCAAAATGCTCACGGTTTCAGCAGTGGGCCGGAAGCAGAAAGCGCTTCGGCTTAAAAAGCCCCACGACCATAACAACCATGTTTTTATGGTGCCGTTCTTCCTGGTGCATTACAATTTTTTCATTTTTGTTCAGTCGGTATTTATCTTCCTCTTGCTGGGCGTAGACGACAAGGGAGTGAAGGACAGCTTCAATGTGCTGGCAAACTTTTCCTACATGCTTTCCCAACCAGGGGCGCTTTGGGCAGTGGCCTCCATTGCTTTTTTCAATGTGATGCAATCGCTAACCGATTTTTTTCTTGCCCGGAAATACCACGAAACCGTATTGTCTGAAATGTTCATGCAGCCTTATGTTCGGATATTCGTACAACAGGTGGTAGCTATCGCCGGCGGCTTCTTCATTATTTTCCTGCATGCCGGACTTATCGCGGCCATATTACTGGTGGCGGTACGCCTGGTGGTTGACCTGTTCGCCACGGCTTTCAGGTACAGTCCGGAGGCGAGAAAAATATTGGCCCGGAAACTCGCCAAAGGAGAAACCGGGCCTGAAAAAGTGGAGAAACAGTTGGAACTGTTGTTTATGAATTAACCGAAAAGGTCGGAGGAAAGATAGCGGTCGCCACGATCGCAGATGATGCATACGATTACCCCGGATTCTATTTCTTCCGCAATTTGCAGGGCGGCGTGAACGGCTCCGCCGCTGCTCATGCCGGAGAAAATGGCTTCTTCTTTCGCAAGACGATTGGCCATAATTCGGGCATCTTTTTCGGCGATATCCACTACACGGTCAACTCTGGAGCGGTCAAATATTTTAGGAAGATACGCTTCGGGCCATTTGCGGATACCCGGGATTTTTGAACCGTCTGTGGGCTGGCAGCCTACGATCTGAACCGCGGGGTTCTGCGATTTGAGGAAGCGGGAAACACCCATAATAGTGCCCGTAGTACCCATGGCCGAAACAAAATGCGTCACTTCGCCCTGGGTGTCGCGCCATATTTCCGGACCGGTGGTATTGAAGTGCATATTCGCGTTGTCTTCGTTCGCGAACTGGTTCAGCATAAAATAACCTCCTTTTTCAACCTGCGCATGCGCGTAGTCGATAGCGCCTTCCATAGATTTTTCTTTGGGTGTAAGGATTACTTTGGCGCCGAAGGCTTCCATGGTGAGCACGCGTTCGCGGGTAGCGTCTTCCGGCATCACGAGTTCGATGGCGATGCCATACAGGTTCGCGATCATGGCGAGCGCGATACCGGTGTTGCCGCTGGTGGCTTCAATCAGTTTAATACCCGGCTTAATGTCTCCTCTCTCCAAAGCGGCGCTGATCATGCCATACGCGGCGCGGTCCTTCACGGAGCCACCGGGGTTATGGCCTTCCAGTTTTGCGTAAATGGTTACGCCGGGCTTGTTAAAAACGTTTCTAAGTTTAACCATGGGGGTGTTCCCCACGAGTTCCAATACAGAAGATGCGGTCATGCTTATTATAAAATTTGTTCTGAAATCGAGATGTGTTCATCGGCCTTATAGTAAATACGTGCGTTCGGGGCAACCGATCGGATGAGCCATACATTCCCGCCAATGATGCTGTGGTGGCCCACAACGGTTTCTCCGCCGAGAATGGTGGCCCCGGCATAGATTACGACATGGTCCTCAATGGTGGGGTGTCTTTTCTGGAGGGCCATTGTTTTTTCAACACTCAATGCGCCGAGGGTAACGCCCTGGTATATTTTAACGTGTTCCCCGATAACGGTGGTTTCCCCGATCACGATCCCGGTACCGTGGTCGATGCAGCAATACGCGCCGATTTTTGCGCCTGGGTGGATATCGATCCCGGTTCTGTTGTGGGCAAATTCGGTCATGAGGCGGGGGAGAAGCGGTACGCCCAATGTATAAAGAATATGCGCCATACGGTAGAATGCGAGCGCGTAGAAGCCGGGGTAAGCGCGGATCACCTCATACCTGCTGGTGGCGGCGGGATCGCCTTCCAGTATCGCTGTGGCGTCTTTGTTCAGCATATCGTCCAATGCGGGAATTTCCTGGAAAAAGAGATCGGCTGTTGCCGTGGCCGGTTGCTCCAGTTGTGCTTCCATGGGCCGCAACAACTGTTCAAGTTGTTCGCGCAGCGCTTCATGTTTTTCTGCCAGCGCTATTTCAGTATTTAAAAAGTTGCCTGTCTGTTCGGGAAACAACCAGTTCAGCAAAGCACTCGAAAAGGTGCAAACATCACTTGTAGCGGGGAAAGCGGTAGCGGCGGCGGCCATGTGGCGCCTGAATATCCTTTCTCTGAATGAATCGCCTGGCATAAAACGTAGTTGTACCGACAAATGTAGTCTACTATGGCGATAGGATAGTGAATTTCGTAAAATTTTAGTCTTTTCACTACCTTTCCGGTCTAAATCGCAAAAATTTCAATGAGCACAAAAAGAATCGCGCAGCAGGTGATAGGTTCCCTGATAATCAGTTCGGTATGTTCCGTTTCCCTCGCTCAGACAAAAACCACCACAAAACCGCCAGTTACCAAGCCCAAAACCGCCACTACCAAGTCAACGGTAAAACCCAAGACACCAGTTGTAGTTCCGGCTCCCGCCATGAAGAACGCCATCGACTCGCTCTCCTATGCGATAGGAGTGAACGTGGCCAGTTACTTCAAAACACAGGGCGTGGACACCATGAACTACAAACTGCTCAATAAAGCCTTCGCCGATGTGCTGGGCGGAAAAACGCCATTACTGGATGAAATGCAGGCAAATATGACTTTACAGGAAAAACTTCAGGCATTCGCCAACAAAAAAATCAACGCAGTGAAAGAAGAAAGCGCAAAATTCCTCGCGGAAAACAAAAAAAGAGCCGGGGTAACCGAATTGCCCAGCGGCCTTCAGTATGAAGTAGTAAAAACCGGTACCGGCACCGTGCATCCACACGATACCAGCCGAGTGAAAGTGCATTACACCGGAAAACTGATCAACGGTAAAAAGTTTGACAGTTCCGTTGACCGCGGCCAGCCGCTGGAAATAGGTGTGGGACAGGTAATCAAAGGCTGGACAGAAGCCCTTAAGCTGATGAAAGAAGGGGATAAGTGGATCATTTACATGCCCTCTTCCCTCGGTTATGGCGATCGTGGTGCCGGAGGAGATATTCCCGGTGGCGCGGCGCTGATCTTCGAAGTGGAAATGCTCGAGATCCTAAAATAACCTACATGGACGGAATTTCTTTGCAATACCCTATCGGCAAATACCAGCCGGTAGGGTATTCCGAACAGCAGAAAAAAATATGGCTGAACGATATCCGGTACCTTCCTGAACTGTTGGAACACGCCATCAATGGCCTGGATGCCTTCCAGTTTGAAACACCCTACCGGGAAGGCGGCTGGCAGGTAAGGCAGGTGGTGCATCATCTGGCGGACAGTCATATGAATGCTTTTATCCGTTGCCGCCTCGCGCTCACGGAAAAGCAGCCCATCGTAAAACCTTACGACGAAAAAGCCTGGGCCGAACTGCCCGACGTATTCGCGGTGCCGGTGAACATGTCGGTAACCCTGCTGCATGCCTTGCATGCCAGGTGGTACACGATGATGAGTAACATAGAAGGTGAGCAATGGGAGCGCACCATATACCATCCGGTGTACGGAAACATACAAACATTATGGTTTATGCTGGGTTCATACGCCTGGCACGGAAAACACCATGTGGCGCATATTACATCGCTCCGGGAAAGGATGAACTGGTAAAATGCGACCCTTCATCTTCAGATATTTCCCCGGCAGCAACCGATAAATTTCTACCAATGAAAGATCCGCTAGACTGGAAGCTCGTTTCAAGTGAATACCTTTTCAAAGATTCCTGGCTTACGGCCCGAAAAGATACCTGCGAAAGGCCCGACGGCACCATCGTTACGCCCTATTATGTGATGGAATACCCCAACTGGGCCACCGCCCTGGCGCTCACGGAAGATGGGAAAGTGATACTGGTGAAGCAATACCGCCATGCCATCGGGAGAACCTGCATGGAGATTCCCGGCGGCTGTATTGATGATACCGATGCTTCTCCCGAAGCGGCCATCCAACGCGAATTGCTGGAAGAAACGGGGTATGCATTTGATTCTTTTGAATTTCTGGGAGAAATTTCGGCCAATCCCAGTACCAATAATAATATGATGTACATGTTCCTGGCGAAAGGGGGGAAGAAAGTGCAGGAACAGATGCTGGATCATAATGAAGAGATTGAGGTGCACCTGGTGGAAATGGCGGAGTTGAAGGGGATGTTGCGAAGGAATGAGATTTTACAGAGTATGCATGTGAGTTGTATATTTTATGGGATGATGAAGCTTGGTGAAGTGAATTATTAATACCACAAACGCGGATTTGTACCCCTGATATATTGCATTGCTTTTTCAGAAAGTGGCTTTCTGGGTTCTGTGCCTGGAATGGCACTTAATGCTTTAAGCCCGGAAATAAAGAGTTTGATATTAAAGCCGGTTTTAAGAAGAAATAGAAGTCCCCACATACCAGCCGTACTGTAAAAGTATCGTTTGGGCAAATACCGCCAGGCCACTTTGGATTTATTGACCCACATTCCTTTCAGTTTTTCCGGTTTAGGCTGTCGTCCATGGGGTGATTCTTTATGCAGCACGGTTACGCCGGAATTGTATTGAATGGAGAATCCCGCCTCAATAGTTCTGTAGCTTAAGTCATACTCTTCCATCCCATAGAAAAAATCTACGGGCAATACACCAGCCTTTTCGAATACTTCCTTTTTAATGGCATGTGCGCAGCCTACATAGTAGTAGGTGTCAAATGCCTGAAGATGCCTGCGCGTCTTAAAACGCTTGTGCGGAAAAGCATTGATCTGCCATTGCCGGTTTTCGTGGTAAAAAACCCGGAAGGACAAAATGCCGGGCGGTCTCTCATTGTAAGGGGCTGAAAAGGCGGCATGAATTTGTTGCAGTGCGCCTGCGTCGTCCAGCAATGCATCGTCATCCAGGAAGAATAAGATTGAGGCAGTGGCGAGTGAGATGCCGAGGTTTCTTCCCCTCGAAACGCCAAGATTTTCTGGTGACGAGACGTATTTAAAAGGGTATGTATTATGCAGGCCGATATAGGCTTCAACATCTTGGTAAGAAACCGAGGAGTTATTATTTATAAGAATAACCTCTTGAAGAAGCTCATCTGTTTGTTTAAGGGTGGTGATGTTTTGAAGAAGTTCAAGCGCGTCGGCTGGGCGGTTGTAAGAGATGATAATGATGCTTATTTTGTTGATTTCCATCAGAAAAGCGCTTATTCGCGCCAAATTAATCTATTTTAGGGATTTTGTGGATGGCTGAAATATTTTGCAGAATATTGCAGGGAGAAATATTTCCAGCTACCAGCAACGAGATTTATTGTATATGTTATTGAAGAAAATTTTAAAGGCAGCAGGCTTAACCGGCATACCGAAGGCGATGGCAGATGAACTCACCAGCGCCAGGGGAAACCTTGATAAAACGTTTCCTTCTGATTTTTCTCCATCTGAAGCGCAGCACATCAACTTTGTGAAGGCAAAAACAATGACGAGCCCTGAAAGACTGGTGACATTGGCGCGTGCGATAGATCACTTAGAATCGGGTAAAATTGAGGGAGATATTGTAGAGTGTGGTGTATGGAAAGGTGGCAGTATGATGCTTGTCGCGAGAAAATTGATGGAATACAGCAATACTGCAAGACAGCTTTTTC
>CAMLRX010000033.1 GCA_946482545.1 uncultured Flavihumibacter sp. | reverse complement strand
CGGCCGGTACACCAAAGCGGAACTGGTGCGCCACATCGGTATTGGTGGTCCTTTCTACTTCCAGCACCAGGTAGTCGCCGCGCCCCATTTCTGACCCACGGATCGCAATAGGGTACCAGGCAATGCCGTTCGCTCTCCGTTGTGCCACGGATGTTTGGGCGGAGATGAGTTCGTATTGTTTCCGGTCCTCGTTCTTCTCGATCTGTAATAATTCCTGGAGCTTTTTGAAATAATCCATGGCGCAAAGGTAACGCCTGCTTTTATTTTTTCAGTTCTGCCAGCAATTGATCGAGGTTGGAGAGGCCCATGGTGAATCCTTCTTTGAAGCCCATAGACACGATCTTTTCCAGGTCTTCGGGGGAAGCGTATTTCAACAGCATATCCACCGTTGTGGTGCCGGTATTGTCGATGAAAGTAAGCAACCATTCGGTTTGCGGGAAGGATGTGTTGAGGTTGCCGTTTTCATCACAAAAAGCGTCGAGACAGGAAAAACTTTTGAGTGGTGCGATCGTTTTGTAATCTGCGCGGCACCAGTGTTTTTCGTCTTCCGGGCTCACCATGGCGTACAACCAGTAACCGCCTTCGCGGAAATCCATGCTTTTTGTAAGGGAGCGATAAGGTTTGGGCGCCCACCACTGGTCGAGCAGTTCGGAGGTGGTCCATGCTTTCCAGACCAGGTCGGTATCTGCGTCAAACTCCCTTCTTACATTGATGGTATTCGTTGTTTTGTCGACCGTAAAATCGAATAAAAGATTGCTGTTCATTTTTTATTGTTTTTGATGGTTTTTAATACGTCGTCGAGCTGGTTGAACTTTGTTTCCCATAGTTTCCTGAATTGCTCCAGCCATTTGTCCACCTCCTTCATTTTACGCAGTTCCAACTGGTAATAAATTTCCCGGCCGCGGGTTTCCTGCTGCACCAGTTCACATTCAGCGAGGATGCCCAGGTGCTTGGAGACGGCCTGCCTCGTGATATCAAAATGTTGGGCCAACGCGTTCGGCGTCATGGCCTGTGTGGCAATCAGCACAATAATGGCGCGGCGGGTGGGGTCGGCTATGGCCTGGAAAACATCTCTTCTCATATCGGATTCATTTAGGAAACCATTCGGTTGCGAATATATGCAACTTTTCGGTTGCGCAAAATTTTTATTTATCCATCGCATACCTTTAGCACAAATCTATCCGCTTCATGCAGTTCCCTTTTTCCATCCACCTTTTTAACAGGACCATTCCCTGGCATGTGGTATTGGAACCGCTCGCTTTTTTTATCGCATTCAGGTATTACCTCTACCTCAAAAAGAAAAAAGGTGATGCCATAGAAAGTGAACACCGCCTCTGGATACTGGTGGGCGCCACGTTCGGCGCGGTGCTGGGCAGCAGGATCGTTGGCGGACTCGAAAATGTTCCCGCCATGCTGGCCGCTCCCAACAAACTCCTGTATTTCTACCAGAACAAGACCGTACTGGGCGGATTTCTTGGCGGATTATTGGGAACGGAAGCCATCAAAAAAGCGATTGGTGAAAAGAAAAGCAGTGGTGATCTTTTCGTGTTCCCCATCCTGCTCGGGTTGATCATCGGCAGGATCGGGTGTTTTTCCATGGGCATCCACGAGGAAACCTACGGTGTTCCTACCCGTTTTTTCACCGGCATGTACCTCGGCGACGGCATGCTCCGGCACCCGGTAACTTTATACGAGATCGTATTCCTGATCGGTTTGTGGATACTGCTGGCCAGATGTTCCAAAAATTATGGACTTGCGGAAGGACTTCTTTTCAAAACCTTCCTCCTCAGCTACTGTATTTTCCGTTTCCTGCTCGATTTTATTAAACCACATTACAACTGGGCTGGTTTGTCTACCATTCAATGGGCATCTCTTGCGGGAATAATTTATTATACCACGCTTTTCTTCACAGAAAAACACCTATTTTCCTACTCCCGAAAACACCGGGTCCCTTATGCCTGAAAAAGATTATACCTACTACGATTTCACGATATCCCTTTGTACGAAGTGCCTGAAGAGAGTGGATGCCAAAATCATCTTCGAAAACGAGCAGGTGTTTATGGTGAAAAGATGTCCTGAACACGGCATGGAAAAAGTATTGATCGCCACGGATATCGAGTATTATAAAAACACGCGCAACTACAACAAACCGAGCGAAGCGCCACTGAAAACGAATACCAATACCCATTATGGATGCCCCTACGATTGCGGGTTGTGCCAGGACCACGAACAGCACAGTTGCCTTACCGTAATAGAGATCACCGACCGTTGCAACCTCACCTGCCCTACCTGTTATGCGATGAGCAGCCCGCATTACGGGCGACACCGTACCGTGGAGGAAGTGGAAGCCATGCTGGACACCATTGTGGCCAATGAAGGCACCCCTGATGTGGTGCAACTGAGTGGCGGAGAACCCACTTTGCATCCAGACTTTTTCCGCATTCTCGACATCGCCAAAACAAAACCCATCCGACACCTGATGGTGAACACAAACGGCATCCGCATCGCCAACGATGAAGGGTTCGCGGAGCGACTGGCCACCTACATGCCCGATTTTGAATTGTACCTGCAATTTGATTCATTCAAACCTGAAGCGCTTATCCAGCTCCGGGGCAAAGACCTCACGGATACCCGGAAGAAAGCGCTGGAAAAACTCAACGCGCTCAACCTCTCCACCACACTGGTGGTGACCCTGCAACAAGGGCTGAACGATGATGAAGTGGGCGAGATCATAGATTTCGCGTTAAAACAGAAATGTGTGCGTGGTGTCACGTTTCAACCCGTGCAGGTAGCGGGAAGAAATGAAGATTTTGACCCGGCCAAACACCGTATTACCCTCACCGATGTACGGAGGAAAATACTGGAACAAAGCCCCGTTTTTCAACCCAACGATATTGTGCCCGTTCCCTGTAACCCCGATGCCCTGGCAATGGGTTATGCCTTAAAAATTGGAGGTGAAGTATTCCCCCTCACCCGTTACATTGATCCGAGTATCCTGCTCAACAGCGCCAGGAACACGATCGTGTATGAACAGGATGAAAACCTGCACGAGCAGGTGATCCGTATTTTCAGCACGGGCGTAAGTGTCGATGCTGTAACAGAAGATATGCAGTCGCTCCTGTGTTGCCTTCCGCAGATACAAGCACCTGGACTGAGTTACGACAACCTGTTTCGTATCATTATCATGCGCTTCATCGATGCCTACGATTTTGATGTGCGCGCCATCAAAAAAAGTTGTGTGCACATCGTTCATAAAGACGGGCGCATTATCCCCTTTGAAACGATGAACCTGTTTTACAGGGATGAAAAGGAAGTATATTTGAAAACGTTAATAAATAGCTGAGTATGGAAACGCTTCTTATCTTGTTCTTCTTGCTCATCTTAACACCACCCCTAATGTTTCTGATTGGCGCTATGCTTTTTGTAGCGGCGCCATCACGGCGTCCACTGGCCAAAAGACTTTTATTCACCGGCACCATTCTTTTGGGCATTGAAATCCTGATCGGGTTCGCCGTTTGCGGCAACCTGAACTTCCATTGAAGCATGTTTTTGGTTTATTCCGCAAGTTCCGGGTATTCCATCTCCCCTTCTTATCCCATCTTTGCAGGGTAATTCCATTTCATGCCACAAGACCAATCGCACCATTATCACCGTATTGCTGAAGCCATCCGTTACCTCGGGGAAAACTTCCGTTCCCAGCCCGACCTGGAGGCACTCGCTTCTAAAATGCACCTGAGTTCCTTTCATTTCCAACGGATGTTCTCCGAGTGGGCGGGCGTGAGTCCGAAAAAATTCCTGCAATACCTTAGTCTGGAACACGCCAAGGCTATGCTCCGCGAACGTGCCACGCTGATGGATACAGCTTTTGAAACAGGGCTTTCCGGCACGGGACGTTTACACGACCTGTTCATCCACATCGAAGGCATGACACCCGGTGCATACAAGAATGGTGGAGCCGCGCTTTCCATCAATTATTCCTTCGCCGAAACGCAGTTCGGTCCGGTGATCATCGCTTCCACTCAAAGGGGCGTTTGCTACATGGCTTTTTATGTGGAAGAAGCAGCCGCCCTGGAAGAACTGAAACGGAAATTCCCAGGAGCCGCACTCTCTCCCGCAACAGACGAGCACCAGCAGGAAGCATTGAAAGTTTTTTCCGGCGCTCCCGCACAAGTGAAACTCCACCTGAAAGGAACCCCCTTTCAACTGAAAGTATGGGAGGCGCTCCTTAAAATCCCACCGGGACAACTGTCCAGTTACAATTTGCTGGCGCGGCAGATCGCCCACCACAAAGCATCCCGTGCGGTGGGATCCGCGGTAGGTGATAACCCCGTTGCTTATATTATACCCTGCCACCGGGTGATCCAGTCTTCAGGTATCATCGGGCAATACCATTGGGGCAGCGTGCGCAAGGCCAGTATGATTGGCTGGGAGGCGGCACAGCAGGGGAATGAAGAAGGGCAAATGCCATAAGCCTGTTCGCAAATAAATTAAAGAAGAAAAACACGGAACAAGATAAGTGCAAAACACCATCGGCAACCGGGGAAAACAACGTCGGTGGCACCGCCGGTTCCTCCGCACCGAACCGCTGCAATACAACAGGCTCGTAGCATACAGCCGATTTTCTACCTAAAAACAGGAAATTCTGCCCAAAAAGATAAACACCTACACATGCAATGTATAATAACTGATATTTTACTGCGAAGACATAGCAACTGTAAAGTCAGCACAAATACCGGACACCAATGAACCTCTTCTCACAACATACCATTCCCAACCTCCTCCCCTACGATGGGGAGACCATTTACCACGGCATTATCCTCACTCCGGAGCAATGCAGTTTCTTCCTCCGCGAAATGCTCCACGATATTGAATGGAGGAATGATGAAGCGATTATATTCGGCAAACACATTGTTACCAAACGAAAGGTGGCATGGTATGGCGATGAACCTTTCTCCTACACGTATTCCAATACCACCAAAGAAGCGCTTCCCTGGACAAATGCGCTCCTGGAACTGAAACAACGGGTAGAAGAAGTTTCCGGAAACAGGTTTAATTCCTGCCTGCTCAACCTTTATCATTCCGGTGAAGAGGGCATGGCCTGGCACAGCGACGATGAAAAAACACTGGTGGCCGGTTCCAGCATTGCTTCGCTGAGCCTTGGGGCGGAAAGGAAATTCAGCATGAAACACCGCCGCACAAACGAGCAGGTTTCGCTGATGCTGGCGCCCGGGAGCCTGCTGGAAATGAAAGGTGATACGCAAACGCACTGGCTGCATTGCGTGCCGAAAACAAAACGGGTAACGGAGCCACGGGTGAACCTTACTTTCAGAAGCATGGCGCAGCAGCGTTAAAAGACAGTTGGGTTAAAGAGAAGGCTGTTTCAAAACCCTTCGCAGTAATGGAATCGTATGAAAATGATGGTATGCTCGTTTCCCCCAATTCCACTAAATTGTATCCTCAACTGAAAACACCGTTATGAAAAAAGCGCTCTTCTCCCTTACTTTTCTGCTGCTGGCAACAACCCTTATTCATGCGCAACCGCCTTCTGCAACTGATGTACTGAAGGAAGCCCGGGTTGCCGCGGCGAAGGAAAAGAAAAAAGTCTTCATCATTTTCCACGCTTCCTGGTGTGGCTGGTGCCATAAAATGGACACGATCCTTCAAAGCGCCGACGTGGCGCCCATTTTCAACAAATACTATCTTACCCGACACATCACCGTCCTGGAATCGGAGGGCAAGAAAAACCTTGAGAACCCCGGTGGTAAAGCTTTCCTGGACCAATACCATGGCGGCAACTCCGGCATTCCCTACTGGCTGGTATTTGATGAGAAGGGAGCCCTGCTCACCGATGCCCGCATCCGTAAAGAAGGTTCAGAAGAGCCGGGAAGTAACAGTGGATGCCCGGCCACCAAAGAAGAAATCGATTATTTTACACGGACCCTGCGCGCCACCTCGCAGATGACCGCAGCAGAAGCAGAAACCATCGCCAAAGCATTCCGCACGATCAGGGGACTTTAAGCCGCAACAACCGGTTTTTGTTACATTCAACAGGTAGCGTTGTAGAAAATGACAGGTCTTTACGGGGTTTACCACACGTAACTTTGGGTGTATTTTACACCAATGGAAACGAGGAAAAAACCCGGTAAACTGATGCTCATAGCAGGATTTTTAGTTGTAACGATATTGTTCGTGCTCAGCCTGCTGCTCTGAGCCCAGCCCCCGCTTCTTTCCACCAGAACAACTGCGCAGGATGAAAAGAAACTCAATGCTTACCCACATGCTTCTTGTGCTGCTTTTTCATTTCGGGCAGTCGGCACACCCGTGGGCGCAGGAACTTCGTTTCAAACACATCGGCATCAACGATGGACTCCCCCAAAGCTCAGTGTACTGTATGTACCAGGACACCAAAGGGTTTATTTGGGTGGGTACCACCAATGGGCTCAGCAGGTACGATGGTTACGCTTTCCGCCACTTCAAGTTCAGCCAGGGCAATCCCCACAGCATCAACAGCAATGAAATGCTCAGTATGGCGGAGGATAGTCTGGGTAACCTGCTGGTGGGAACACCTAACGGACTCAATATTTATGACCCCAGAACAGAACGGTTTAAAGAAGCACCGCTGGTTACAGGCGATAGTTCCGAACCTTACCGCTTCGTAAAAACCATCCTCAAAGCCCGGAACAACATTGTGTGGACCGGTTCCGGCAAAGGGCTACTCCGTTTTAACACAGCAAAGCAGGTGCTGGAAAAAATAAGGATTCCCGGAACCAATCCGGGATCGGTGACCGCGCTCTTCGAGGCTGCCGACGGCACCTTATGGCTGGGTATCGGACGGGCACTCGTGTGCTGGAATCCTTCTTCCAATAAAATATTTCCCCTGCCGCAGGCGCTGTTGAACAATCCGGCTTACAATAAGAGCGTCATCAACAGGATCATACAGGATAAGGCTGGCAATACCTGGATCGCCACCGAAAGAAACGGGCTCATGGTGCTTGACGCCAGCCAGCAACAGGTACTCAATTTTGAATCCTCCGGTAGTGAGGGGCGCGTGATGAACGATGTGGTGCGCGATGTGGTGGTGAAGGGGTCCGATGTTTGGGTGGGTACCAGGAACGGCGTTTACGTGGTTGGTCCTGATTTGAAAGTTAAGTCTAACCACCATACCGATCAGTTCGATCCTTACTCCCTTGCTGGCAATTCGGTATTCTGTTTTATGAACGACAGAGCGGGCGGCACCTGGGTGGGCACTTTCTCCGGAGGAATCAGCATTTACCAGCCCGGCAACAGCAACTTCAGCTACATTGCCGAACAACTGAACAGTAATCCCGGACTTAATTACAAGGTGGTGAGCAGTATCGTGGAAGACAGGTTGGGCAACCTTTGGATCGGCACCGAAGGAGGCGGTATCAACAAGCTGGAGAAAACGACCGGACGTTTCAGCTATATCAAACTCAGTCCCCAGCCGAACAACCTCGTGAACCAGAACATGGTGAAAACACTGGCGCTGGACGAAGCGCAGGACCTTTGGTCCGGAACACTGGAGGGGCTGTTCCATTACAATACAAAGTCCGGGAAAATAACACGGTTCCCTTTGGCAGAAAATCCGTTGTCGGCGCTGGAAGAACAGGTGTACGGACTGGTTACAGATGGAACAGGCGTGTGGGCCGGTACCAAGAACGGGCTTTTTCATATTACCGCCACCGGAAAAACAACACGGTACAAACACCAGGAAAACAACCCGCGAAGCCTGGTGTCGAATGATATCAATACCCTGCTCCGCGACAGCCGCGGTGGATTATGGATCGGTACCGAAGGCGGCTTGGCATACCTGCCGGAAGCCGCATCTTCCTTCGAGCAGTTCGGGAACGCATTCGTGGAAGTGTTCAACAGGAACGGCATCATCTCGATTTATGAAGACAGGAACGGAAATATATGGATTGGCACCAGGGGCGGAGGATTAAAAGTGCTGGACCGCAACACGGGAAAGTTCTATGCCGTGGATGAACGCGCCGGTATTTCAGGCACCATTGTAAGGGCCATCACCGAGGACCGGAGCGGCAACCTCTGGGTGAGTTTCGATCAAAGTATCGCGCGCATTATCCTGCACCGGAAACATCCGCCTTTTGAAACCGGGGCACTGGAGGTAACCAATTACTCCGTGAACAACGGGCTGGGCAGCAACGAATTCCTGAGTGGCGTATGCAGAACTTCTTCCGGCAAGATACTCTTCGGTGGGGTGAACGGAATACTCACCTTTCAGCCCGAAAAACTTTTCGTGAATAAAATCCAACCCCCGGTTGTTTTCACCGACTTCCTCATCAAGAATATACCGGTCAGCATCGGAGAAAATAACGGTCCGCTCAAAGCCGCGATCACCTATTCCAACGAGGTTATCCTCACGCACGATCAGGCTTATTTCACCATTCGTTTCGCAGCCCTCAACTACATCAACTCCCGCACCAACCAATACGCCTACCGTATGGAGGGATTACCTGGCGAAAAAGAATGGTACTTCGTGGGCAACCAGCAATCTGCTACTTATACCAACCTGCCGGCAGGTAATTATGTATTCAAAGTGAAAGCCGCCAACAACGATGGCGTATGGAACGAGCAACCTGCCACTTTATACATCAAAGTATTGCCGCCCATCTGGAAAACATGGTACGCCTACCTGTTTTATGCCGCCGTAATTGCAGGGCTGCTCTATCTTTTCTATTCCTATTCCATTAAAACCACCCGTTTAAAAAATGAGCTGCTGATAGAACAGCTCAACCACGAAAAAGACCAGGAACTGATTCAGCGCAAACTCAGTTTTTTCACCAATATCTCCCATGAGATAAAAACCCCGCTCACCCTGATGCTTGCACCTATTGAAAAGCTGGTATCCACCACGCGCGACAACAGGATGCTGAGCCACCTCCAACTGATACAACGCAATGGGGAAAGGCTATTGAGGCTCACCGGTCAGCTCCTCGATTTCAGGAAGTTTGAAGAAGGAAACATGCAGTTACAGGTAACCGAAAATGACCTGGTGCAATTCATAAAAGAAGTGGTGCAGTCTTTCGAAGGATACGCGCAATACAAAAACATCAACCTGCAATTCCAGTCATCTGATCCGTTGCTGAACGCCTGGTTTGATAAAGACAAACTGGAAAAGATACTTTTCAACCTGCTCTCCAATGCGTTCAAATTCACCACGCCCGGAGACAGCATCACCATCACACTTTCAACAGATACAACAGGAGAGAAAGCTTTTATCCAGGTGAAGGACACCGGTGCAGGCATCGCGCCGCAACACCTTGAGAAAATATTCGATCCCTTCCGGCATTACAATGATACGGGCAGGCAGGTGGCGGGCACCGGCATCGGACTGGCCTTCTCCAGGGGACTCGCCACTTTACACCATGGCACCATCACCGTAGAGAGCAGGCAGGAAAGTCCAGGGTTGAAAGGCTATGCCAACTTCACCATCACCATTCCTATCACTCCCAAAGCATACAACAACGACGAAATGGGCGGGAAAAACACCGTAGAAGCATCCGTTGAAAAAAACGTTTTCGACCAGGAAAAAAACACCGATCCCATCGTGGTGCAAACCGAACCGGGGAATCAACCCGTAATGTTGGTGGTGGAAGACAATGCGGAAATGCGCCGGTTCATTGCAGATCATTTCCGTGAATTTTACCAGGTGCACAGCGCCTCCAATGGAAAAGAGGGTTGGGAGATCGCCGTGGAAGTTATTCCCGATATCATCATCAGTGATGTGATGATGCCCGATATGAGCGGTACCGATCTTTGCCGCCAGCTCAAAACAGACCAGCGTACCAGCCATATTCCGGTTATCCTGCTCACAGCAAGGACCCCGCTCATCTTCAAAATGGAAGGGTTTGAAACCGGCGCCGACGACTACATTACCAAGCCTTTCAGCGTAGCCTTATTACAGATCAGGGTGAACAACCTGCTGCAATCGCGCAAACAACTCCGGGAAAGGTACAGCAAGGACATCACCCTTCAACCCAGGAACATCGCCATCACTTCCGCCGACGAAATCTTTCTCGACAAAGTATTGCAATTCATCGACGACAACATCATGGAGCCCACACTGAACGTGGAACAACTGGGCAAAGAAGTGAACATGAGCCGGATGACGCTGTACCGGAAAATCAAAGCGCTCACCAACCAGAGCGTGATCGAATTCATCCGCAGCACCCGACTGAAAAAGGCCGCGCAACTGCTGCTGAGGAATGAACACACGGTGAACGAGGTCGCTTACATGGTCGGCTTCTCTGATGTGGATTATTTCCGGAAATGGTTCAAAACAGAGTTCGGCGTAACCCCTAAAGAGTACAAGGGACAAAAACCTTCCGCATAAGTTACCTCAGCCCTGCTTTTTTCTGTTCCATAGCGCATCTGCCGAGTATTTGCCACTTCCCAAAACAAATACCACCAGTGAAAGCACCATCAGGATAAACGACATGGATTTAACATCGAAAGCATCTTTCGCATGTGCCACAAAATAAGCGATGATCATGGTGAACAGAACGGGCAGCACGCTTATCCTGGTGAACAACCCGATGAGCACCAGAAAGCCGCAGCCCAGCTCAGCAAAGATGACCAGGTTGAAAGAAAGTTTCGATCCGAGTCCGATGATATCTTCAAACATGGGGAGAATCGCATCATAATTCGACGCTTTCATATAGCCGTAGCGCACGAAAAGTCCGCCATAAATAAGGCGCAGCAACAATGCCGCAAGGTCGGAACTGAGTGGGGAAAGCTGAAGTGACTTTTTCATATTGGAAGGGAATTGGTGAAAGAATGTAGTACAAATTTAAACGGTGGAAAGAATATAAAAGCTTCCGGTTACGACAAGAAGTGGGGAGGATGCGACATCTTTTATTGGGTCGGATGTATTAAATTGGCTGTATAATTATCATTATGAAATCCCCTAAACACCTTATTCTTTTTGCCTTATTCTTCCCGCTATGGACAATAGCTCAGCAAACCTATTCCCTTACAGGCGGCAGCGCCGCGCCAGAATGTGTGCAATGCAGAACACTGATAGAAACCAAGCCCAAAGAAGTGCTTTTCGGCATTGCTTTCCGGAATGGAAATGTGTACTTCGAAATGAGCAGTGAGGCCTGGTTCAGAAAAATATTCTCCCGTTCCACCGATGGAATTACCGCTGATATTGTATTGAAAGAACAGTTTTCCTGCGGAAAAGAAACGATCCGGCGCGAGGGGTGGCATACCGGGCAATTGTTGCCGCCGGTTTACCTTGATGAGCTGAACAGGCGCCTTGAAAAGGAAGAAGGGGGCCATATTTCTATACTCCTGGGCAAGATACCCGCTGCAATGGAGGGAAAAGAAATGGAAGGTAACCTGGTGGTATTGCGGGATAAAAAAGTGTGCTTCTACACCAACTTCACCAATATTCCCCGAAGCATGTGGGATCTGCTGGACATGGGGCTTTTTACCGAATCACTCCTGCATACAGCCGACATTCCACTGGATTCCGAGTATGTACAGCGCATTCCTTTCACGGAGAAAATGACGAAGATTGTTCCGTTCCCGAAAGGCAGGTCCACTTTTGAACCTGAAACATTCCGCAAACTATACGATACCCTCCTGCAAAAAAAGCAACGTATTTCCAGGCTTGAAGTAAGGGCATTTTCTTCCATTGAAGGCGCCACAGCGCTGAACATGCAACTGCAGAAAGAACGTGGAGCCGGCATTGTAAAAATGCTGGATGCCCTTCAAACCGAAAATTTCACCAGCCAGGTTACCAGCGGTGAAAACTGGATGGAATTCTTCCAGTCCATAGCAGGAACCCCCTTCCAATACCTGGCCACGCTTCCGAAGGAAGACATCAAAATACGTCTACGCAACAAGTCGTTGCTCGACTCTATTGAGCCCGTACTCGCGCATTCGCGCAAGGCCATCGTGATCTTCTACCTGGACGATAAAAATCCGGCAGATGCGATTAAAGACGGAGAACTTGTTACCCGGCTCGAAGCCGCCGTGGCTGCCCGGAATATTCAACTCGCGCTGGATATTCAAAGGTCAATTTATAAAAGAGTAACTGACAACAAAATACCCGCCAGCTATCTTGATGCCGTTACGATTCCCAGGGAAAAAGCTTTCAGCCGGTTGTTGAACGATAAGAACGTTTATAAACTGCTGCTGGAAGAAATTTATGAAGATGATGCCCTGAACGAGTTGCTCGCCATCGAAAAAACAGATCCCGCCAATGGTAAAATAAAATACAATATCTGCGCATTGCAATTGCGGCTCCTGCAATATGGCGACACGCTTATCAACAGGAACACGCTACTTGCCAGGCTTAACCAGCTTCCTTCTTCAGGAACAGATCAGAAATTAGTGCGCAGGATGATGATCAACTACCATATACTGTTATGCGAAATTTACATGAGCCGGGGCAGCTTCGATAAAAAAGATGAAGCCTTGCAAACAATCAGGGATAAATACCTTGACCCTGGCGTTGCTGATGAAGACCTGCTTTCTATCGCAAAATTCTTTTGTTATTATGCGCAGTACGAATGGGCCTTCACACTCATCGAGCCGCGGATCAGTCGCCTGGAAGTGAACGAGGATCTGCTGTTCTACTACCTTTCACTCTCCATTATTTTTGAACTGGATACCCGGTATCCTTTGTTTACAAGAACCATGCAAAATGCCATCGGAATTAACAATGCACGCTTCTGCGCCTTGTTCAACGCCATTGACCGGGGAGGTATAAGTATGCAATTGCTGCTGCTCCCCTTCTGGAAGAGTATTTTCTGCGAGAGCTGTATGATGAAAACAATGTAGAAAAAATAAAAAATCAGAATTATTGTGCGATTCAAAAAATAATCACACCTTTGCATCCTATAATTTAAAACAACAACAATGCTCCAGCAATACAAACATATCAACAACAACCTGGCGGGCCGCAAAGGCAACGTTGCAGGATGCGGGGCATGTTCTTTCCATGATCTTCCATAGAGGAAAAATACTTGAAACATACGCCCCGCCTGAACCGCGGGGCTTTTTTTTGCCACTCGTTCAATCCAAAGCAATGTAAGTTCGTCTTTATACCAAGCCAGGAATCAGGCTTCCGAAAGGAAGCAGAAAACAATACGTAAAAATTAATTTTTCGCATAACCGTATCAGTTACACTGATCACGGAACGGGATTTTCACGTCCTGAAAAACCGTTAAAATACCCATCCCGGTGGCACCGCTATAGCGGTGCCACCGGGGAAGGTGAAAACACTGTGAGCCAACTAAAAATAGCATGAGCAAGTTAAAATTAAGCGCAAAGGAATTGCGCAAAGCAGGATACCCGGAAACGCCGGTAATCAGCATCGCCTTACAGGTAATGCAACAACATTATAAACACGAAACAAAAGAAAAAGTAATGGACATTTTAAGCGCGGTACTGGCATCGCCCGCTACATATCTCGATGATGCCGTGTTGAAACTCATCGCCAGGCAACTGGTAGAAGAAACGGAGCAGGAAGCAGAAACAGTTTCACTGAACAGGAGTGGTGCGCCCTTCGCAATATTCGGACAGGAGCATATTGAGGCCACCGCCCTGAACCAGATGTACCAGGCCGCAAAACTACCGGTAAGCGTGGGTGGCGCATTGATGCCTGACGCACATGCAGGTTACGGCTTGCCCATTGGCGGCGTGCTCGCCGTGAAAAACGCCGTAATTCCTTATGGCGTTGGCGTTGACATTGGCTGCAGGATGAGTTTAAGTCTGTTCGATATAAATCCCGTTGAATTGCACCGGAGGAAAGACTTCTTTGCACGTGAATTAAAGAACGCAACCTTATTCGGCAGCGGAAAATTCTTTCAGGAGGCAGCAGACCACGCGGTTATGGATGACCCTGCTTTCGAAGCGCTTCCCCTGTTGAAAAAGCTGCATGGCAAAGCCTGGAAACAATTGGGCAGCTCTGGCAGCGGCAACCATTTTGCTGAATTCGGTACCGTGGAGATCACTGAAAAGGATGACATACTTGGCGTTGAACCGGGAACCTATACCGGGTTACTCACCCATTCGGGTTCCAGGGCACTGGGGGCACATATCGCTAACCACTACACGAAGATGGCACGCAGCAGGAGAAGGCTTCCCGGCGAAGCCTCGAACCTGGCCTGGCTGGGACTTGATGAAGCGGAGGGGCAGGAATACTGGTTGGCCATGAACCTTGCCGGCGACTATGCCACGGCCTGCCACGATGTGATACATGCGAAGATCGCCAGAGCGCTTGGCCGCAAACCATTCAAACGTGTTGAAAACCACCACAATTTCGCCTGGAAGGAAAGCTGGGAGGGGCAGGAAGTAATCGTTCACCGGAAAGGCGCCACACCAGCAGGGAAAAATGTACTGGGCATCATTCCCGGCTCCATGGTGCATCCTGGTTTTATCGTAAAAGGAAAAGGCGAAGCCGCTGCTATCTGTTCAGCCGCACATGGTGCCGGTCGGAAAATGAGCAGGAGCAGGGCATCCAACAGCGTTACGCACCACGAACTGAATCTGCTGCTGCTGAAAAACGGCATAACACTGATGGGTGGCGGTCTGGACGAAGCGCCTCACGCATACAAAGACATTGAAGAGGTAATGAAGAGTCAGCGGGCATTGGTGGATACCGTGGGGCGGTTTATACCGAAGATCGTGCGCATGGACGGCACCACACCGGAGCAGCGGACGGATAAGTGGAACTTTGTTTAGGGTAAAACCCTAATGTAGAACACCAAACTGTTTTAACATGAAAGAATATTTAAGTCTGATAGAACACCCGCCATCAGCAGAAAAAATAATAACCAATAAATACATTGTTTTATGGATGATTGTAACAGTAACCAAAGCGGACTGGATCCTGGCGCCCTCCGCATTATGGATGCCAGAAGAAAAAAGAGAAGAATTAAAACTGGTGGCGCCAAAGAAATGATAGCCCTTGGCAGACAAGAAACCTATTGGGGCAAAAGGTGTTGGAATACCGAGTATATCCCCTTGAAGGAACCAGTACAACGTGGCTGGCAAAGGTCTTTTTACCTGAGTGAAGAAACAGCGCGTGGGAAACATGCCGCTTTTTTTGAAGGAATCTTAGCCGTGGTGAATAAGATCGAATACAGCAACGACAAACATTTCACCAAAAAGAAAAGAAAAGCCGGAAGGAAAATCCGTGTTCCGCAACCCCAGTTCATACAGGAAATATCAAATGGGTATTGGAGGAAAGCGCCGCTCAGTGAAGCCCAGCGGCAATTGTTTGTTGAGGTCAGCAGGATGAGCAGAAAAGGTGAACGCTCTGTATCATACGCCTTCAGCGAACCCTGGCGCTTTGTACTGCGTGTAAGGCCCAATATGCTAACGCACACCAAACAGATAGATACGGTAGCTGAACAAAGAAGCCAGGAGATAAAGAACAGGATCGAACGCAACATGCTCCGGCCAGTCATGAACAAAGCAAGAAGCAAGGATACCAATTATCGCTGGAAAGCCGAACCGTCCCGATGGAAAAGAACGGTGCACCAGTATTTGGATGACCTCCATACTGAAAAGGAATTAACCGACCATTACCCTCCTATAGCAACAGCGGCCCGCACCATAGCGGGTCGTTTTTTTATGTGTTGGTGCATCAGAACATATTGGAAAACAAAGTCATCAGCCTGAAACTTCCCCTTTTAACCCGTTAAAGAAGTTCCGCCTTAGCCTTTGGGGAGAAGACTTGAGGAAAACACCGTACCCGGTGGCACCGCTATAGCGGTGGCACCGGGTACGCCGGGTAACGTAGCAATCCTTAATTTTGCCTGTCTTTTTTCAAACTTAAATCATCGAAACCGTGCGACTGACACCCGACAACAAGTTCAAGAAGATCATCGTGATCGGCGACCGTGTGCTGATCCGACTTACCACCTCAAGTGAAAAAACGCCTTCAGGGTTGTACCTCCCACCCGGGGTACAGGAAAAGGAGAAAGTGCAGCAGGGTTATGTCATCAAGACCGGCCCGGGTTATGCTATTCCTATGCCCGTTGAAAGCGAGTCCTGGAAGGCTGAGGAAGAGCAGGTGAAATACGTTCCTTTGCAGGCGAAAGAAGGAGACCTGGCTATTTTCCTGCTGAACGCCGCTACGGAGGTCATGTATGAAAATGAAAAGTATTATATCGTGCCCCAGAACGCGATACTGATGCTGGAAAGGGAGGAGGAGTTATAGGAGATGCAAAGAAGGGCGACGCGCTGCGTGCCCTTCTTACCTATTCCTGAAACTGCTATATTGAGACGTGCTATTGGGGATAACCTGTGTTTTGTTCCAGGTTAGCGTTCTTATTCAACTCGATGCGCGGAATAGGATACAACGCCCTGTAATCACCATTGGGGCTATGTGATAACCACGATTTTTTCGTGAAAACCCCGAACCTGATCAGGTCTTGTCTTCTGCGGGCCTCCTGGTTGAACTCCCAACCCAGTTCGTCGAGAAACCTGCCGAAGGTGATATCGGCTCCGCCTTCGTTGGTGGAAGTAAGGTGGTTGCGGAGACCATAATTGTAAACACTTCCCTGCTGTAACTGGGCTCCTGTTACGGTGGCTTGGGCAGGATTGGTTTTGAAGTTGCGGTTCCTCACCTGGGTCACCAGCGCCGCTGCCTCATCGGCTTTACCAGTACGCAGCAGGCTCTCGGCTTTCATCATCAGTACATCAGCGTAACGCAGCAGCGGCCAGTCGTTACTGAGTTGTACGTTCGCTTCCATTTTAATTTCAAATTTCCCAAGCCTGAAACCGTGTATCTCATCAGATTTGTCGATGCCGGGCAGGGCGTTCACAAATGCGAGCGGCTGTCCGGTGGTGGCCCCCATCGTACTATTGAGGGGCTGACCGCTTGCGGAGTATTGCTGGCCCTGTATCCAGTTGGTTTTTAAACGGGCATCGTCCGGATCGAACGATGAGATTGCTTGCGGAACGGCGCAGATGCCACCCCAGGGCGCTGACTTCAGATTATAGGTAGCCTGGTTGGCAGGCTGCAGGGTTTGCATGTGGATATCGAACGCATTCCAATCTGTGACATAGTTTTCATCCAGCGGCAGGGCGAAGATGATCTCTTTGGAGTTTTCATTGTTGGTCTTGAATACATCCCGCTGATCTCCCTCCAGAACATAACCCGCGCCTGAGTTGATCACAGCATCGCACTGCTCAATACATTTGGCCCATTCCGGCGTGCCGGAGAATACACCTGCGTTCAGGTACATCTTCGCCAGCAGGGTATGTGCGGCCCATTTGTTGAAGCGTCCATAGGTGGAGATATCATTTTTTGTATTCAGCAATGGAAGGCTCTCGGATATCTCTTTCACGATAAAATCATACACTTCCTTACGGGTGTTCTGTTCAGGTAAAAACCCGTCAGGCACATCAAAATCTGTAACGATGGGCACGTTACCATAAAGGTCGCACAGCACATAATAGTAAGAAGCCCTTAACACGCGCAGTTCAGCGATTACATTCTCTTTGCCCTGCGACAGGGGGATACCCCCGGACTCTATTTGGTAAATGATCCGGTTGCAATTCGTGATGCCCGCGAAAGTGCGCGTCCAGCAATTCAGGACCACATCGTCGTCCGGTGTCCATTTATGTTCATGTATGCGGCGGAAGATGCCGCCGTCTACCCATCCGTTAGGGCGGGCGGGCGTTACCACCTGGTCGGCGGAGTTTTCCTGGGCGCGGTGTACGCCATTCCAGTGCAGCAGCAACTGCCGCCAGTTCACGTAAGCACTGCCCACCAGGGAGTTCAGGTCATCTCCCGTTGGATCGAACTGGCTTGCGATGATCTGGTTGTAGCTGGTATCTTTCAGTTTTGTACAACCGCCTGCCATCATACTGAGCAGGGCGGCTGAAAGGATATATTTCTTCATATTACAAAGCTTTGTACGTTAGAAATTAAGGTTCACGCCAAGGGTGTAGGTGCGTGTGGTGGGGTATTTGTCCCGGTCGTCGTTGCCTGGACTTAATCCCAGCCTGTTCACTTCAGGATCAATTCCTTTGTAGCCAGTGAACAATAAGGAGTTGAGCGTGGACACATATACTCTGGCGGATTTAATGAAAGCATCTCCTGTTTTCCTGAAGTTGTAACCGAGTGTAATGTTATCTACTTTCCAGAAGTCGCCATCTTCCACGTAGTAACTATTGAATTCGAGCGGCATATCCTTGCTCAGCACTTCTTTCCCGAACACAGGCTCATACGCCGATTTCAACCTGTTGTATTGTTGAATATTGGTGTTCTCGTAATACATCCGCTGGAAATTAAGTATCTGAAAACCGAATGCGCCGCGCATGGTGATGCCCAGATCGAAATCCTTGTAACGAAAATTATTGTTCCACCCGGCATAATACTTTGGCAGGCCATTGCCCAATACTTTTTTATCTTCAAAAGCGTGGTCGAAATCATCGTAGTTCACGGGTTTGCCATCACGTCCTTCATAAATCCATTTGCCGTCGGCATCCACATCAATCACTTTAAAGCCATAGAAGCTGCCGATGTCGTTTCCAATCTCCACAATATGGGTGAAGGTTTGAATGGGTTCACCTGTACCGCCGGTTGTGAAATAATTGTTGGTAAGCTTATATGCATCGTTGGAAAGACTCACAAGTTTATTGGTATTGGAAGAGAAGTTAACGCTGGTGTTCCACACAAATGATCTGGTTTGAACGGGCATGAAGTTCAGGATCACTTCTATCCCTTTGTTCTGCATCTTGCCCACATTGGCCCTTGTGGTGGAATAGAGGTTGGGCGGACTTGGTACCTGGTAATCGTACAACAGGCCGTTGATGTTGCGGATGTAGTAATCCACGCTACCGGAAATGCGTCCTTTCAACATGCTGAAGTCCATCCCGATATTGCTTTCGTGCTTTTCCTCCCACCGCAGATTGGGATTGGGATTTTGGGAAGGCGTAAGGGTTTGTATCCACTGGCCGTTCATGTAATAGAAGCTGCCATAATTCAGGAGTGCCACACCCAGGAACAGGTTGGAAGGTTGTGTTCCGGTAACACCGTATCCGGCACGGAGTTTAATATCATCAAACAGGGTTTGGTTTTCCATGAATGCTTCGCGTGTAAGCCGCCAACCCACAGAGAGCGCGGGGAAAAGCCCCCAGGGTTTTTCGGTTCCGTACAACTGGCTGGCAGCTTCATAACGCAGGCTTCCCAGCAAAAGGTATTTGTCTTTGTAACTGTAGGTCATCCTGCCGAAGAAACCGATCAGGTTGGTTACACCACGGTAGCTGTAAATGGGAGCAAGTCCTTCTTTCAGCGCCTTTCCGGTACCCATGTTGTTGTAGCTGAACAGGTCGGTGGGGAAGTCCCAGTTCTGCATCCAGTGGTTCTTGCTGTCGTTTTCCTGGTAGCTGTAACCGCCCAGCAGGGAAAAGCGGTGGTCTGAAATACTTTTGGAATATTCAGCCGTGAGTTCCAGGAGCCGGTCGATGGATTCTACCCCTCCTGTAGAGGCGAAACCGTTGCGGGAATCGCGCAGGTTTGAAATGTGTTGTTTTGTTTCGGCATAACCCCTGCTCTGGTTGTATTTGGTGTAAGAGAGCAACGCGTTCAAACGCAGGCCGCGTACAGGCAGGAATGTAATGTTGGTATTGTACCGGTTGTTCTGGGAAGTGTTGCGCCCATCACTCTCGAAGATGCGGGCCAGGGGATTCTCATAATTGAATTGCCCGGTTTCCTCGTGCCAACTGCCATTATTATTGTAAACGGGAGCAGTTGGATTTCTGATCAGCGCCTGTCGGTAGGTGTAGCCACTGAAACTGATACCGTCACCTGTGGTATTGTACCTGTTCTGTGAACTGATGATGCCGAAGTTGAACTTCAGTTTGTTGTTGAACATGTTATGGTTGATGTCCACTCTTCCTGTAAAGGTATTGTTGTCTGATTTTTTGAACACGCCTTCCAGGAAGCGGAAGTTCACGTTCGCGAGATAGTTGGTGGTGCTGTTGCCGCCGCGGAACGTAAGGTTGTGTACGTGTGTGATGGGGGTTTGAGAAATTTCATCGAGCCAGTTGGTGTTGCTGCCGAGGTCGTAATTGGCATCACGGTCGCCTGCGGCTATCTGTGCACGGTAGTCTGCGGCGGTGAGCATATCCAGTTTTCGGGCGATGGTTTGTGTACTTACAGATCCGCTGTATTCCACGGCATTGGTATAAGTTCCGCTGGCGCGGCGTGTGGTAACGATGATCACCCCGTTGGTGCCGCGTGTACCATAAATGGCGGCGGCGGAGCCATCTTTCAGTACATCTATTGATTCAATGTCTTCCGGCGCCACAGTTTTCAGGTCGCCCGGAATACCATCTATCAGCACAAGGGGGTTGGAGTTGGCCCCGAGTATAGTGGTACTTCCGCGCAACAGTATCTGCGAACCACTGGTGGGGTCGCCGCTGGGGGAGGCAATCGAGAGTCCCGCCACTTTGCCCTGCAACAACTGACCTGCATCAAGCACCACGCCTTTGGTGAAGTTCTCGGCCTTTACGGTGGCCACGGAACTGGTTACTTCACCCTTCTTTTGCGTGCCGTAACCGATCACCACCACCTCGGTTAAATTGCTCGCCTCCGTCTGAAGCTTAATGTTGATCGTAGTTCTTCCGGACACCGATACGTCTTGCGGAATGAATCCTATGGAAGAGAAGTTCAGCACCGCGTCAGACTTCGATACAGTAATACTGAAACTACCATCAGATAGGGTGGCCACGGAATTTTTCGTGCCTGTTTCTGTTATGGTAACACCGGGAATCCCTGTTCTTGAGCTGTCGCTAACTGTTCCACTCACTGTTTTTTTCTGTGGCGTGTTTGTGGTAGTAACCGCAATGCCTGATGAGGTAGTAGTTAAAGAAGCATGTTCCGTGTTTTCAATCCGGCTTTTCGAAATTACGGTATAGTAGTTGGGCTTTACGTACAGGAACACGAGATCGTGGGGGTAAAGAATGGCTTTCAGCATTTCTTCGGTCGATTTATTGGCGTTGAAATCGTAGGAAGTTTGTTTGCCCTTCAGCAATTCGCTATCGTAAACAAATTGGGTCCCGTGTTTCTGGGTGATCTTTTTAAGAGCCTCCGCAAGGGAGAGTGGTTTGGTTTGCGCTATGATCTGGGAGATACACAGGCTCATGCAAACAAATACCACGAGCACTTTTCTCAAATGATAAGCAATCATGTTTGGCAATTTTTGTTAGAATGAACAATGGGTGAACCACTACATCCCCGCTTCGGCCGAAAGCCAGGACGCAATATGTTTACAACCGTTCAGCATCAGGATTTTGCGTTACCTGGGTCGGAGGATGATGGTGCTGTCTTTCCTGATCACTTCCGTATGAAGAACGGTTGAGAGTATGAATAAAACATCGTTCAGGTTATCGTAGAGGATGGGACCTTCAATTTTTTTGGAGGCCATTTCCTCTTTTTCCAGTACAATTTTGTAGCCGAAATTATCTTCCAGGTACAAAGCTATTTCTGCTACCGTAGGGTTACGCAATATCAGTTTGTTCTTTTTCCAGGCGGTATAATGGACCGCATTGGTGGTGTCTATTTCCTTAATGCCTTTTTGGGGGTCGTACACCACCATTTGTCCCGGTACCATCCTGATGCCCTTGTGCGCCCTGTTCGCGAAGGAGAGTGTTATTTTTCCTTCTTCCAGCACCACTTCTGTAACGCCTCTTCTTTCGCGGATATCGAACCGGGTTCCCAGCACTTCCACGGTAAGCGCCCCGGTGTGTACTAAGAATTTTTGTCCTGGATTAATACTTTCACTGGTCTTCTTCACATCAAAATAGCCTTCACCTTTCAACCATACTTCCCTCGGTTGTCCCCCGCTCCATTCTTTCCCGTAACTAACGGAAGAGTTCGCGTTCAGCACCACTGTGGAGCCATCGGGCAGTGTTACCTGCTTTTTGATGCCGAAGGCAGTACTTTCGTTTAATTTTTCTCTTCCCCCGAAACCGCCTTCAAAGAGAAGTGTAACCGCCACTATGCCAATCACTGCCGCAGCAGCGGCCCAACGCATAATGTTGATGCGCCGTTTACGTTTCAGTTCTTCATCCGCTGCGGCTGCTAACTGCTGTAGGTGCCTGTGGTAAGCCGATTCCACCCGTTCTGGTTCGGGAAACTTTTCGCGGAACGCAAGGTGCTGCAGAAAATCACGCGCAGTTTCTACTTCAGTTTTTTTATGTGGAAAAACCTCCATGAACTCCTGCCAGAAAAGATGCTGCTGCTCGTCTGCATCTAAAACCCAATTCTGAAAGAAAGGATCGCAGATCAGGTCTCCGCTGCCAAAGTGTGCATAGTGCTTGTGTGCCGGCTTTTCCATATCTGTATATTATGTAGTATAAAGGGTTGAAGTTTTTACCCCATGGATTCAAAAAATATTTTTCTTTTACCAGGCCCTTCGGTGCAAGTGCTTATTATGCCTCCGTGACGCATTTCATACAACCTGTATTGTGCATCCCGTGAAGGGTTGAATACATTGTTACAAACTACCGCTATCAGCTTATTTCGGAAGAACGGAAAACTGGAAAAGCGCAAAAAACAATGCCGGAGAAAGGCATTCTTTTAAATGCGCGAGGCTGCGTGCCATTAATTTATAAGAGGCTTTCACCGAAATGTTCATGATCTCTGCAATGTTTTCATAAGAAAGTCCTTCATAAAACCGCAGAAAAAGGGCTTCCCGCTGACGGGGCGTGAGTTGGTCCAGGGCGGCCCGGAGTTGCGCTGTGCGCACCGCATCTTCTTCTTTTGCGTAAAAGATATTTGCGGAAGCGAAATCGGGTTCCTCCACCCCTTCCATGCCCACGAGTTTTTTTGCTTTGGATAATTTATTGAATAAGGAATACCGGAATGCGGTAAAAAGATAGCTGTTCAGCGCGGCAGGCTCCTTCAGGCTGTTTCTCCTTTTCCAGCAATCGAGGAACACGTCCTGGATGCTGTCTTCTATTAATACACTATCGGCCGTGAACTTGTGACCATAGTTGAACAGTTTGGAAAAATAGTGCGCATACAGGATGCTGTAGTCGTCCTTATCAGAAAAAGCTATGGAAAATGGCTTATTCTCCGGCATCGCAGGTGAACATTTCTTTCATCATGTTTGGCAGCAGTTATGGGTGCAAAGTACAAAAAAGATGATAAGTGTATGCCCGACAATTATGTTGGTGTTTTTCACACAAGGGCCGCAAAGGGGCACCGCTTCGTACCTCGCAGACGCAAGGAGATGCTGTTTATCGTGGAGGTTCCTTTTTTGGGGTGGATGCGGGAAGCGCTTTTGCACTTTGGGGAAAGCCGTAGCCTTAAGAGGCTTTTCCTCGCAAAGGCCGGTGGCGCATAGTTTTGAAAGGTTGAGGGCAGGCAGATTGTTATTCGGTGAGTGTCCGGGGTTGAGCGGCCGAAAACACTTTCCTGATCACCCACGCAAGCGTGAAAGAAGGAATAATGTCGGTACCCGGAAGAAATTCTTCGACAAAATTGAACCCCGCACCCAACAGTCCTTTCCATCCGCCAAACATGCTCCAGAAAATAATAGACGAGACAGGCGCCCAGATCACATCGGCAAACTCGCCGAGGAAAGGGATAGAATAAGTACCCATGCCGATAATATCCATCAGTACACAGCATACCAGGGAAGGCGTGAATTTTTTATTTGTCATGGTGGTAAGACTGTAAATTGACCGCCTTGGTTGTACGCCAAAATCGTACATTTGATTTTTGCAATATGGCCGCACCTACAAATGTATTGGATTTTTACCGGGAAATGTTCGGCGCGAACTGTGCCGACATGAGTTGCCTTTTCGATGACAAAAGCAAGCAGGACATCGGGCACTTTAATATTTTCAGTATTGGAAGTATGTACGAAGGTTGTAAAGCGAAGCCCGCCATGCCTTACAACAGGCGCACCTACTATAAAATAAGCCTGATCCACGGGAGGAACCGCGTGGAATACGCCAACAAGGTGTTAGATATAGAAGAATACGCCATATTGTTTGCCACACCGCGTATCCCTTACCGCTATACCCCGCAGGATAATAACCAGTTGGGGTATTTCTGTGTTTTTACGGAAGACTTTATGTCGAAGACGCAAACCGGCGTATCCCTTACCGGATTGCCCATTTTCTCCCCGCAAAGCGATTTTATCTTCCAACTGAACCAGGACCAGTTCTCAGAACTGGCGCGTATTTTCAGGAAAATGCAAGGGGAAATGAATGGCGATTACGCCTTCAAATATGACCTCATCCGGAATTATATCCTGGAACTCATACACGAGGGGCAGAAACTGAAGCCCGTTACGCCCACAAACCACGCACCCAATGCAGCCCAGCGCATCTCTACGTTGTTCGTTGAACTCCTTGAAAGGCAGTTTCCCATAGAGAATACATCGCAGGTGGTACAACTGAAATCGGCCAAAGATTTTGCCGACACACTCGGGGTGCACGCCAATCACCTCAACAAAGTGCTGAAAGAAACAGCCGGCAGAACCACTTCAGAGATCATCGCCGCCCGCCTGAACCAGGAAGCGAAAATCCTTTTGAAACAAACCAACTGGAACGTTTCAGAAATCGCCTACAGCCTCGGGTTCAATGAACTGGCCCATTTCTCCCATTTCTTCAAAAAACTGAACCGGACCTCTCCCTTACAATTCAGATGATTATTTGAAATTTGCAAAAAATCCTCTTTTTGGCGCAAGGCCGGTGATGCCAATTGTCTTCAACTTTGTAAGACAAAATCACCGCAAAATGGCAAATACAAACAAAACAGTACTGGTAACCGGCGGCAGCCGGGGACTGGGCAAAGACATGGCACTCGCACTGGCAGGAAAAGGCTTCAACGTAGCGCTCACCTACCACAGCAAAAAGGACGAAGCCGAAAAAGTAGTGGCGGAAATTGAAGCAACGGGCGGAAAAGCGCTGGCGCTGCAACTGGACGTTTCCAAAACCGAAAGTTTCGATGGATTCGTTCAACAACTGACCACAGCACTGCAAAACGGTTTCGGCACCAATAAACTGGACGCTTTGGTAAACAATGCCGGCGTAGGCGTTCATGCGGGATTCGAGACTACTTCAGCAGCAGATTTCGACAGTATGGTGAACATCCACCTCAAAGCGCCATTCTTTCTTACACAAAAACTCATCCCGCATTTGAACAGCGGCAGCAGTATCGTAAATGTGTCTTCCGGCCTTACCAGGTTCAGCTTCCCGGGCTATGCGGCGTACGCCACGATGAAAGGAGGCGTTGAAACGTTGACCAAATACATGGCGAAAGAACTCGGGGAAAAGAAAATCCGCGTGAATGTGCTTGCTCCAGGCGCGATAGAAACAGATTTCGGAGGAGGCGCCGTGCGCGACAATGAAGCGTTGAACCAGCAGCTCGCTTCACTTACCGCACTGGGCAGAGTAGGTTTACCCGACGACATCGGCAGTGTGGTAGCTTTTTTATGCAGCGACGAATCCAAATGGGTGAACGCACAACGCCTTGAAGTGGCAGGCGGAATATTTATTTAAGTTGAAACAAAAAAAGGGGCGCATCTTTCGATACGCCCCTACCCATTGGGTTAAACACTCGGAATAAGTAGCTTAAATCTTATTGTATTTCTCCACCAGTTCATTTTCTCCGGCAGGATTAACTTTTACAGTGTACCAATGCTTCGCATCCTGCATTTTCACGAAGTACGCAGTGGATTCGCCCACAGTAACTTCAGTAACGCCAAATACTTCTTTTCCTTTGTAGTTTCTTGCCAATCCCTTACGGAGGTTAGTGGGAAGGCCATCTTCTTTGTAGTAACGGATGGAATGTTTGAATTCACCTTCAGCCGTGAAGCTGGCTACCACCTTCACTTCCCTGTTGTAGAACGTGGCGGTGAAGTTGCCCTTGTCTTCGCTCCATTGCACATTGTGCACGGCGCCAAACAATTCTTTGAAACTTGTTTTTACTTCGTCTGTAATGGGAAGATCAGCGGCTTTGGCTGTGGCGAAGGAGATCACTACGGCGAGTGACAGGATGAGCTTTTTCATGATAATTTGTTTTTTGTTTTAAATGGCTTTGTAATACGGTGTAAAAGTAGCGTTCCGTTGTTCCGGTATTTTTGTAATTGGGAGGAACGGAAAGAAAATGATTTATTACTTGTATTAAACCCGGCAACCTGAACTTAATCTATGCCGTTCATCACAACGAAACCCTTGCAGATCGTGCATTTACACCGCTTGTGGATTGTTACACGTTCCAGGGTTAAGTGATCGTTAAAATAGAAATGTGCATTGACTAGATAATTTTATCAGCCCGGCGGAAATCTCCATATTTGTAAAACATTAAAACGACCGCCATGCAACAGGCCACAAAGTTCATTCATGCGGGTGTGGAGCCCGATCCATCCACCGGAGCAATCATGACGCCCATCTTCCAGACTTCTACTTATGTACAGGAAGCCCCGGGCAAACACAAAGGATATGAATATGCGAGAACGCAGAATCCAACACGCGATCAGTTACAGAAAGCATTGGCGGCCGCAGAAAACGGGGCTTACGGCATTTCCTTCGGCAGCGGACTCGCAGCGATAGATACACTCTTGAAGTTATTTAACCCTGGAGACGAAATTATCTGCACCAACGATCTCTATGGCGGCACCTACCGTCTTATGACCAAAGTTTGGGAAAGGTATGGCCTGAAATTCCACTTCATTGACCTTACGGAACCCTCTAATATTGAACCTTTCCTCAACGAAAGGACCCGCATGATATGGCTCGAAACACCTACCAATCCGCTCCTGCGTATTCTTGATATCAAAGAGATTTGCCATATCGGAAAGGAAAGAAACGTACTGATTGCGGTAGACAATACTTTCGCTTCCCCCTATCTCCAGAACCCACTTGACCTGGGCGCTGATATCGTGATGCACAGCGCAACGAAATACCTGGGTGGTCATAGTGATGTAGTGCACGGTTGCCTGATCGTGAACAAAGAAGAACTCGCACAACAATTGTATTTCCTCCAAAACAGTTGTGGTGCTGTGCCTGGTCCGCAAGATTGTTTCCTGATCCTGCGCGGTTTAAAAACATTGCATGTAAGAATGCAGCGGCATTGCGAGAACGGCGCCGTAATTGCCAGATACCTGCGGGAGCATCCGAAAGTGGCAACGGTGCATTGGTGCGGTTTTGAGGACCACTCCAATTACGCCGTGGCCAAAGCGCAGATGCGCGGCTTCGGGGGCATGATGAGCTTCACGTTAAAGAATGATAGTCTTGAAGCGGCAAACGCGGTACTCTCATCCACAAAACTTTTTTCCCTGGCGGAAAGCCTCGGGGGTGTGGAGTCGCTGATCGGGCATCCCGCTTCCATGACGCACGCTTCGATTCCTAGGGAGGAACGGCTCCGCAACGGGTTGGCCGATTCCCTTATAAGACTGAGTGTGGGCATCGAAGACGCGAACGACCTGATTCAGGACCTGGAAAAGGCCCTGGTGTAAACACGTTACCCGGTGGCGCCGCTATAGCGGTGCCACCGGGTAACGTGTTTTAACGGTGAGGTTACTCTGCTTTCGGGAAATCTGCCCCAACGCTTACAGCTTCCCACGCATCATAATCTTTTTTCAGTTCATCCAACTTACGCCGGGCGCCTTTTACAGCGGCCGCCCCGAGCAACAAACGCAGCGGTGGGTGATCCGTTTCGGTGACCTGTATCATGGCTTTCGCGGCCCTTACCGGATCGCCGGGCTGGTTGCCGCTGTAGCCACGGATGGTATTGCGGTTGGTGCCTGCGGTGGATGCATAATCTTCAATGGTGTTCACCGCTTCGTTGGCGGAACGTCCGGCCCAATCGGTGCGGAAACCGCTGGGGCAGATGATGGTCACTTTAATGCCTAGCGGCGCCACTTCTTTCGATAAGGATTCCGACATACCATCCACTGCGAATTTGGTGGCGTGGTAAAAGCTGAGCGCCGGGTAAGCGGTCAACCCGCCAATGGAGGAGATATTCAGTATATGACCGCTGCGTTGCGTGCGCATCACCGGGAGTACGGCTTTCGTCATGTTTGCCAGGCCGAACACATTTATCTCGAACATCTTCCTCACCTCCGCTTCATCGCTTTCTTCTAATGCGCCAAAGTAACCGATACCGGCGTTGTTCACCAGCACATCTATTCTTCCCCAGGTATCCATTACCGTTTGAACGGCTGCATCAATCTCTTCCTGTCTGGTAACATCCAGTTGAATGGTGAGCGCCCTGTCTTCTTTGCCATAAACAATATCCGCCACCTGGGCCGTGTTGCGCGCGGTAACCACCACTCTGTAGCCCTGTTCCAGTAATTCGGTGGCCAGCGCCCGGCCAAAGCCTGTGGAACAGCCCGTAACGAACCATACTTTGCTCATAACATCAATTTTTGTGGAATGAATAACAGTGCAAAAGAAGGGAAAGTTCGGCAGAAATACCCGCCACACGGTATTGAAGCGGGGCTCCGTCGCAAATACCTTTACCCTGTTCAAACCCAACAAAAAAATGAAAAAGAATCTTGTACTCCCCCTTTTCCTTGCCGTGGCAATGAGCGCTTCGGCACAACCCGACCCTGATGCCCTCAAAGTACAGGGCGGTGGTTCGATGGGAAAAAAGACCATCGTGCCCAAACTCGATAAACTGGCCGTTGCACAAAGCACCATCATCTTTAAAACGGCCACCACCCGCGAAATGCTCAAGAACGAAAAAGGCGCCTTCGGCGGAAGAAAATCACTGGGTGGAAGTGTAACGGGAAGAGTAACCGCATACCTCGAAACCACCGATGGTGATCTTACTAAAGAAGATTTCCAGGGACTGGGCGATCATTTCTACACCTACCTGAACCAGCAACTGGAAGCGGCAGGCATCGCCACCGTAGACTGGGGCACTGTTACCAAAGCAGATTTCTACACCGCCGAAAATGAATCGGGAGACGAAAAAAAAGTAAAGGAAGAAACCCAGCGCAAGGGCCAGGTTTATGAAGTGGTGAACGCCAACAACGGCAATACCCTGATTTCTTATGACCCTACCAAAACCATGAACATCGGCTTCGCGTTCGGCAAAATGAAAAGAGCCGGCAAATTCAGCGACGACCTTGATGCTCCGGTAGCATACATGCACACCGTGGTGGATTTTGCCGATATCATGATGGATGGCGACGCTAAAACCGGCACCTCAGTTAGTTACGAAGCGGGCGGCATCACTAAAATCACCAAAACAAAAGCATTCAATTTCAACTCATCGGTAGGCGCAAACCTTAAAGTGGCCGGTGGCGCTACCTGGGACGGAAAGCCCGTGGGCGGCAGGATCATGTTCTACAACCAGAAAATGGCCACCGATATGATCCAGTTTGAAAAAGACATCTCCTCCGGCGTGAAGTTCGCGAACGAGGTAACCCAGGATCCGAACAGAAAAGTCCTCAACAAAAAAGAGAACATCTTCGCCAAAGATTTCAACGCGGTTCCGGTAGTGATCTCCACCACGAAGGCACAGTACATTGCCGCGGCGAAAAAGGCCCTGGAAAATTATGCCGTTTCGCTGGCAACGAAGCTGAAAGAAGAGTAGTAAGATGGAAAGGGAATAAAAAAGAAAAGCCGCCCGAAAAAGGCGGCTTTATCTTTATAAGAGGTCTATCTCTTAAAGCTTCAATTAGTAACGGCTGAAGCTCTTGTTCCTGTTGAAACCACCACCGCCGTTGCGGTTACCACCACCACCGGCAGGACGATCTTCGCGGGGACGGGCTTCGGAAACGCGGATCGCTCTTCCTTCTACCATTCCACCATCCAGCTCAGCAATTGCTTTGCGGGCTTGTTCGTCGTCAGACATTTCCACGAATCCGAATCCACGGCTCTGGCCTGTGAATTTGTCCATGATTACTTTAGCGGAAGAAACTTCGCCATACTCAGCAAAAAAATCGTTCAGGTCTTCATCGGTTACGTTGAAGCTCAGGTTTGAAACAAAAATGTTCATACTAAAAATTAAAAAAAGAATAAATACTGAGAAAAGCTGGGGTAATAAAGACTTATACTGACCTATTAGCAGAAAAGACTATTAGCAGAAAATCATCAACTTACTTGGCTGTTGCTCAATTAACGATGCGAAGATACGCCTTTTATTGTAACCGCAAGCTAATTTAATGTTAAGCAATAAGATATAGTCAACCGCTGTTCAAACCTTCAAATATTACTTCAAAATCTGCTCATTTTTCCTTTACTTTTGCAAATTGGCCTTTCCGGTACCGGACCGGAAGCGGGGTGAGGGCCATCATTAAACCTAATTCACTTACATGGCTTTACCGCACCTTATTAAATACGTTTACAACAGCGGCACGGATGAGGTTATAAGAAGAGGAAAGAAAATCCACGCCATCGGGTACGTGGAACTGATGGAATACGATGAACTGATGGGTTCAGCGCTTTTCCGCGTAAAAGATGACAGCTACGCCACTTACTACAAGGTGCAGGTGCAGAAGTTCCGCGACCCTAAAACCCTTTCCGTCCGTTGTAGTTGTCCCTATAACCTTGGAGACATCTGCCGTCATGAATCCGCCGCGCTTTTCCAACTCCAGGAACTGCTGGACCGGAACATGCTCGGCAACCGGGAAATTGCCTACAACCAGAAACATACTGTCGTTAAGATGAAGCAGATTGATCTGAAAACGATCAAGATGCTCTCTGCCCCTGTCGATTTTGAAGAAGCTGAAAAACTGCTCCGCACCCAGAAGGTGAACATTCTTTCCGCCAAAGAAGAGAAAGTAACGGCCTCCCTGGATATTGATGGAGAAACGTTCCCCGTGGTGATCCAGAAGAACGAAGAAAGGAACTTCGATACCAGTTGCACCTGTAATGAAACCGCACACCCGTTGTGTTTTCACAAAACAATGCTGTTGCTACAACTGCTCCACGCTTATGGGGCACACTATTTTGATACCATCCGGAACTGGGACAAAGAAAAGAACAAGCTACTGGAGGCCTATGGTTACTCTTTAAGTGATGACCTGAAAGGGAAATTCGAATTCACTTATAAAGAAGGAAAGCCCTTCCTCCGTGTACTGGATACTTCTATAAAAAGACTGGCGCCCGCCGCCAACGCGCGTTTGCCAAAGCCCGAACCAGAGCCCGTGGTAGTGGAGCAGGTGGTGGAACAGGAAACGGAAATGCCCGAACCGGAAACCGCGAAAGCCAGTTCCGCATTGGGCGTGGTTATTAATCTACAGCAGAAATCTTACCCTTATTTCCTGGTAGAAGCCGTAAAAGGAGAGTCTGGGGAGAACGGTAACCTGTTCGCGGGAAAAGCCGAAAAGCTGGACCTCAGCAAATTTGTGGACGGCCAGGAACTGAATGATGCCGACAAACAACTTTTACCGCAACTCCGCCGCTTCCAGGAAACGGAAATCACCAAATACCTCAACAGGAACTCCCCTTTTTCGGGATTCTGGGAGAACATCGTGCACCACGAAGACGACGACCTGCCGGAAGAAACAAAATCGCTGATGGTGGAATACCTCCATCCTAAACTGAGTAAGTTGCTGAATGAAGTGGCGGGAAGCGAAAAACTCTTTCTCCTCCCTAAAGGCAAGCCCTATCTCACCAAAAACCTCGAAAACATTGAGGTAGCGGAAGAACCGATTCTGCCGGAATTCTCCATCGAAAAGAATGGCAACGGTTTTGAAATGCATGCTTTCGCCAGGCTGAACGGACAAAGAATTCCCCTCACGGAGAATGAAACCAATAGCAGCCTGATCTTTTTATACAACGGCGTGCTGTACACCTGGAAACGACCGGAAGATGTGATGCAGGCCGAAGGGTTTCTGCAACAGAAAAAGAAAGGCATCAGCAAGGCCGACTGGCCCGCATACCTCCGCAATACCATTCTGCCACTTACCCGCGAATACCACGTACAATTCGATTCCTCCCTTGTGGAAGAGGTGAAGGATGGTGAACCCGAAGTACGCCTGTTGTTGCAGGAAAAAGGCGATTACCTGGTGTTCCAGCCAGTATTCAATTACAAAGGCTACGATACACGTTCAGGTGATAAGGAGGAAATTGTAGTACCCACTGGCGAGAAAGTATGGATCATCCACCGCAACAGGGCGGCGGAAAATAAATTCATGCAGAAACTGGAAAACCTGCATTCGCAGTTCATCCGGCCCGAAGGTGGCCAGCAACTGGTATTAAAAGGCGCCGATGTGCTGAAGAACAACTGGTTCTTCCTTTTCGTAGATGCCATGCGCGACATGAAAGTGCCCGTTCTCGGCTTCGACGCACTCAAAAATTTCCGCTTCAATACAGCCAAGCCCTCCACCCGCATCCATATTTCCAGCAATACCGACTGGTTCGATGCCCGCGTGGAAATCGAATTCGGCGACCTGAAAGTCACCATCGCCGAGGTGAAACGCGCTTTGGCCAACAAGCAACAATTCGTTCATCTTTCAGACGGAACACTCGGTGTGCTACCTGAAGAATGGATCAAAAAATATTCACTGCTCTTCCGGGTAGGCGAAGGAAAAACCAACCAGCTCCGCCTCTCCAAATACCACCTCAGCGTGATCGACGAGTTGTACGACAACCGCGATGAAGAGGAGTTGATGATTCAACTGGAAGAAAAATACGAGCGCCTCCGCGATTCCGATCACCGCATCGCGGAAGTGCCACCGCCCGCACACCTGGCGCCTATATTACGGCCCTACCAGACTTCAGGATTCCAATGGCTCAATTACCTCAACGAAGTAGGCTGGGGCGGTATCCTGGCTGATGATATGGGTCTGGGTAAAACCATCCAGGCGCTTTCGTTCCTGCACCATATCCAGGCTACGCAGGGAAAAATGCAGGCGTTGGTGGTATGCCCCACCACCCTGATGTACAACTGGGAGAACGAGATCAAAAAGTTCACCCCCAACCTCACCTACATCATCCACCATTCGAGTATGCGTACCCGTTCCTCCGATATTCTTGGAGGATACGATGTAATCATCACCACTTACGGTACGTTGAGAAGTGATATCAAGGTTCTGTCCGAAATAGCCTTCGATTACGTGGTATTGGATGAATCGCAGGCCATCAAGAACCCGGCGAGTAAGGTAACCAAAGCAGCATCTGTATTGAAGGCGAAGAACCGGCTGTGCCTGAGTGGTACGCCATTGCAGAACAATACCTTCGACATCTTCGCGCAGATGAACTTCCTCAACCCGGGCATGCTCGGCAGCATTGAGTTCTTCCGCCAGGAATTTGCCATTCCCATCGATAAATTCGGAGAGCAGGAACGAAAAGAACACCTGCGCAAAATACTATACCCCTTCATCCTGAGAAGAACCAAGGAACAAGTGGCGCGTGACCTGCCGGAAAAAATGGAAACGATCCTTTATTGCGAAATGGAGGAGGAACAACGGAAAATTTACGATGCCTACCGCAACGATTTCCGCGACCGCATCCTCGGTATCATCGATGAACAGGGCATCCAGAAATCGCAGCTCACCATCCTGCAAGGGTTGATGAAGCTCCGCCAGATCTGTGATTCTCCAGCTATCCTGAACGAACAGGAGAAGTTCCCCAACCACTCCATCAAACTGGACGAGATCGCAAGGGAAATCACCGAGAACATCAGCAACCACAAAGCGCTCATCTTCTCGCAGTTCCTGGGTATGCTGGGACTGATCCGCGAAAAAATGAAAGAACTGGGCGTCGAGTTCGAATACTTCGACGGCAGCACCACCGCCACCGAAAGGGAACGGGCCATCCAGCATTTCCAGAACGACGACAAGTGCCGCGTATTCCTCATCTCCCTCAAAGCGGGTGGTGTGGGCCTGAACCTGACCGCCGCCGATTACGTGTACATCGTGGATCCCTGGTGGAACCCCGCTGTAGAGCAACAGGCCATCGACCGGACCCACCGTATCGGGCAAACGAAGAATATTTTCGCCTACCGTATGATCTGTAAGGATACCATTGAAGATAAGATTCTGCAATTACAGGAGAAGAAACGCCTGCTCGCGAAGGACCTTATTTCAGATGATACAGGTTTTGTGAAGAGCCTGAGCAAAGAGGATGTGGAGTATCTTTTCTCCTAAAATGTTTACAGTTCACGCGAAGACGCGCTGCGAGGAACGAAGCAGTGCGCCTTCGCGTGAACCTACTGCTTCTTCAGCTTATACACATCCACCCAACCGTTCCCATAGCTTTTCGTGAAAACCAGACTATCTCCCGTAATACGTTCAATATAAGTTCCGTCCAAAATCAATGTCCAGTCGAAGTCGGCGGTCCACACGGCGGTGTTGGTGAAGCGGATGACTTCTCCATCGGAAGAGAACCTCCCCTGCGCCAGTGCCGGATACTTATCGATATCGCTGGTGCCGCTCCAGTTGGGAAAATTGAAATTGATGCTCACATTTGCTTCTTCAGATCCGGGCTCGTTGTACCGTTTAAAGGTCCCTTTGTAGGTTCCTTTCAGGTGGCTTCCGTAGTGGTCCTTTTTGCAGGACGCGAATCCCAGGCCCGCAAGTGTCGCGAGTAATAATAATTTCTTCATGGCTATACTTTGGCGGGATTGACAACGCCAATGCATGAACCATTGCAGGAATGGCTGTTAATTTTTTTACAAGGAAGGTTTAGTTGCTGCAACGCGCTACACCAATGGAAAATACCGCTCCCGCACTATCCGTACATGATGCTCCTGGTGCCCTGCCAGCACAAAGCCCAATGCGAGCACACTCATTTCTTTTCCAAAACAAATTCCTTTCCGCAAAAGCATCTCTTCTGTAAAACTCCTGAACAATAAAATATTAGAGCGACGCGTCGCTTCAAATTCTTCCAGCAATGCTTCCAGGCTCCTTCTTTCCGCACGGGCCTCTTTTGCATACGGCTCTTCATCGTAACCCGGCAAAACCGAAGCATCGTTGCGCGCAAAACGTAATGCCCTGTACGCCTGTATGCGTTCGTTGTCGGTGATATGCTGTATCACATCTTTAATAGTCCATTTACCGGGCGCATACACTTTATCGCCCAGCGCGTAAATCTTTGGCATATCGGTAGCGGGGAATACCTGGCTCCTTGATTGTAACGCTTCAACAACGGGAACGTCTTCCACGAGATTGATGTAGCGGTCAAAAAATTCTGGCATCGGAACGATAGCACTTCTTTTCATTGCGGTCTTTTGCTAAAGCTACACGATTCCGGGTAACAGTCCATGCTGTTTAGCGAACACCTCGGCCTCCGGTGTGTCTCTGAAAATACAATAAGGAATATTGAGATCCTTTACCACTTTGAGTTGCGCTTCAGTGGTCCGTTTTTTTCCCGGCAATACCATACGGATAAAAACGGCCTTTACCCGCTGGGGAAAATACGCCGCTACCGCCGCGTAAATCTCAGGGTCCTGTTGGGTGTTATCACCGATGAGCAGGAAAGATTGTTTAGGAAAAGCCTCCATGATACGGATGATGCGCACGAATTTTCCGCTGTGTTTGGTTTGTCCGGAAGCCAGGAGATTGTACCAACGCTTGAGCTGATTCAGCAGGAAAACACCCCTGGGAAACTTATGCACGTCGAAGAATACCTGCAGGTAAGGATACAGGTTCCATTCGCTGCTGGATACATAAAAGAAGGGGTTGGGATTTTCCTTATCGGTATGTGTGTATTGGAGTTTCCGGTAGAAATCGGCCACGCCTTCAAATGCCCTGCGCGAGCCGGCATGGTGCCTGAAAAGCGTGAGCAGTCTTTTGATGATGGTAGAAGAATGTGAAATCAGCAGCGTATCGTCGATATCGGAGATGATGCCCAGTTGCGTAACGTGCGGTACAATTACCGAGCCTTCCCCTGAAAGCACTTGTTTCCCATTTGTATACCGCACCTGCACCTTGTGTTCACCGGCAGGCACGGATTCCGTGGACTCCCATTCCAACCGGAAAAACCCATCTTCCTCTGTTAAAGCGCTGATCTGTTTCCCTTCCCATTCCAATACCACTTCTGCTTTAAAGACTGGTTTCACGAAAAACAGGTCAAGCAGGGCCCTCATGTTTCCGAGGAGCTGTTTCTTCTTTCTTTTGCGCTCTTTCCGTGAAAACAGCACATGGCCGAATACCTGCATCCGGTTCTTATGGCCGAATCCACGGTACACCCGTACCACGAGTCCTCTTTTTATAAACCCTTTCCGATTGGTGTTGTTGTGCATACGCGTGTTGCTGGTACGATCTTTTCTCTTAAAAAACCATACCTGAATTCAGTAAAACCGATATATGCGTCTATTGTTCATTATCAATCCCGCTTCCGGAGCCAACAATAAGAATTGGGAATCCATTGTGCGCGAATGGTTCGGGGGGAAGGAACACACGCTGGCCTTCCATACCATTGATACCAACACGGACAATGAACCTATGATCCTGCAGCAAATAAAGGATTTTTCTCCGGAACGCATTGTCGCCGCAGGGGGCGATGGTACCATTAAAATGATGGCGGGACTGCTAAAGCAGGAAAGTTTAAAAACGCCGCTGGCCATACTTCCAACGGGATCGGCCAACGGGATGGCCACCGAACTGGGTGTGCCCTCCAATATTAATGATGCATTAGAACTGGTTGTTTCCGGAGATGCACGTCCGCTTGACCTCGTTTGTGTGAATGGTGAATGGTGCATCCACCTCAGCGATATGGGTTGGAACGCCACCATCCTCCGGCATTTTGAGCAGATACCCCAACGGGGCATGCTCGGTTACGCGCGTGCGTTGTTCCGTATGATTGGTACGCGCATCTATATGCCGCTCACGATCCGTGCGGATGGCCGTTTGCTGCAACGGAAAGCCCTGATGATTGTGGTGGCGAACGCGGCCAGGTATGGAACGGGGGCCGTCATCAACCCGCAGGGCAAACCTGACGACGGGTTATTTGAACTGGTGATTGTACGCAGAATGGCTTTCCGCGAACTGATGTCGATGATGATCACCCGAAAACCTTTCGACCCTTCGGCTATCGAGATCATTTCGTGCAGGAATGCGAAGATTGAGGCGAAGAAAGCTTATCCTTTCCAGGTGGATGGTGAATACCTCGGAAAGCAGAAGCGCATTTCAGCGGAAATACATCCCGCTTCGGTAATGGTGGTAAGGCCTTAATTGTTGAGCATGGGCGGGAAACGCGTGTCTTTGTTGCGGAGGTCGATGCCGCCTTCATATACTGATTTCAGGTTTACCAGGTAGAAACTCCAGCCATTGTGGCAACCCAGGCGGATGTTCTTTTTAGACGCATCATCGGTGGGAATATTCGATTGCGTGAGCGTTACCACGGTGTATTCGTATTCTTCCCGCAGGCTAATCTCCACCACACATGACCCGGCGAAAGAAAATTTCAGGTTGTTAACGCCGTTCGCTTCCATGAAACGGCCCTTCTCCACTTCATCATAAACGAACCAGGTCCATTGGTAAACATCCCCAGCATTGGCAGGCAGCGATGCATCAAGTGGCATTCCTTCCGGGGAGGTATTGATAGCAGTTTCCAGAAACCATTTTATGATTTCTGCAGGCTGCGCCCATGCATTGTATAATTGTTGAACGGGGGCCTTGATGGCTATGCGTAGGGTGAAGTTGGTCCAGTTGAAGTTTTCCATAACAAAAAAAATAGCAGACAATAAAGGTATAAATTTTATTGCCTGCCGGGAGCATGGATAGGAAGGAAAGGTTCAACTTATCATGCAGGTCAGTTGGATACAACAAATCTTCTTCCTGCATTTGCTATATTTCGCAACAGGCCATTCGGAAAGGCCGGGGAGGTGAATTCAATGCCATTGTATGTGCCTGCCGGAAATGCTGTTGGTATTTCTAAAATCAGTTTACCTTGTTCCACCTGTAAAACGTTGAGTTCATGCATGCCGTTATCAACTTGTGAGCGCAGTCGCACACGTGTGATTTTCGTAGGGCCTGATGCTTCCACACCTATACTTGTATTAAGCGTAAGCGTGCCGCCGGTTTTCAGTTGTGTGGTATAAGGCCAGGTAATATTGGGTTCGTGAAAGTACACGTAAAGTAGCTCTTCCGGCTCAAACACCACTTTTCCCGAAACCACTTTAATCTTATATAATCCGGTATCAATGGATATTGGGACGCTGAATACCAGTTGAATCTGTGCCAGGCTTGTAATAAATGGTGTCATATTGATTTCTCCCAACTTTGAATTGGAGATAAACACCTTGGTGCTGGCGGTATCAGCTATGATGTAATTTCCTTTGATGTAAGGAAAAAGATCGTTGTAACGTACCGTATAAACGCCATTGGTTGCCGGATTATTAAAGTAGAAACCGGGATCAGGAATATTAGCCCATATTTTAAGTTTAAAAGATTTCGTACTGCCATCCTGTGCGGTTACATTATAAGTAAATCCATCTGTAAAGGGAACCTTTTCTCCACTTGCGGGACTTATTTTCGCACGGTCGGCAACGCTTATTTCCGGAGCAATAGAATCAGGTATAGTTTGGAACGGCGGCCAGTATAAAATGATCTCATTTCCTTCCAGCGCAGCTTTCAGTATATTTTCTTCATCTATTTTTACTTCGAAAGAAGTGATTTCATTGTAAGGATAATCAGGATATTCTTTCTTGCAGGAAGAAAGAAAAAAGTAAGTGATCATTACAGGCAATACTATTCCCGCTTTCAAAAATGCATTTCGTATGTTCATCTCAGTGCTGTTCAGGTTCAATAAATAATCATGGCTTCACCAACCGTTTGTTTAATGAAAGCTGTTCGGTTTAAAGTTGATTGATGGTGAATGTTAGTAAGCCCTGGTACTGACCTAAACTGCAACTGCCAGCTTGGTAGCCGATGTTATTAAGTTTCAGCACGAATACTTCAGCAGCAGATGTGATGCCGGAAGCGGAACTTGCATCGGTTATCACTACTACTCTATTAGGCGTTGGCGTGGGAGACATGAGGGAATAATCGTACCAGCCTGTGCCTGTGTTATTGTACCCTACCTGTCCACTGGATACGAGTGTTGCTCCTGAAGCGAGTGTGGATTTTGTCACAGTACACGGATCAACACCTGTTTGCGTGTACACATAAGCGTAGTAGCCGCTTGTAACCTGAATCGTTGCGTTGAAACGATCAACAAATTGAATCTGCCCCGCGCCTCTTCCCGGCAGACTCAGGTCAAAATCTATCGTACCCCAGCTACCGCCGGAAGGAGCGGCGCAATTGCCGATAATACTGTCTGATGCACAGGTTACAGCCAATGCGGTAACGCTTTCAGATTGAATAGATGGTTCTTTTTCCAGACCCGCCCCGGAAAGCTGGTCTTTCTTTGAACAGGATATGGCGAACACCGCGCAAAGCGCCAGTGCGGAAAAGGTTCTTGCTAAGTTTTTCATTTTTGTAATTTTTGGAATGTATGTGGTGGCCGGTTAAGCCATGATTATTGCTATTTAGCGTGCACGGTAATCGTGTTATAAGCGATCACTATTTCGGGAGAGTCTTCAAAGCGCAAGCGGGTTTCCGTATAATTTCCCGGCGGAAAATTATCTGGTAACTTCACCTGTGCTTCATATACCGTGTAAGATTGAATGGGAAGATTCACATATTCGCCGTTCACCTTTATTTCAAAGGACTTCAGGTTCCTGAAAATACTCGTTGCGGCAGCCGTGATCGTGAAAACCTCTCCCTGCGTGAATGTTTTGTTATAATGGAACAACATGCCATTCGGCGGATAATTGATCCGGATGGGAAATTGTGTTTCGGCGGTTTTGTTGAAAATTTTCACTTTCAGTTTAAAAAGTCCGGTATCTATTGTGGCGGGAATCGTTGCATTGCTGAGCGTGTAACTCGCTTCACCTGTTGCTGTATTGTGAATGCCCTCGATCACGGTGAGTGCTTCTACTGCTATGGGAAATTCTTTTCCTGTAGAAATTGAAACAAGGGATGGCTTTATAACAGAAAGATCCTTGGTGTTGAAGTTCCCGGAAATTGATATTCCTCCACGTATATTATATGCTTTCACGGTTGTTTCTGTTGAATGTTCGTTCACTACGAAATCCGGTTGCTGAATAACAATTCTAAGTTTATAAGTAGCAGTTGATCCATCGGCTCCTATCACGGTATAAGTAGTAGTGGAATCATCGAAAGGAACCGGGAGTACCTCGTCCTGTAACTTTGCGCCCTGGGAAACGGTGATTTCAGGATCAATCACACCGAGGTTATAATAGAAAGGAATATATACGGTGATGGATTTTTCAATATCGTTCACCACGCCAGAAATGGAACTGTTGTAAACGTTGGTTACTTTATAGGAAAGAATCCTGTTCATGGGCTGCACGGGCAGGTCCATGGTTTTGGTACAGGAAGTAAGGATGACGGAAATAAATAGTAATAGAAATACTATGGAGCGCATAGGAATGATTTATTTGATCTCGAAATTTTTGTTGCCGTCTTTCATGAGTACATACTGGAAACTGAAGTAAGGGTGTGGGGTATTCCTTCTCCACTTTGTGGGATCCAGTTCATCTTTGTACAGACTCAGCATTTTTATTTTGGCGTAATTACCGCGGGCGGTGCGTACAATAATGGTACGCGGCTGAATGGGATATACCACGTGTTGCATATCGTAGCTGCCATCGCCTTTAATGGTGCCGCCAAAATCGTAGAGATACCAGCCGAAGCCCGCGCCGAAGTCGCCGGAATCATCGGTGCCGTAAACAGCTTTGCCGGTATGAAACTTTGTATCATCGGGGGCGGTAAGTACATTTTCAAATGTTTCTTCCACCATGTAAATGCCTCCTTTTCCCGGGCCGCCGTTTCCAAGATTGGCGGTATTGCCTCCATTGTTGCCGCCCAGGAAACTATTGTAGATTTCCGTAAAGGAAATATCCCATCGGGCGGTTTTTACATAAGCCGCGGGCACCGCTTTGTTCTCTTCCAGACTAAAATACATTGGCGGCCGGTTGGTGGAGGTGGGATCGTTATCATCGGTAACTTCCGGTGCGAGGTTGGTCACTGTGATGAGTTTTCCGTAGATGGTATCACTCACGGGAGGAGTTTCCGTATCGCCTCCATTGTTGTCTTTTTTACAGGAAGCCATCGCGAGTATCAGAAATACCGGCAGTGTTCTTAATAGCAGTTGCATACTTGTTTTGCGCATCATTGTTCTGTTTTCTTTAACAGCCGCAAAACTCAGTACAACGGCTATTCATTCCGGGAGAAAAACTTATCCGTGGGGGAAAACACGTTACCCGGTGGCACCGCTATAGCGG
>CAMLRX010000032.1 GCA_946482545.1 uncultured Flavihumibacter sp. | reverse complement strand
AAACCCATATCTATCGCACTAACTTTATCGAGCCGATCCAACTGCTCCGGAGAAAGCACTACGTTCAGCACACCAAGATTCTGTTCCAACTGATGCAACTTCGTAGCCCCTGCAATGGGAATACACGAAATGCCCTGCTGCATCGTCCAGCGGAGGGCAACATGTGCGGGCTCTACGCCCAATTCTTCAGCAATGGCCATTACTTCCTGCGTGATGGCGACACTTCTTTCATTCAGCCGTTTGCTTCCTTCTTTGATGCGACCTGGATCGCCTTTAAGGTATTTGCCGGTGAGCGCCCCTCCCGCCAATGGCGCCCAGGGCAATAACGTAAGACCAAAATTTTTCGCCATCGGCAACAATTCTCTTTCAGGTGCGCGTTGCAGTAAACTGTACTCCACCTGTAAACCCACGAACTTACTCCAGCCCATCAGTTCCGCCATGGTATTGGCTTGCGCGATTACCCAGGCAGGTGTGTCGCTGATGCCGATATAATTTACTTTACCCATCCGAACGAGATCGTCCAGACCGCGCATCACTTCATCTACGGGCGTAAGGCTATCCCAGATGTGGAGGTAGAGCAGGTCGATAAAATCAGTGTTCAGTCGCTTCAAACTCGCGTCCACGCTACGCATCATGTTCTTCCGGTTATTGCCGGAGGCATTTACGTTGGTGGTATTGTCGTAAAGTGAATATTTGGTGGCCACCACAAACTGGTCACGGTCGCGGGCAATAAATTCGCCGATGATCTTTTCGCTTTCTCCGTTGGTATAACGATTGGCTGTATCCAGGAAATTACCGCCGACCTCCGCGAATTTTTCCAGGATAGAGAATGATGCGGCTTTGTCGATGCTCCAGGCTTGTCCGGGACCGAAACCCATAGTCCCCAGGCACAGTTCAGAAACTTTCAGTCCGGATTTTCCCAATAATTTGTATTGCATATTGATATGATTATAATGGAATAACAGTGGAACGGAGGGGTTGTTCTTCTCCGAATGGAAAACTATTTACCCAGTTCTTCAGAAAGCCGGTTCATGGTACCTGGAAGTTCGCCACAGGCGGCATTGTTCATGGCGATGGCCTGCCTGTCGTGGAATTGTTGCCGGCATGCTTTCATCAGCGGCAGCATTTTCACCGCTTCTTCCGTGGGAAAAACACTGGTATTCTTGCCCTCATTGGTACGGGTCACCAGCTTTTTTTCCTCCAGTTTTTCGATGAGCCTGGTAATGGTACTTGGGGTAAGTTGTAATTGCACGCTGAGGTGGTTGGGCTGAACCCCTGGCTTATCCAGCACAAGGAGCAGGAGGTAGGCGTGGCTGGGAGAAAGCCCCACAGGCTTCCAGCATTCCATGGCCAGCTTCTCCACTTTCCGCGCCAGGGCGCCGGAAGCGAAGTACATGCACTCGCAATATTTTGTCTCGGAAACTTTCATCCAGGTGCAAAGATACGTTTTTGCCATTTGTACATGCAAACAGTACCTTTGGGGCATGACATTCAATCCGAATCTCAACAATGGAAGCGGCGGACAGTCGGCAGCAGAACGGGAATTTGAGAACACGATCCGGCCCACGGAACTGGACCAGTTCTCCGGTCAGCCCCAACTGATTGAGAACATCCGCATTTTCATCCGGGCCGCCAAAATGAGGGGGGAAGCGCTGGACCATATTCTGTTTCACGGCCCCCCCGGATTGGGTAAAACCACACTGAGCCGCATCGTAGCCAACGAACTGGGCGTAGCCATCAAAGAAACATCAGGACCGGTGATCGAAAAACCAGGCGATCTCGCCGGACTGCTTACCAGTCTGCAACCCAACGATGTACTTTTCATAGACGAAATCCACCGGCTGAGTACCGTTGTGGAAGAATACTTATATGCCGCCATGGAAGATTACCGCATCGATATCATGATCGATTCCGGCCCCAGCGCACGCAGTATTCAACTTACCCTCAGTCCTTTCACACTGGTAGGCGCCACAACACGCAGCGGTCTGCTTACCGCGCCACTGCTTTCAAGGTTCGGCATTAAATCCAGGCTCGAATACTACAATGCGGAAGTGTTACAACGTATTGTAACACGCTCTGCCGGTATTCTTCAATCAAAGATCACTTCTGAAGCCGCCAACGAAATTTCCCGCCGGAGCCGTGGCACACCACGTATCGCCAACGGTTTGCTGCGCAGGGTACGCGATTTCGCACAGGTGCTCGGCAACGGGGTAATCGACCTCGCCATCGCGCAACACGCGCTGAAAGCATTGAACGTGGATGAACATGGGCTGGATGAAATGGATAACCGCATTCTCTCCGCTATCATCGATAAATTCAAGGGAGGGCCCGTTGGCATCACCACCATCGCCACCGCTGTGGGAGAAGAGCCGGGAACTTTGGAAGAAGTGTATGAGCCTTTTCTGATACAGGAAGGGTTTCTGAAAAGAACACCAAGGGGAAGGGAAGCAACGCCGAAGGCTTATGAGCATTTGGGGAGAACGCCGGGGTCGGCGGCGGGGGTGTTGTTTTAGGAGTGTTTCTTGCTGAGATACTGTTTATTTTTTTCACGCAAAGACGCTAGGGAGCAAGGACGCAAGGCATTATTTGTGTTTGAAATTGTTTCTGATCAATCCGGTTGACCTGTTTATTTAATTTTTTTTCTCGCAATTGCTTCATGCCTCACTGTTTCGCAGACTTGTAGATACAGTGCGTTGTTCGTGTTTGAAATTGTCTCTGATGAATTCGGCTGGCCTTTTCATTTAACTTTTTTCTCGCAACGGCGCAAAGGCGCAACGTTTAGACCAAACATTTTGGAGATGCTGATTTTTGGAGTAAAACTTACTTAAATAATAAAAGATATTTTTATCCTTTATTATTTTAAGACTTATCTTTGCTGTGGAAAACGGATCAAACAATTATACATGTATGTTTTCAAAAAGTTGTGAATACGCGATCAGGGCTGTAATCTTCATTGGGCTTCGCTCCGGGAACGGCGCTAAAACTGGTGTAAAAGAGATTGCGGAAGAGATAGATTCACCAGTGCATTTTATCGCTAAGATTTTACAGGAGCTGGGAAAAAATGGATTGGTGCAATCTGTTAAGGGGCCGAACGGCGGCTTCTACCTTGATGCAGCAACGATGAAACGCTCCCTGGCCGATGTGGTGCGCGCCATAGATGGCGATGCTATTTTTTCCGGCTGCGCACTGGGGCTAAAGCAGTGCTCCGAAACTAAGCCCTGCCCTTTGCACAACAGCTTTAAAGCGCTACGCAACAATTTGAAGGAGATGCTGGAAAACGCTACGCTCGGCGCATTCACCGAACAGTTGGAAGAACGGCTCGTTTTCCTGAGAAGAGATGAACCAACTATAAACAGAAGCCGATGAAACAGATCAGTGACATGGATGATATCCATTTAATGGTGGATACGTTTTATGGAAAAGTACAACTCGATCCCTTGCTGGGACCTATCTTCAACGGAATACTCCACAACAGGTGGGAACCCCATCTCGAAAAGATGTACCGGTTCTGGCAAACAGTATTGCTGGAAGAACATACTTACAACGGCAGTCCTTTCAGACCACATGCACAATTGCCCGTAGATGCCAAACATTTTGAACACTGGCTCCAGCTCTGGAACGAAACCATTGATACTTATTTTGAAGGTGCCAAAGCTGAAGAGGCCAAATGGCGCGGCCACAAGATGGCGGAAATGTTTCTTTCCAAAATAGAATATTACAGAAACAACGCAGCAATTCCACTCCTTTAAATACAGTTATATGCAGCAGGCAGCCATTCTTCAAAACCTTCAGTTCCATCCCGAAAGAGCACTGCTCACTTCATTGATGGAGACGGCTTTTTCCAAAGAGATCAGGATATGCATGAAGGAAAATACTGCAATCAAAAGTCACAAAGCAACCGCTCCTATTGTTGTTGAAGTAGTGGAAGGAGAAATTATTTTTGAAATGGAAAACGAAGCGCTCACGATGCAGAAAGGAGTGCTGGTCAGCCTTGCCGCGCATGTGATGCATTCGCTGAAAGCGAACCAGGATAGTGTAATACGGTTATCCGTTTCGAAGCAGTTGGAGCGGCCGGAACTCAAAGGCTGAGCCCGGCCGATAACACACATCTATTTTATTACAAATCCTCCACCGGGCTGTACTTCGATCTCCAGGAGTCCGTTCTTTTTTACATCCACTTCTTTGGAGAAGCTCTCTTTGTTCCTATCGTCGTTGTACAAACGAACTTTCTTTCCAGCGAACATGGGCAGGCTGAGTTTCAGTTTCTTAGCTTCTTTTTCTGCGTTCACACCCGCCACATACCAGTCTGCGCCTTTGCGACGTGCCACCACGCTGTATTTCCCTGGATAGCCATCTAAAAACAAAGTTTCATCCCATGTAGTGGGAACCTTCTTCATGAAATCGATCGCAAAATCCGGGGCATCGGTCAGGTTGTTTGGCGTGAGCGCGAACATCTGCACAGGGTTCTGGAACAACACGGCCGTTGCCAGTTGGAACGCATCGGTAGTAAGGCGCTTGTTCCGGTCTTTGTTGCTTCTTACCAGGAATTTATTCAGGAATACGCCACCAAATTCCATGCTGGCCACCGCATTGCGGATAAAGGGATGGAGCGTTGCATTAAAGGCTTCCTGTTCACGCACCTGCTGGGAGAAGATGAGCATTTCTGACGCCACGACTGCTTCTCCACCCACAAAGTTGGGATACATCACTTCCCATCCGCGGGGAAGTGTGGTGCCGTGAAAAATGATCATCAACCCATAATCGTTCGCATCAGATAGAATGTCTTCATAGAGACGCATGGTCTCCTGTTTATCGCCACCGAAGAAATCCACTTTCAGTCCCTTCACACCCGCTTCCTGCAACCATTTCATTTCTTTCTTCCGTTCAATGGATGCACTCATTTTATTGCGCGGCCCCTGGGGCGCATCGTTGAAAGGCCCGTTGGAATTGTACCATAAGAACACTTCCACTTTTTTGGATGCGGCATAACGGATCAGTTCTTTCATTCTGTCCTTGCCGATATTGGTATCCCACAAGGCATCCATCAGGATGTATTCATAGCCCATGGCTGCGGCGAGATCAATGTACTTCATCTGGTCGTCGTAGTTCATACTCTGGTCCTGCCATACGATCCAGCTCCAGGTTGATTTTCCGAATTTATACTCCTGTGATGGTTCGTACAATGGCTCTACCACATCATAAGAGATGGTGGTTTCCACGATGGGTTTCAGGTTCTGTCCAACGGTGATGGTACGCCATGGCGTTTCTCCGGGAAGCGCCATGGCCGCGCCGGTGCTGCCAAAGCCATTGTTCTGCCGCTGATCGGGATATTGAAGTGTATAGCGCCCGTTTGCATCGCCATCTCCCAGGTTGGCCGCACAATAAGTGCTGCGCACGCCGGTTTCTGAAAGCAATACCCATCCATTGTCGCCAACATGGAACAGCCCTGGAAACACATAATTTCTTTTTCTTCCACCCGAAGCAGTCATGGGGGCATCAGCCTGGTAGCCGCTCTCATAACTGGGTGCGGTACGCGCGAAACCGGTCATGGGCGACATCATCCCGGAAAGAAAGGTTGTCGTAACAGTTGGAAACTGGTAACCTGTAGCTTCTTTCTCCACTACACAACTTCTTCTTTCTTCCCAGGCAGGAAGTTCATACCGGAAAGCTATATTGTAATCGCTCACCTGGAAAACTATGTTTATTTTCTTCTGCTGCGCGTTTTCGAAAGTGCAGGTCAGTTTGTTGGCCTCGTAATGTACCTGCGACTTTTTGATCGTTTTTATGCTGTAATCTTTCACCACCTTTCCTTCTGTGCTGCTGATGAATTTCAGGCCGGCGCTGAAATCCCCTTCATTGGTGGTTAAACCCAAAGGAGAGGCTTCCAGCATGTCTTTGCCCGCGAGGTTCACGGAATACATAGGTTTCCCATCCTGAACAGAGATGGCTACTTTCAATTTTTTATCGGGACTGAATACAACGGCATCCTGGGTCATGCCCTTCAGGAAGAACAGGGTGCAGCAAACGAGCAAGGGAAACTTCATATAGCTTTTTTAGAGATTCAGTTGCAAATGTAATGGTTTCATTCTTTTTTGCAACCGATTGCTTTTTTAATGGATTTTCTTACCAAGGGCCTTGGCGATCGCTTCCAGGTGTTCGTTGAAAGCACTTAACTGCGTGAGCATTTGCCCGGAAGTATCGTTTGCTTCCAATCCGCTGAACCTGTTGTTCTTCCTGAATACTTCCACGATCTGTTGCCAGCGTGCCGCTTCTTCCGCAGAGAGGAACCCGGCAATTTCTTTCAATTTCAGCAGGTTGGCTTCCGCATCTGAAGTAAGCGTTTGTGATTCACCATCGTAATGAGAGCGTATAAGCATGCGTACTTCTTCCTCGTTCATCAGTGGCACCACTTTACCCACCATTTTATTCATGTTGCGGTAAGAGCCCTGTAACTTAAAAGGCGGTTCAGTCCTGTAGGCGTCTTTCATGGCCGCGCTGGCAATGTAATGCTCGTTCACCTTTACAACGATATTCCTTATGCGCAGTACACTTTTTAAGACAGCAATTGCATCTTGAATCTCCTGTTGGTTGTAATTGCCCTCCATTTCGGGCAGTAATTCGCTGTTGGTTTCAATGTAACTGATCAGCTTATACAGGTCTTCGAAACTTCTACCCGCAATACGCTGAAGATAAGTGTTCTCTGCTATGGCGTTCTCTACCAGACTCAATTTAAAAAGCTGATCCGATCCGCCGATCACATCGCCCAGGTTGTACACATCCGCGCGGTTGGCCAGCATATCGGGTATCTTGAATTGCTCGCCGCTTTCTGTGTAAGGGTTCCCGGCCATTACCACGCAAAAGCGCTTCCCGCGCAGGTCGTAGGTTTTACTGTCGCCTTCAAAAATGCCATCCATCTTTCGTTGTCCATCTGCAAGGGAGATGAATTTTTGCAGAAATTCTGCGCTGCAGTGCTGGATATCATCTATGTACAACATCACGTTGTCTGCCATCTCAAACGAGAGGTTGATCTTCTTCAGTTCTTCTCTTGCGCCTGAAGTAGTGGCTTCCAGCGGATCAATCGAAGTAATCTGGTGACCGATCGTAGGGCCATTGATCTTTACAAAATGTAATCCCATCGTTTTGGCCAGGTACTCCATCAGGGTTGTTTTACCGTAACCGGGTGGAGATACCAGCAACAGCATCCCCATTCTTGCCGTGCGTTTATCATCTCCGGCTGCGCCGATTTGTTTGGCCAGATTAGCGCCAATCAGCGGAAAATATACTTCATTGATCAACTTATTCCGCACAAACGAACTCAGCACTTTCGGCTCAAACTCCGCAACCTTCAACTGTTGTTTGTATGCCTTCACCAATTGTTCCTTTTCCCGGTTGAAAGCCGTAAAAGCGGGAACCACCGTTTCCGAATATGTTTGCATCTTCTGCAGGAAGCTGTGGTAGTGCAACCTGTATTTCCCTCCTTCCGCAACAACAGCATGTGTTCCCTTTATTCCTTCCAGCCATAAATGGTCCGTTGCAGTCCGTTCTTTGTAGGGATGATCCCTGAACAGCAACAGGCAAACAGCTTCTTCCATATACAAGGGGTCTATCTCCACTGTATTTAAGGAAAGAAACGCCTGCAACCAACTGTGAATGATTTGAAAACGTTCTTCTACTGAGAATGTGTTATTCGTGGCTTCCTGCTCAAAAACTTCAGTACGCTTCAGCGAGAGAAGATGATCTCTGAAGGATTTTTTCAATCGAAGGGCCTGTTCACTACAAGTGAAGTGACTGGAACCAGAAAATTCTTTATGCAGATAATGCGCAACGGAAGAAGGATTCACCGTTCCGGTGGCACCAACCAGTTTGTTATAATGCGCGACAATCTCCTTTTCCACGAATACCGCGCGTTGTCCGCCGGGAAAACTTTGTTCTATGGCATGTGCCGCGGCAATCAGTTGCAATAGCCTGTTTTGTGTATTGTCATCAAGGGAGAACCAGAACAATTGGGCAGCCACGCGAACTGCGGGTGCGAATTCCAGTATACCCAGTTCCTCGCGGAGCTTCTTCAGCCCGTTAAAAATAAGCAGGGCATCCGTATTGTGCACACCCTTCATATAGGATGCTGCGTAATCGCGCTCTGTGCGGTCATTGATGAAAGCTTCCGCATCCCATGATGCCGGGTTTTGCCAACTTTCAACGAAGGTCTGGTAGGCAAGGTATTCGGAACGGTACACTTCAGCATTCTCTGAAACCAGTTCCTGTTCCCAGATGGAACGATAGCTGTACAAGGTTTCCGCCGTCACTTCCTTATAAAAACCCGTACCGGTGAGGTGGTAGAAAAGCCTTTCATTCCTCCTGACAATGGTGAGATCAAGGACCTGCTTATTGACCACAAACTTGTATGGGCCGAGTGCAATCACGTTCTGGCCGTTGGCAAACAGGTCGGTTTTGTCTTTCAGGTTACGGAGCGCTGTTTCCTGCGCCACTTTCAGCAGGTTGTCCAGGTTTTCTGCTTTGGCCACATCACCAAGCGTTCTCAATTCCTCCGACAGGCCACGTATCTTATCGATCATCAGATCCGTGGAAAAGAACGCGTAAATACTTTCCTTATCGGTAAAGGACTGCGCTTTGTTCTCAATATTTTTCAGCACCCTCACACCAATCTGTTCCAGCGCTGCGCTGCGCTTGTTGAGCTGCGCCACCAGCAACTCTTTTTTGCCATTGAACGCTTTGATTACCTCATCTCTTTTATCGGCGATCTTTCCGACAAACTCCTCGAAATCCGCGAACTTACTTTCCAGTTCCTCCACCTGTATACTGATCTTTGTAAAATATTCCTCACATTTTTCAGGAGAAGTGGAGAGGTCCAGGAAATTCACGATGCTCTGGTCCAGCAAGGTGAGCTGCGCATAAAATTCGCTCGTGGATTCTTTCGTACGCAATGCGGTGGTGGTGCGCACCAGTTCGGCCTTTACTTCATTCAGGGAAGCGAAGATGAGGGATATTTTTTCGATGATCTTAGTGGCCTGTGTGGTATCTTCTATTTTTAAACTGTTCAGGATATCGATCAGCATCTCCAATCCTGCAGCAATTCCTTTCACGGCTTCTTCCACCGGCACCGCATCAATTACTTTGGTAACGGCTGAAGCTGCCTTTTTCTGTTCAGCTACCCGTTTTTCATACGGCGCAAGCGCCTCTTCCTTCAGCAGAAAATGAATCGTATCCTCCGACAGCCGGGCATTGTATTGTTGCAGTAACGTTTTCAGTTCTTCCACTGCCGGCACGTCCATATACCTGACGTTGAGCAGGTCAATCACCGCGCCCTGCATGTTCCGGGTGGCGGCCAGCAGGTCCACCAGTTGATCGAGTGAACTGATGGAAGCGTTCTTCACATCCACCACCAGTTGATCCACTCTTTTGCGCACAGCATCCAATGTATCTTTTGCGTGTTTGCGCTGTGCCTGTACCTTGGCAAATTCATCGATCGCAGTATCCGCGATATCCCTGATCTGTGTTAAAGGGACGGCCAGGTTGAAAGTCGCATCATCCCTGATCCAGAAGTAGGCATCCAGGATATCATTCGCCCGCTTATAAATATCTTCGTAGAGCGCTTCGTAGCTGTCTTCCTTCTGCAACAACTGGATCACTTCCTGGCTCTCGCTCATCGCGCTCACGATGTCTTTATTACCAATCTTATACAACACGTTTCCACTCATGGCAGTATTCTCCTCCAAAACCAGTGTATAGGGCGTTTGCCATATCTGGACCTGGTGGTGCCTTACCGCTTCCGGTTCCGAACGGAAATAGACCAGTACCCCATCATCAAATACCGTGAACCCGTTGCAAACGATGGGCGTTTCTACCTGTTGCTGTATCATATTGTACGACATCAGCACATAGGTGTTCAGCGCACGCTGGTAGAACACGTACAGGAAATCCTCGCCATTAGGTGACGCGATGCTGCGCACAAATTCCAGTTCAGTAAGTTCTGATTCAAAAATTTTGTGTTCCCCATTCTGAAGGTAATAACCGTTGGGAAAGATAATGCCCTGGTTGTCGGGCAACAACACGCCTGCATCCAGCAACGAAGGAATGGGCATCACCTGCTTGGTCCGTACATTGAAGATGTAAGCGCGAAAGCCTTCCTGGTAGGGTTTTATCTTAATGGGAACCAGGTTGCCCAGGTCTCCGTAATAATACTCCGCATCATCAAGTTGCTGGTCCCTGTTAAGCACAGGGTCGGAGAATATACCCTTTCCGGTATCCGTATTGTTTTCGATTTTAAAAGTCACATCTCCGTTGAGCGCTTCGATGAACACCTTATCCATCACCGAGATATGGGGGTGCAATCCGAGCCTTCGGTTGCTGAGGTCGGTTTTGATCCAGTGAAAATCGTACTGCGGCGCTTTTTTTACTTCGTGAACGCTTCTGTCGTCTACATAAAAAAGCTGGTCGTTTTTTATCAGCCATTTGAATGCCTTCCTGTCATCGGTGCTTTTGCCGGTCTGGAAGACCATGTAGAGATAATGTTCCGTTTTGGTGAAGTTGGAGAAAATAGAATCTCTGTAATATTTATACAGATTGGTGAAATCGGTGATGAAGTTTTCATCTTCGATCAGTGTGAGTGGTTGCGGTTCAAAATGATCGCCGGTAAACTTGTAGATACTGAACACATCGCTGAGCCGGATGTCTTCGCGCAAACCGAAATGCACGTTGTAAGCGAAGAGGGTCAGTTCTCCGAAGGCCATGATGCCGCGTGCCACGCCATTGTTTTCCGTGGTGATGCGCTGGTTGGCCACAAGCCGGAAGCCGGAGGAACTGAATATTTCCTTCCTGGCGGTGTTCAGCTTCGCGAGGCACTCCGCGAGTTCGGTCCGCTGCTGATCGAGGCGGCTCCGGATAATCTCGTAAGTGCCCGAATCTAATATTGCTTTTGTGTTTTCAGTACCTGCCATGCTTGAATACTTTCTGAAGCGAACGAAGTGATAAGGTTGAAGGGTTTTTCACGCGATTGCTTTGTATCTCGCAAAGACGCGCTGCTTCTTGCCTTGCGGCCTCGCAGGAGCAAAGACGCAAGGAGCGGTTCAGTTACACCGGCACTTTGCGTCTTTGTTAAACTTTACAATTTCTTATTCGAAATGCCCAGGCTGCTTGCGAGGTTCGCGAGGTTCAGCAGCATTGGCCTGTCTCCTTCTGAACTCTGTTGTTGCATCTTCAAAATTAAACTCGAGATGGTCAGGTTCTTGATGTCGTTGGTACTGATATTGTATTTTTCTGCGAAACCACGGATACGTTCCAGCAGGTCGCCACTGTTTGAGCCATCGCCTATAAGCGCGGTTTTCAATTGAGTAGCGTTTTCACTCTCATTGATGAGGCGGTCAAATCCTTTGGCATTGGATATCTGGTTAACGATGTTCTGGAAGAACATGGTTTCTCCACCCACGATGTCGATGTTCGCCGACCTGAGCGCTTCAGCGAGCACGCCAGCCTGTGCGTCGGCAATATCTTTTTGAATATTGATTTGTGCCAGGGCGATATCTTTTTCTTTGGTGAGCAGGAGTTTAAATTCTTCATGGTCTTTGCCTACCGCATCCAGCTTCTTCATGGCTTCGGCTTTTTCTTCGATGCCCGCCGCTTCCGCCAGGGCTTTCTCTTTGGTAACCTCGGCCTGCGTTAAGCCTTCCTTGCGTTTCGCCTCTGCGATTTTTTCGATCACGGAAGCATCAACTGTACCCTGTCTTTCCGCAGCGTCTGCTTTGGCCATCATCACTTCCGCTTCAGACAATCCAAGTGTAGCTTCCTCCCGCGCCTGCGCTTCGGCCAGTATTTTACGGGCCTCCGCTTCTTTTACAGCCGCTTCTTTCTTCGCTTCAGCGTCTATGATCATTTGTTTAGCCCTTTCTTCCGCGGCTTTTTTCTCGGCTTCCGCCTGCTTCACGGTATAGATGAGTTTTTCCTCCGCCTGCTGACTGGCGTGGGTAATGCCCACACTTTTTTCCCGCTCCACAGCGCGGAAAGCTTCAATATCTTTCAGCCCCTGCTGTTCTTCGACTACACCTTTTTCCAAACGCACACGGTCCCTGATCACATCCTGGATATTTTTCTTTTCTACTTCAACCGTCTTCTCTTTTTCAATCTGAGCGAGGGTTACAATTTTTTCTCTTTCAGTCGCTTCCAATGCACGGTCTTTCTCCACCCTTTCCGTTTCTACCGCATCGGTGCGTTGTTTGTTCTTTTCAGCAATGATGATCTGGCGCAGTTTGTTCTCCTCCTGGATGGCCAGGGATTCATCGGTTCTGATGCGCACGGTTTCCGCTTTCAGTCTTTCCTCTTCACGCACCTTAACGATCTCGGCATTCTCTCTGGCCTTAATGTTATCAATCTCCCTGCGCTGTTTTTCTTCTTTTTCAGCCATCTGGCGTTCCAGTTCAAGGATGGCCTCTCTCGCTTCCACATTCTGTTTCTTGATCACTTTCTCTTCCTCCCTTTTAATCAGGTTCGCCTTGATGTTCTGTTCGGCGGTGAGTTCAGTGATCTTTTTGATGCCTTGTGAATCGAGGATATTCTGCGGACTTAAAAAACTGATCTCTGTTTGCTCAAGGTAATCGATCGCGCAATCGTCAAGGATATACCCGTTCAGATCGGTACCGATGATGTTCAGTATTTCCGTCCTGAATTCCCTTCGGGCCTCATACAATTCTATGAAGTCAAACTTTTTACCTACTGTTTTCAGTGCTTCAGAAAATTTTGCTTCGAAAAGGTTGCGTAAAGTATCCACATCACTTGCTCTGTCGGTGCCAATAATCTGCGCCACATTCAGCACATCATCCACATTCTTGTTCACCCGTACAAAGAAGGCTACTTTAATGTCCGCACGGATATTATCCTTACAGATCAGGCCATCATGTTCCATCCGGTCAATCTGCAATTTCTTTACAGAAATATCCATGATCTCCATTTTATGCAGAATGGGGATTACATACATACCTCTGTTGAAAGCGACCTTGCCGCCGCCCACACCGGTACGCACAATGGCTTTACCCTGCGGGATTTTCTTGTAAAACGTAGCGAAAGCGAAGAGAATAATAAAGACGAAAAATACAATGCCGCCAATGAAGAGCAGGCTGACACCACCGAGCATTCCCATAGATTAAGTTGATTTAAGGTTAATGATGTGTTCTGTTCAGAAAGGGTTTTACTTTACTATACTACATTGTTTAAATTAATTTCCGGCACCACGAGGTAATATTTTTTATCTGGCGACTCATCCGAGATCATCACTTCCGTATCATAAGCAAGTGTTTCACCGGTTTTACTTTTTACGTTCACCCGGAGCACATCGCCCTGGATCACCAGTTCAGCAGCACCAATCGTATCTCCTTCAATAGTGGACCGCATACGTGCGACACGTCCCATCATCTCCTGTGCTTCTTCTCCATTATATCCCATGGCATTGTACACTTTAACGAGTGGTTTGGTGGCATAACGTGTGATAAAAAACGCTACAAGAAAAACCGGCAGCAGGATGAACACCGACTTCCAACCCCAACCTGCCATTCCCAGGGCTATGGAAGAAACCAGTGTGATGATCCAGGCGAGGAACTTAAACATCGAATACACCACCATAAACGGCACTTTTCCAATGTTCACATAATCCATCGCTTTTTGCAGAAAGGACTTATCCCCTACCGAATCTCCAAGGTCTGTATCAGTATCCGTGTCAACATCAGCGCCCTGAACTTCTATTCCAGCCTCCGCATCCGCTTCGCCAAACAGATCGCCGGCGATAAAAGTAAACAGCCAGTACACCGCCGTGATTCCCGTGAGCACGGTCATAATTGCGTTACTGAGGGGATGAAAGAGCAGGTCGAATATTCCGGACATATATTATGGAGCGTTTACTGTATACCCAATTTTTCTTTTATGGCCTGAAGGTCCTTTTCAATCGACATGGAATCATCTTTCAGGAATTTATCCAATTCATCTTTCATGCTGTGTTTACTGCGGGCAATCTCACCATAGGCCTGCGATAAAGCTTCCTGATCCTCCACCTTGGCCTTCATCCGTTCGAGCATGGCGATGGTCCCGTTATTGTCCAGTTGCGCAAGTTGTTTGTTCACCTGTTCCGTTGCCTTACTTACTTTTACCCTGGCTTTCAGTGTCCGCAATTCCTTCTCCCATTTCTCCAGGTTCTCCTTCAGTATTTCGGTATTCCTGAGCATTTCCCTTGAAGATTGCTGCAGTGCCATTACCTGCTGGCCCAGCTCTTCCGATTCCGAATAAAACTTCCTGCGCAAAGAAAGCGCTTCCCTTGCCAATTCTTCGGCTTTCCCGATCTCTACCTGTCCGGCCTGCGCCTTCTGCATGATCAAGATAGCTTTTTCCGCATAATTCATGGACTCTTTCTGGCAATGCGCCTGCTCATTTTCGGTGCGAATGGCCAGCGCCTTTACTTTTGCATACGCTTCAGTTGCCTCGGTAAGGTCTTCTCTCAATTCTCTCAAACCCTGCTCCGTCATTTTAACGGGATCTTCCATTTTTTCCACTGCGGCATGTATTTCTGCCTGTCCGATCCGCAGCAATCTTTTGAAGATGTTCATGGTTGATGCTTTTACTTGTTTACAATTTTGAAAAGTCGATGATCTGTTGCGCATACTCACTTAACAGCAGTCCAAGTGAGTTAATGGCACCTTCGAACTCATTGAAATTGATATGCTCTAACTGCATCGTGTACCTGAAAAGCACTTTATTCCCCTCTTCATTGATCACAAAAGCACCATGGATCGTATCCCTGTTCTTCTGCAGTAATTTCTTGAACATTTCGGAATGGTCTTCCCGGAAGGAAAAAAGAAATTGCTCCATGATCAGGATCGGCGGAGCGATCCCGATAATCAGGTTATTGATCCCATCGGCTTCGTTGTCGAGTTTCAGGATGCCGCTTTGCTCATCCTTATAAACAATCCGGCAATCAAGCCTTCCAGCAAATCCTTCTATCAACTCAAAATGATTCATCGGTTTTGATTTCAACTTTCGAAAACAAATCTACAAACTGCATTTTAAAATTGCAAATTAAATTAGCATAAAAGATAAAAATTATTGCCCTATATTTGCCGTGATGACAAAAATCGGAGCAAATATCAAAAAGATACGCACCACCAAAGGGCTGAGCCAGCAGTCCTTTGCCGATCTGTTTGAACTTACCAGGGGCAATATTTCTTCTTATGAAGAGAATAGGGCAGAACCCAGAATTGAAACTGCGGTAAGAATTGCCAATTATTTTTGCATTCCGCTGGAAAAATTCATCAACCACCAGCTTACCATCAACGAAATTCTCCAGTTCAACGGCGATAAACTATTGGTGGAAGAAACCCAGTTGATGCAACTTCACTTGCGCGAGATTCCTTTCCTGAACGACAATATCTATATCAGGTGCAGCTACCAGGAACTCGCTTTTAATGACTGGTCCGCCTTTCCAAAACTGGTACTCCCCGAAACCACACGCAACCACCTGGTGGCCCTTACCTTCAACCACAATATTCCCCATCACGCATCACTCCCCCAATACCAGACGCATGATGTCCTGATTTTTGAAGAAGTTACCCAACAGAACTTCCACCTTTGTCATCATAAGACCGGACTCTATACTTCCGGTAAAGAAATTATGCTCGGACAATACGAAATGAATCCTCCAGAACTCCATCTTGTGCTGAACGACTTTAAAAAGCAGGCACTCGATTTCAGCCAAACCAAACTTTTCTGGAAGTTATTTGCTGTATATCAACACGTTCTGTAAAACTTAAAAAATAAGTGTAGAATACACGCTTTTAGACTTGCAAAAATGCAATCGGTTTCATAAATTGAACTGCCATTTGACCTAACGACCTTGCTATGTTTGCTATTCCACCTTTCCTGTGCCTTACGGCTATTCCTTTTACTCCGCAGTGCATGTGGATACAAAGTGGTATTGATCCCCTCTTTTTTCTCTCTTTTACATCCCGGGAAGCTTCACGCTATCGTATTTCCAAAAGCAAGGGCTTATTGTTTACCGGTTTATGGCTGCTCTGTTGTAAACCTTCATTTTTCATAAAAACACAAATCTTATGCAACGCAAACACTTGCTCTTCAGCCTTTGCCTTCTTCTTGGTTTTACCGGCGCCTTCGCTTCAGGTCCAGGTGCGCCCCTACCCGCAGGTAAAACACCTAACAGTAACACGCTCTTTCTTTCTCCTGCTCCTTCGGCATCAACGGAAATCTCTACAGCGCCAGCTACAACGTTTGCCTTTTATGGTATCAATGGCATGGGACTGGATATGAATATCCTTGTTACCAATACCAGCACTTATGCCAGCCAGTTCTACGTATTGCCCGCCCTTAGCTATTACCGTACTTTTCTTGGTGATCTGGAGCCAGGATACTACAACATTAGCGTGACCTCCTCCCCCTACCCCAGTTTCTTTACCGTTTACGCATCGGGACAATCCGGTTTGGGCGGGATAAATAATGTACTGCTGAACGCATCGAACGATCAGATGGTCATTACTTACTAACGGCTTTGTATACAGGCTATCTTTCCCCGGATCAATCCTCCGTTCAAAAGATAGCCTGTTCTTTTATCAATCTGCATATCAACCGCAGCAACAAGGCTATTCCCCCGGCAAATGATCCTTTACAATAACCGTCCAGTCTTTATTCCCAAAACCTTTTCCAATCCACTCGTCCATCACTTTTGCAACAGCGGGTATCACCGTAAGTTCTTTTCCACCTTTTGCAGCTTCTTCCATCATCAACCTGGCATCTTTACGCGCCATCTGCAATTCCCATGACGGCTCATCGAAAGGTGCGGAAACAATACGCTGGTACCTTCCTGGTGCCAATGCTCCCGGGTTCCAGGAAGCAAAAAGCTCACTGATAGCGGTTGGCGGCACATCCATCGCCTGAGCGGTGGCCAGCATATCGGAGAAGCCACCTGTAAGTGTGATCAGGAACATATTGCCGAGCAACTTTACTGCCGCTGCACGACCAGTCTCTTCGCCAAGCTCCACCAATTTACCCGTCATAGGCGCAAGCCATGGACGCAAAGGCTCCAGTAAGGCAGGCACTCCAGACAGCAACATCACACCGGAACCTTCCAACGCATTTGCAGGCCCCATAAACACCGGTACGTGTACATAATTTATCCCTTTCGCAGCCCAATCTGCCGTACGCTTACGGGCACCATCTACCGAGGTTGTGGTGTGGTCGATCAAGTATACTCCAGGTTGCAAAGCCGGTTCCGCTGCCGAGAGCACACTATCCACGGAAGCATCGTCGGACAATACCAGGTGCACCCTTGAAACCCCCTGTACTGCCTCCGCCAATGTTTCACCCAGCAATGCCCCTTCCGCAACAAGTGCCTCCGCCTTTTCTTTCGAACGGTTCCATACTTTCACCTGCTCTCCCTTCTTCAACAAGGCTCTTACAAAAGCACTGCCCAATAGTCCTGTTCCTAAAAAACTAATCATAGTGGTTTGTTTTAAAATCAAAGCTAATATAACATTCACGGAACAAATGCCTGCCCTGGAATACAAACCATCTTTATTAACAGCAAAGTTATGCTTGCACTCCGATCGGCACAAAGGTGTTAACACGGATAGCAGGTTGTTTTTTAAACGGATTGCTTCGTGCCATTTCAACCAGGTTAACAGCAAAAAAAGAGCACACAACCTTTCGGCTGTATGCTCTCATCTGATAGTATGCAATGCTTAGTTGATCTTTTCCAGGCGCATATCCACTTTCTTATCTTTCTTAAAATATTCTGAAATGAATATAAATCCTGGTTTCCCTGGCATTACTCTTAAAGAACTGGCCGAAGATTTAAGGTTAATCTTATCGGTGGTCAATTTTCCGCCGTTGTAGGAGATGCTGTGGAAAACAGTTCCTTTATAATCTTTTCCCTTCTCATAATCATTGTAGCCCACCACGAAATGTGTATGGTCTTTATCGGTGCGCGTAAATTCATAATCGTAAGCCCCCATTGCTTTTGCGCCCAACGCGAGCAGGTGCGGGGATACAAAATCACCTCCGGGCAGTGAAAACCTGTTTTTGTTTTTATCGTACACTTTTGCCTCGAGGATATCAAACTCCTTATTAAATTTCACCAATACCATATCGGTAATATCCAGGCGGGTGGTGCTTACCGAGCTGCTGTATCCACCCATCGCCGCGAGGGCCACGGTTCCCGCAATACCACCGGCGCTGGCCACACGTTTGTAGCCCTCTCCCACCGAGAATATTTCACCCGTTTCGGTCTGGATGATTTTATGGAAATAGAGGTACCCAATGTCTTCAATTTTCCCTTTGGAACTTACAGGGAGGTGTTTCGCGAAATCCGTGCTCCAACTGTTGTATTTCTGTGAAACGATTTTTCCTTTCGGATCAATTGTAACCGCTGCAATTCCCAATGTGGCATCCTTCGCGAGTTTGGAATCCTTATCATAATAAGTACCCAGTATCAGGATATTGTTCGTTCCGGTAAGCGTGGAAATGTTGATGGGCAGAAACTTATATTTGGTAAGATCGTCCCTGATGTCAAATACTTTCCGGCCATTGGACAAATCGATCCCCAAAAGCGAGCTTTCTATTTTGTTGGACATCATCTTTTCTTTCTTCATCACTTCAAATAATGCAATATTTGATGTGGCACCCAGGTAAGAAGCCTGGTAGAACTTATATCCCTCATCTTCCTGCACATAAGTGATCTGCTTTTTGGTATCACTGCGGAAGATATTCACTTCGAAAGAATAATCTTTTCCATTTCTCAGGGGGATCACTGAAACATAGCCCTTATCGGCCACGTCGTACAGGAATTTGTTCTGGCCTTCCTCTTCATTCATTTTCATGGATGGAAGCGCGGAAAGATAGGCCATAGATCTTTTATCGATCTCCTTCATATACGTGTATTTCAATTTGCCGTCCAACGCGTACACCTTAGAGGTAAATGTTTTCAACTTCTTGTTGAAGAACATGAACATCAGGGAATTTTGGTTGAAAGAAGTTTCCAGCAGATGATCATCCTTATCCGACTGAAAAACGATATTCTTAATGGGCGCCAGATTTTCATCGATGATCTGGATGGTGTACTCATTGGTATTCTTATCCACCTTGTCGGAGATATAATACACGAAGTAGCCTTTCACTTCTTCTGATTCAACGATGGTTCCGAAATTCCGTAACGATACGGAACGGATGTTGTCGATCGATAACTTTTGCTGCGCCTGGTGTACCATCGGCAATACGCAGAGCAGCAATCCTGGTAAAAATTTCCTGATCATGTGTCTGGGGTTAAGGGTTTAGATGAATATTAGTTGGATGACTGTGCCTTAAAATGAGCGGTGGCTTTCGCCATTGCTTCCTGAAAATCTTTGTATCCGGGGTATTTTGAACTTTCCCTTTGTAAAAAATAATAATTCAGAGAAGCGATATCGGTCAGGCTAAGGTTTTGAAGGAAACGAAGAAACTCAGCGTATTCCCGCTCCATTTCCGGGTGTGGCGCATCGGCGTGTTTACTCATTACGTGCTCCAGGCGGGCGTCATACAACTGGTTCAGGCATTTGCCAATCATGGTGGCCAGGTATGGGTTGTTGGTTTCCTTCCTGTACAACTGCAGCGCGTAAAAAAGCGCTCGCCCGGTTTCTTTGCTGAAAAAGCAATAATCAATGATATCGTAATCGAAACGGCGGCCGAGTTTTTCGAACGTAGTGCGGTTGACCAGAAAAAGTTGCTTTTCCTGTGTATGATAGGCATTTGCCCTGGAAGTGAGGTCGGCAATACGTTTGCTGCAATCCGGATGCGTTTTTAGTGAATCTGCGGCTGCCGAATCCTTTGTTGTTCCTGCTCCTGCCTCCAGCATCGCTTCTCCCAAAGACTTTGAGGCCTGCCTGATCCAACGTTCCCGGAACGGGTATTGGGGGAAATTAAACACTTCTTTCACTGAAAGTCCCGGATGCTTGTGCCCATCTATACTGTCCAGCAATGCCAACGCAGTAAGGGATTCGCGTATATCAAAATCTGTTCTCCGTAAAAACTCCAATGCCATAGAATCGGCTTCAGATTCATTGTAACGACCATGCCGCCGGTTTTTATAAGAAACAGATTGCGCCAGCTCGTTCACCGCGCGGTTTTTCATGTATGCTGATTTCTGAATCTCCTTTAATTGCTGCTGGAACTCCTTTGAGTTCACTGTATTTACGTACTGCGCGATCCGTTTGTTGGAATGATCCAGGTAATAATGCGCGAGTTCATGACACAGCACAAACGCCGCCTGACTTTCGTTCTTCAACCTGCTGAACAGGCCCGCATGGAAAAGAATGGTTCCTTCGCCGTAGCTCGCCGCGTTGGGAATATAATTTCTGGAAAAAAGTACTCTGGGCTGAAGTGCCGCCAATTCAGGGTTGTGTTGAAGAATACTTTCAGAAAGCTGGTCGAGGTACGCTTTCGCCTCACCGTCAAGCATCAGTTCCTGCTGGTCGTAAAGCTTACGGATATAATTGAACCGTTCCGCATATTCCTTTTCCAGTTCCTTTTTATACGTTCCTGAAAGGTTATTTTTATCTGCTTCAAATTTACGGGTTGTAAGCTGGAGCAATTTTGGTTTTGCCGCTGTATCTGCCAGAGAAGAACTGTATTGAAACACATCCTGGGCAAGGGTGAACATAGGAGAGCCGATTGCCGCGAACAGCAGGACAGCCATGGAAAAGGGTATGAATAAGCGCATATTGCGGCCAGGGTTTAATGGTCGTTTGCGGCAAAAGTAAGGCAAGAACAGGAAATTTGCAATGTTCGCCAGACAACGCTACCGCACCACCGTTACCGTTCCCTTCAGCAATATCGTACCCCCCTCATGGCACTCCGCTTCCACTACGTACACGAAAGTAGCATTTGATTGGGGCATCTTCCCTTTCACGGTGCCCTTCCATCCTTTGGAGGCATCGTTCGGGGCAATATTCACTACAGAATACACCACCTGCCCCCAGCGGTCAAATACCTGGAGTTTCTTCACCAGGCGGATACCGAATCCTTTGATGAAAAACACATCATTATGGCCATCGCCATTGGGGGTAAATCCATTGGGAATGTACACTGCATCCGCACCGCACAACACTTTAATGTTCACGGCATCGCTGGCTTCGCAATCGTACTGCGTTTTTACGCGCAAGCGGTACGTGATGGTTTTGTCGGCATTGAATTGCGGGGTCTTACAATCCGTGCAGGTAAGTCCCGTGGAAGGCGTCCATTCATACCGGACAACATCCTGGCTCACCACCGGCGCCAGGGTGATCCTGGTACCAGCCGCCACTTCTCTGTCGGGCCCCAGATCAACAGTCGGAATGGAACCCACCGTTACTGTAACAGAACCGGTTTCATCCGGACAAACATTCTTGCTGAAGCCGGTCACCGTATAACGGGTAGTAACAACCGGAGACGCGAAAGGGCGTGCGACAGCAGGATCAGACAATCCATTCGCAGGTGTCCAAAGGAATTGATCTGTATTGCCCGAGGCGCTCAAACGTACACGGTCGCCAAGGCAGATCACCGCGTCATCGCTCACTTTCAAAGCAACGCGTTCGTCCACTTTTATGGTGATGCTTTCTTCCTGTGTGCATCCGAATTCGTTGGTCACTTTCACGGTAAAGCGGGTATCGGTTAAAGGAGTAGCGAAGGGTGTGGCAATGGCCGCGTTATCAAGCGGTGTGGCAGGATTCCATTCATATTTTATACCATCCGTCGCGTGGAGAGAAACACCTGTTCCAATACATATCGTGGTATTGGGTGAAGCGGAAGGAACGGGCAAGCGATGAACCGTATATTCTTTAAACAACGTATCCAGGCAACCGTGCTGTGTTTGCACGGCGAGACCAAGTTCATACACGCCCGCTGTTGGAAAGCGCTGCACAAAAGGCGCGTCCGTTGCGGCCGGTTGATCATCCAGCAGCCATTGGTAGCCCGTAACCTTATCTTCAGAAACAATGCCCGCTTCAAAGCTGCGCGTTTCGCCCGCGCATTGTTCCATACTACCGGCAATACTCAATTGTGGCGGTGTGGCGATATGGATGGGTTGTGCAAGTGCCATTTCATTGCGGCATCCATTGATGCTTGTAGCGATCAGTTGTATCGTATAGGATCCCGGTTTATTATAGCTATGTGTGCCGGGAGCTGCATCGGTTGAAAATGTTCCATCGCCGAACTTCCATTGGAACGAACCCTGGTTTCCGAACGGGAAGAAGGAATTGTTGGAGATATTGACCATTGCGGTATCGCAGAAGTTATTTCTATTGATGGAGAAAGAAGCCAGCGCATCATCCACCACAACGGGATCGGTCATTTTAAGGGTGTACTGGCATCCTTCAGGACTGGAAAGAATCACATTCGGAAGGTACTGCCCATACGATGGATAAATATGCGCCACTTTATCTGCTGAAGTGGAGGGGTTTACAGGCGTACCGTCGCCGAAATCCCAGGCATAAGTGGTGATGTTGGAACCAGTAACCTGCATATTGAAATTAAATGGCGCGCACCCCAATGCGGGGCCTGTGGTTAAGTTGCCGATGGGTCCTTTCACGCGGACTTTCTTTGTAATACTACTTTCGCATCCGCCCACCCCTTTCACCCGAAGTGTAATATCGTAGAAACCGGGCACGGCGTAAATATGCGGAGAAGGATTTTTGTCAGAAGTACCCGTTCCCCCATCGCCGAAGTCCCAGGAATAACTGCTGGCGAAGGTTGAATTGTCTTTCAGCACCAAAGCAACAGGCGCACATTTATCATCTCCATCCACGGTAAAATCGGCCTGAGGCTTTACCAGTCTGATATACGCGGGTTTTTCTTCCGTGGCCACACAGCCATTTTCGTCGGTGGCCGTCAGGCGGATGGTATAGTCGCCATCCACGGCATAAGTATGTGATGGCGCATATCCGGTAGCGGTAGTATTGTCGCCGTATTCCCATTGATAGGTCGCATTCCGGGCGGAGGAATTGTTGCTGAAAGAGATGGTGTACTTTCCGCAGGTCAATACATCGGCGCTGCTGAAATTGGCTTTGGGGCGGTAACTTTTTACCAGATGGGTCACTTCATTTTCGCAACCGATCTGGTCCCTTACCCGGAGGCGCGCATTAAATTCGCGGTAGAAGGACTGGTTGGAAAACGAATGCTGAACGGATGCATCATCAGTACGGTTCAACGTTTGTCCATCACCAAAATTCCATTCCCATGCAACGATCGGTGTACTGCCGTTTGGAATGGAAGCATCGGTGAATACCACATCGAAGTTTTCGTCACAGGTGGTAAATAACGAAGGTGAGAAAGCTGCTTCCGGCGCTTTTACGGAAATGGGCGATGTGAAAGTACTTACATCAGTACAACCCAATTTATCGGTGATGGTAAGTGTAACCGGGAACGTGCCATTGTTGTTATAGGTGTACGAAGTTTTGCCATCCAGGTAAATACCATAAGCGTTAAAATAAGCGAGATTATTGATGACCCGAGGTGTGGAACCATCTCCGAAATCCCAGGTGTATGTTGAGATGTTCGCGGCATTGATGTTGCGCGGCGTGAACTGAACGGTTTTTCCAGCGCAGATATCGGTGAGATCGGGTTCGAAATCGGCCTTCTCATCAATAATAATCACCCGCTTCTGCGCGTCGTACACCTGCCCGGAAGGAATATGTCTGCGGGTGATGGTTACAATGTACTCCTTACCAGTATTGGGAAAACTATGTGTTACATTTTCAAGCGGAGCCGTGTTGTACAAGGGTGATCCGTCTCCGAAATTCCAACTGAGTACTTCCGTATCCGGTTCCGTATTGGTAAAGGTGACCGTATATTTATCAGTACAGGATTTACCTACGCCAAATCCTGCCCCGCCCCCACCGCCTCCGCCACCGGAGCCATCGTCGTCACAAAGCGCAGCTACCGCCACGGGTTTCAGGATCGATTCTTCCGTGCAACCCGATACCGTTTGGATAATAAGTTTCGCCTGGAAATTACCGGCATTGTTGTAAATATGGGTGTATTCAGGGTTGGTAACGGTAACTGTGTTTCCGTCTCCGAATATCCAGGTATAATTCGCCACCAGTTCTGTGAGGTTATTGACCCTGGCAGTGAATTTTACGGGCAACGGGCGACAACCGGCAGGAGGTGTATAAGTAAAATCCACAGTTGGGCGTTGAATGCGGATGTAACTGCTTTTGGTTTCCGTAGTGGTACAGCCGTCGGGAATGGAAATATCTTTGGTTTGAAGGCGTACCGTAAAATAACCCGTTTGCATATACGTATGTTGCGGGGCCGTTTCGGTAGAAGTCTGACCATCGCCGAAGGTCCAGGAGTAACTTACATCCGGCGATACTACATCGGGTGTAAACTGAACAGCGAAAGGAAACTGGCAGGAAACGGTTTTATCTGCTGCAAAAGCGGCGGATGGCGCGGAGCGCACCGTAATTTCATGTTCAGCAGTGGCTTTACATCCGGCCTGGTTGGTCGCTTCCACGAATACTTTGTAGGTACCGGGATTGGTAAATGTATAGGAAGGAGACTGACCGGTGCGGATGGTACCATTGTCGCTGAACGTCCACTTATAGGTATGGCCGAAAGCGGCGGGCGTAACGGCTGCTGTAAAAGGAACGGCTGTATTGGTACAGGCGGTAGCAGCCGCATTGATGGTTACTTCCGGCGTGCCCGCGTAAATTTCTGTGGGCGCCGTGTAAGTGCTGGTGCAACCCGGACCATTCTGCGCGGTGAGCCTTACCCTGTACACACCAGCGGTGGTATACGTGGCCGAAGGTTCTCTTTCCGTAGATGTATTGCCATTTCCCAGGTCCCAGTTATAAGTGATGGTGCCATCGCCGGAAGTGTTGTTTACGAAGTTTGCAGTGAAAGGCAGGTTACACGAGGCATTGACAGGAATAGAGAAGGAAGCCTGCGGCCGCGGATATACTTTTATATATGCGGGAACAGTAACGGCATCACTGGCGCAACCCCAACTGTTGGTGACCAGCAGCGACACATTATAGGTTCCGTTCGCGGTGTAGGAAAAAGATGGGTTGGCTGCAGTACTTCCCGCTGCGCCGAAATCCCATACATGATCTGTAATAGTGCCCGTTGCGGTAGTGGATTCATCTTTGAACTGTGTGTTCAGCGGAATACATCCTTCGGTAACCGAGGCGGAAAATTTCACGACCGGCTTTGGGTGGACTACGATCTTTTTTTCGGCGGATAAAACCTCCCCACCTGAAAAAGTGACCGTCAGTTTAACGGTGAAAGTGCCATCATTCAGGTAGTTGGTGCCCACTACGGCTGGTCCGTTGGGAATGATGGTGCCGTTTCCAAGGTCCCAGCGCCGGTTAACGACCGTGCCTCCTGTTGACAAATCAGTGAAATTCACCCCGCCTAGCGGAACACAGCCGGTGGTTTTATTGCTGGAAAAATCAGCCACAGGCTGGGCGTATGCGCTTTGGGAAACAAAGAAAAGCACCAGGAACAAAAATAATACATGGGTATTTTTAGCTGGAAACGATCGCGTCACATCATAAATTTGAGTGGCTGATCAACGGAAGTGGATCGATCTTTCGGCAGGAACATGGTGGGCAAATATACGGCATCGACTGCTCCGCTACAGCGAATGCGCCGATAATTTAAACCGCTCCGAAATCATCCGCTCCAGTTCCTCCCTATGATCCGGGTGCGCGATGCTGGCCAGGGCCAGGGCCCTTTGGCGGAAATTCTTCCCGAATAAGTTCACGATCCCATATTCGGTTACCACCCAGTGTACATGTCCCCTGGAAGTAACCACGCCCGCCCCTTCTTTCAGAAAAGGGACGATCCTGGAAATGCCTTTTGAGGTAGTGGAAGGCATGGCAATAATGGGTTTCCCGCCCTCAGACAATGCAGCACCGTGCATAAAATCCATCTGACCACCAATACCGGAATACTGGAAAGTACCGATGGAATCAGCGCATACCTGTCCTGTGAGGTCAACTTCAATGGCGCTGTTAATGGCCACTACTTTCGGGTTCTGGCGAATCACACTGGTATCGTTCACATAACTGATGTCTCTTACTTTGATGGCTGGATTATCGTGCGCGAAATCGTATAACCTCCTGGTGCCGAGCATAAAACTGGTGACGGATTGCCCGGGGTTATTCTTCTTTTTTTTGTTGTTGATGATGTCTTTCTGAATCAGTTCAATCACCCCGTCGCTCATCATTTCGGTATGCAGCCCCAGGTCTTTGTGGCCGTGGAGGTTCTTCAGCACCTGGTCGGGAATACTGCCGATGCCCAGTTGAAGGGTAGCGCCGTCTTCGATGAGGGATGCCACGTGTTTACCGATCTGTTCACTGGCTGCGGAAGCTTTGGCGGAATAATCCACTTCAGGCAGTTCCGCATCGTACTGCACCATTTCGTTGATCCTGCTGATGTGCACGAACCCATCTCCTGAAGTTCGGGGCATTTTCGTGTTCACCTGCGCGATCACGTAGCGGGCCGTTTCCACAGCGGCGATGGCGATGTCCACAGAAGTACCCAGGGAACAATAACCATGCGCATCGGGTGGAGAAACCTGGATCAGGGCCACATCTACCGGGAGTATTTCTTTCCGGAACAGGCTGGGAATCTGGCTGAGGAAAACCGGTACATAATCGCCGTAAGCGCTGTTGGCTACGGCACGGGTATTCGCACTCACGAAGAGTGAGTTGAAAAAGAAACTTTCCCGGCTCACCGGATCGTTAAAATTGATATCGCCGAGGTTGGTTATGCTCACCAGTTCTACTTCTTTCAACTCCGCATGTCTTTCCTGCAAGGCTTTAATAAGAACCACAGGCGTGGCGGCACTACCGTGGAGGAACACACGATCGCCGGATTTGATCTTTTTTACTGCTTCGGATGCGGAACTGAAACTGGGCATGATCAGGAAGATTTTGTGGCGCAAAGATAGCAGGAAGATGCAGGACAGGCAGGATTTGTATCAGGAAGCAGGTTGATGCTGGTCAGTATTGCATCGCACGCTATTAAAAAAAGAGACCGGTTGGTACCGGCCTCTCTTCAGTTGGTTTCTTTTTAATTTATCCTGTGGTGCTATACTTGTTGTTGTGTGCGGTAATATTTTCTCCCGTTCACCCACCAATACACTACGGGGAACACGAGTAAAGTCAATACCGTTGCAGTAATGAGCCCACCAATAATAACGATGGCCAGTGGTTTCTGCGATTCAGATCCGATGCCTGAAGACAAAGCAGCGGGTAAAAGTCCTAACGAAGCCATCAGCGCGGTCATCACAATGGGCCTTGTTCTTTCGTGCACGGCCTGCCGTATGGCATCGTTCATATCCAATTTAGCTTTGAGGTTGTTGCTGATGGCGGATATCAGCAACACGCCGTTTTGTACGCATATACCAAACAGGGCGATAAACCCGACACCAGCCGATATCCCGAAATTGGTGCCCGTAAGGTGCAAGGCGAGTATACCGCCGATCAGGGCGAAAGGCACATTGGTGAGCACAAGGGCTGCATCGCGCATGTTGCCGAACATGATGAAAAGCCACCCCAGTATCAGCAAGAGGCTGATGGGCGCTACCTGCGCAAGTGTTCCGCTGGCCCGCACCTGGTTCTCATATTCACCTACCCAGCTCATGCTGTATCCCGCCGGAAGCTGCACCGCCGCACCCACCTTTTCCCGGGCTTCGGCCAGGGTGCTACCGAGGTCACGGTCCCGGACGGAGAACTTGATTCCGATGAAGCGCTGGTTGTTTTCCCGGTACACGAACGCGGGACCGGTAACCGTGGAAACAGCCGCGATCTGCCCGATGGAAATGGTTTTCCCCGTAGCCGATGGCACCTGCAACAACTCGATGTCCGCTTCCGATTTCCGGAAGGCTGTATCATAGCGTACACGTATATCGTACCGCTGTTCGCCTTCGTATTTCTGTGTCACGGTTTTGCCGCCAATAGCCATTTCTATCACGCCCAGCGCGTCACTTTTGTTCACGCCGTATATGGCCATCTTCTCCTCATCGAGTACTACGCTGATCTCCGGCTGACCAATATTCCGAATGATGCCCAGGTCGCGCACGCCTTCTACCTCCGACAATTGCTCCACCACCGATTTGGCGTACTGTTCCAGTACTGGCAGGTCCGCTCCATATATTTTCACGCCATTGGAGGCCTTGAAACCCGCCACCGCTTCTGAAACATTATCGATAATAGGCTGTGAATAATTGTAGGTGATCCCCGGCCATTGCAGGAGTTTCGCATCCATCTTCCGTATAAAATCATCCACGGTTCCTTTTTCCGGCCATTCCTCTTTCGGTTTAAGGTCTACCTGGAACTGAACGAAATAAAATCCGTTCGGATCGGTTCCATCATTGGACCGGCCGGCCTGCGACAATACCTGTCTTACTTCGGGAAACCTGCCCATCTCTGTGCGCAGTTCTTCGGTTACTTTCAGGCTTTCTTCCAGGGATATACTCATGGGCAATTCCGCGGTTACCCACAATGCGCCTTCGTTCAGTTGTGGAAGAAACTCACTGCCGAGCCATTTGAAGGAATAGAGTGAAATACTTAATATAATAACGGTGATGCCTAAGGTAAGTTTCTTTCTTCTGAAGGCGCCCGCAAATCCTTTCGCTACAATGCTGTTGAAAAAGTTCACGATAGGATTGTTTTTCTCCTTCACGTTCTTTCTTAACAACAGCGAACACAGTGCAGGCACCAGGGTTAGGGAGAAAAGCAAGGCCCCCAGCAAGGCAAATCCCAACGTGAAAGCCAGCGGAGAGAACATCTTCCCTTCCACTTTTTCGAATGCGAAGATGGGCAGCAATGCGGTGATGATAATCAGTTTGGAGAAAAAAACCGCTTTGCCCATTTCGGTTCCCTTTTTCCGGAGCAGCCCCAGTTTGGCCAGTTTATTGAAGCGCTCCATCCCATGTTTATGGGCCAGATGATCAAGTGCAACAAAGATGCCCTCCGTCATGACCACGGCTCCGTCGATGATGATCCCGAAATCGACCGCCCCCAACGAGAGCAGGTTGGCGCTCATGCCACGCAGGTGCAAACAGAGGAATGCGAACAATAGCGCAAGCGGTATCACAAGGGATACGATAAGTGTGGTGCGCCAGTCGGCCATGAAAAGGAAAACGATTACCGTAACCAGTATGATGCCTTCGGCGAGGTTATGCAATACGGTGTCTTTACAATAGTCGATCAGGTTCTGCCGGTCGTAAAAAGTTTTCATCTTCACATCGGAAGGCAGTACCTGCTTGTTGATGTATTCAATTTTGTCCTTTACTTTTTCCAGCACGATGGAAGGGTTCTCTCCTTTGCGCATCACCACGATGCCTTCCACCACATCGTGCTGGTTGTTGTAACCTACCTGACCCACACGTGGCGCGCTGGAGATGCGTACATCGGCCACCATTTTCACCAGCACGGGGTTACCGTTCATATTGGTGATGATGGTATTCTCAATGTCCTGGATGGAATGGAGCAAACCGATGCCTCTTACCACAAACGCCTGCTGGTTCTTCTGCATGATATCGCCACCAACATTGAGGTTGCTTTGCGCAACAGCCTCGTACACATCCGCTGCGCTGATGCCGTAGCTCTGTAGTTTAACGGGGTTTACGGCGATCTCATATACTTTTTCCTGTCCTCCGAAGGCCACAATATCGGCCACACCGGGAACGGCCCGGAGTTGCCTGTCTACGACCCAGTCCTGCAAACTGAGCAACTCCCTCGAATCGCGCTGGTCACTTACCAGCAGGTAGCGGAATATCTCTCCTGTTGGTCCGTATGGGGGTTGTACTTCAGGCTGCACGCCATCGGGCAGTTCCACGTTGCCGAGGAGGTTGTTCACCTGTTGCCGGGCGAAAAAATCTTCCACATCATCTTCAAAGATCACTTTGATCACCGAGAGGCCGAACATGGTTACGGAGCGTACGTCCGTTTTGCGTTGGGTGGCATTCATCGCCACTTCAATGGGTGTGGTGACCAGGCGCTCCACTTCTTCGGCGCTGCGTCCGTTCCACTGCGTTACTACAATGATCTGCGTATTGGTAACATCGGGAAACGCTTCCAGCGGCATCCTTGTATAGCCCCAGTAACCTGCCACGGCCAGCAGCACGCTCATGGCAATTACCGTCGCCCGGTTCTTCAACGAAAAACCGACGACGGCCCTTATCAATTTGTTCATGTTTAATTTTTAAGCTGGTTGTACAATAGGAGTTGGTTCTCGCCCACCACTTCTTCTCCTTCCTTGAGCCCGGTTTCGAGGTAGGTACGCTGGTTGGTTTGCCGGTAGATTTCCACCTGCCGGATATGCGGCGCGCCCTTTTCATCGCGCACCAGCACCCAGTATTTGCTTTCATCGAAGATGAGCGCCGAAGAAGGCACGGAGGGAAGGCTCCGGGGTTCAATGTATTTCACGAGCACGGTGGTACTCATTTCCGGTTTCAGCAAAAGTCCCGGGTTGGGAATGCTCATTCTGATTTGCATGGAATGGGTTTCCGCATCCAGAAAATTGTAGATCCTGTCTACTTTTCCACGGAATACTTTTCCCGGGTAACTAAGGGTTTGCACGTCCGCTTCCATGCCCATGGTGATCTTATCGATATCGCTTTCGTTCACGTTGGCGAGGACCCATACCGTATCAATTCTTGCGATAGAGAACAGGTTGCCGATCTTGTCTACCGAAACCTGCATGTTCTCGTTGATGTTCTTTTCCACAATAAACCCTGCCATAGGAGCCCGTACCTCGAAATCGCCACCGGCTTTCTGCAGCAAAGTGGCATAGGTCTGGTCCACTTTTTTCAGCGCGGAACGGGCGGTACTGAGTTCTGATTCAGCGATCAGCACATCTCTTTCCGTATTCAGTTTTCCGTCCATCAGTTGCTTCGCAACTTCCAGCTCTTTTTCGGCGACCGAAATGCGGTTGAGCGCTTCCATTCTTTCGTTTTCCAGTTCCGCGAAGCGGGCCGTTTTGATGATGGCCAGTAACTGACCTCTTTGTACTTCATCGCCCAGGCTCACATTGGTACGGGATACCGATCCCTCTACCATGGGATACACCTGTGCCCTGGCGTGGTTGGCTGAAACGATCTTTCCAAAAAGTTTGAGGTTGGTGGTAACGGGGCCGCGCTCCACCGGAATCCAGGAGGGCTGGAAGGCTGTTGAAGAAGCGTCTCTGTTTGCAGTGGATTCATTTGATTTGTTTCCGTTACCGCATGCCGCGCCCAGCAATAAAAGCAGTGCGCATATTGGTAACAGTTTTATGCTGTTTGGGTTCATCGTTTGATGTTTGAATGGTTCAGGAATGCGGAGAGCGGCAATACTTCAGCCGCCACCGAATGATCGAGTTGAATGGCGGCATCCAGGAGGGCGGACTGCATATCGATCCTGCTTCGCATGGCTTCCATGCCCGACTCGTACATGTCCATAAATTCGATCAGGGAGATGTTTCCTTTCCGGTAATTGACCAGTGCCGCATTCATTACTTCCGACAACGTGGATTCGGTGGTGCGGATACTTTCCTCCCACACTTTCCTCCGCACGAGGTATTGCTGCCAGGCAAGTGTTATCTCTCCGGCGATGCGTTGCTGCTCCAGCATCACTTTATGTTGCGTGGCTTCCTGCTCAAACTTTGCCGCACGGATATTGCCCTGGTTCCTTGAAAAAACGGGAATTGGTATTCCGACGCCCATGTTGAATTCGTTTCGAAAAGCACCGCTTTGGCGGTCGTAGTTCGCATAGGCGGTAAGGTCAGGTATTGCCTGTTTACTTTCATGGATAAAGGAAGCCGCAGCCTGCTTGCTCCCGGCTTTCGCCAACCGTATTTCCGGCCTGTTGCTGAGTCCCATAGCGATGAGACTATCCACCACCGGAAGTTCGGACGGTGCATCTGTAACAGGTGGCAATGTTACTTTTACCGGTTGCAGCGTTCCCAACAGCAGTTTCACTGCCGCGTCCGTTTCACTCAATGCGGATTCCGCTGCGGCACGTTCCTGCAACAGTTGCAGTAAGGTGGATTGCAGGCGGAGTAAGTCCCGGGCGGGCATGTTCTTTTTTTCCACCTGCAGTTCCACCTGCTTCACGAGGTCGCTGAACTGCGTAATCTGTTGTGCGTACCGGTTCAGACTGAGGTCCAGTATATACCTGTTGGCAGTGTGCTGGCGCAGTTGCAGCAAAAGGTTGCGGAGCAATACTTCAAGATTAAGTTCAGCCACCTGTGTGTTGGCCTTCGCCAATGCAAGTTCCGCCTTACGTTTTCCACCCAGGATGATGAGTTGCTCTATTTCAAATATTTGCTGCCCGGTTCTGCCCACATGCAGCCATTTGTTGTTCTCCGGATCACGCAAATTCCATTCAGCAGTAATAGTGGGATTGTTATAAAGCCGGGCCTGTATTTCCCGTGCTTTTACAGCGCTCACCTGTGCGGCTTCCGCCAGCAGATCCAGGTTACCGCGCATAAATACCTGTTCAGCTTCCGGCAGTGTTATGCGTAAAGTATCCTGCGACCGGAGCGTTCCGGCACAGCCCATGCACAACAACAGCGGAAACCAAAGGGAATACTTTCGGAGTTCCATGTTGCATTAAATTAAATAAGGAATTACGCCGTTGGCGTTACAAAAAGAGGACGATCAACAAGGAACAACATCGGGTGGCGGGGAGAACCTGGAGAGGAACCCTTCACTTACGCGTGCATCTTCCATAAGCGGTTCATGGGTAAGCGCAGCAGGCACGAATGCGGGCAACGGTTTGAGCAGGTCGTCAAGTACAACTGCGGAAACCGTGATGCTTCTGAGGCCAGGTGCAAGGGGCTGGTCATTGTCTTCATCATCAGAATGCCGGCTTTTTTTGCCGAACATTTCTTTTTTGATGAGCTCTACGATGGAATTGGTTTCATCATAATACCCCAAGGCATCAACAGCGGTATTCACTTCCTCGATCACGGGGAAGAACATCGTTGTATTGATGTAGTTGAGCAATAAGAGAAACAATAATACCTTCTTCATGCAGCGGCAAAGATAGAAGGATAAGGGTGAAGGAAGGGTTAAATTTTTTCGGGGGTTGGACACTACAACAAACCCCGCCGCTTTTACATTTAAAGGAATAGCAATATATTGCGCAAAATATTATCCCTGAGATGAAACATTTATCCTTAACCGCCATTATCCTGGCTGCGCTGTTTTCCTTATCCTCCTGCCAAAAAGGTCTTGACGAAATTCCTGAAACCACCGAACCAATCCCCCCGGCGGTGATTCAATCCATCATTGAATCGCCTGATGGTAAAAAACTTTTGCTGACCAAATTTGAAGAGATAAACGAAGCCTACCCGGATTTTTCTTATTCCAATCAGCTTCTGTACAACGCAGCCGGGGCGCTGAAAGAGTTTAAGGAGTTTGATGTAAATGGGCAAGAATCAGGTGTCTTCAAGGTATCCTATGATAAGCAGAAAGTAATAATGATAGGAACACCCAGGGATCAGTCATGGGTGGACTCCATCACCTTAAAGCTGGCAGCATCCGGTTGGCCCGTATCCTATGAATCCCTTGAAAAGGAAGGCTCCAGGGTATCATACTCTATTCTGGAAACCTATACCCTGAACACCGAAGGTTATGTTACAGCAGAAAATTCAAGTTGGATTGAACATTCAGATGATCCTTTGGTTCCGCTAAATAAAGAAGAAAACCGCTACGTTTATTTCTATGAAGGAGAAAATCTGGTAAAAGCTGAAGTGTACGACAAGGGATCATCTACAGCTAAAAAAGTATTGCTTTTCGAATATGATAACAATAAGCTCAACCTATTGAAAAATTTCGGAGACTATGATGGCTATGGCTTTCAGTTTCTGTTTAGAAAGTTCTCTAAAAATCTTCTTTTAAAAGTTGAGACCTGGGTGCCAGATGGTCAGGACCAGGAATTGCAACTTACCTATACGACCAACTACTCCTATACGATGAACGCCCACGGTCTTCCTGCTGTGGTGAGCGCAACTGAAACAGTGCATTTTGCGAATAATACTTACTTACATTATACAATGAAATTTACTTATACCGAATTGTAAACTATTGGCTCTAAACCAGAAAAAGGTATGCCGTTCATCAACCGGCATACCTTTTTTGTTTACCACAAAGCCCTAGCATTGCCGTTGTTGAACCACCCGCGTGATGAGCGGATTTGTACTTATTACTCTGATTTTACAAGCCCAATACCCCACAAAAAAGAGGCCGTCTCAACGGAGACAGCCTCTCCCATATACGAAACCAACTGCTGCAATATTTTACTGTATGTAATCCGGGTTTTGTTTCAGGTTAGGGTTCTTATCCAGTTCGCCCTGCGGGATGGGGAAAAGGAACCTCGGTTTGCCATCAGTTCTTGGGCGGTGGTTGAACCAGGTTTTGCGGTGGAACACCCCAAAGCGGATCAGGTCACTTCTTCTTCTGCCTTCGGCCGCGAATTCCCAACCCAGTTCATCGAGGAACCTTCCAAAAGGAATATCAGCGCCACCTTCGGGATTTACAACTGCGCCGTTCTCCCAGAAACCATAGTTATAGGAGCTGCCCTGTTGCAACTGGGCGCCGGTTACCGTGGCTTTGGAAGGATTCGCCGCGAATGCCCGCGTTCTCACTTCAGACACAATGGTAGCCGCATCCCCAGCCTGTCCTTTGCGGAGCAGGCATTCAGCCTTCATCATTTTCACATCGGCCAGGCGGAAGATCGGGTAATCGGTACTTAGTCCACCGGTGGCCCCCACTTTAATTTCATACTTACCAATTCGGTAGCCATCGAAGAACCCGGTTTGGTTGATGCTGGGCACATCTTTGGTGTAGGTAAGAATAAGCTGCCCGGTTCTTACACTGTACTGCGGGCCCATGATCCAGGTATCTTTCAGGCGGGAATCATCGGGATCGTAGGTGTTGATGAACTGCGGAACGGCGCAGTTGCCGCCCCAGGGCTGCGCGGCCATGGCCAACACATCACGGTGCGCAGTGGCCAGCGTTTTCATGTGGATGGTAAATTGTGTGGCGAACACTTCATCGTAGGGTACGGCGAAGATATTCTCCTTCGACACTTCATTTGTAGTCTGGAAATTTGTTTTGTAGCTCGGCTCAAGAATGTATTTGTTGCTGCCTATGATGTCATCGCATTGCTGGATACATTTGTCCCACTGCGCAGTACCGGTATACACCTGCGCATTCAGGTACAACCTGGCCAGTATTGCTTTTGCCGCCCATTTGGTAAACCTTCCATAGGTGGTTGGGCCAACCACATCCGACAACTTATCCATATTCTCCAAAAGTTCCTTTTCAACGAAGTTGTACACTTCCGCGCGGGTGCTTTGTTTGGGCAGGGTTCCGCCCAGGTAATCGGACACGATGGGCACATTGCCATGTGTATCCACGAGGTAGGAATAATAGAAGGCGCGTGCGGTTTTCAGTTCCGCAATCAACCCTTCTTTATTGGTGGTAACAGGAATGGAGCCGTCTTCGATCTGGGAAAGCACCCTGTTGGCGCTGTTGATGCCCGCGTAGCAGTTGTTCCACAAATTCGTGGGTTGCCATTCCGTGGTGCTCCATTCATGGCGGTGCATTCTTTTATAGGTGCCGGCATCGTCCCATCCGTTGGGCCGGGTGGGCGTTACAAGAATATCTCCGGGTTCTTCCTGCAAATCAAAATTTCCCTGCCAGCCGGCGAACATGCCGCGCATCTGCGTATATACGGGACCGATAATAGATGGAATATCGCCTTCCGTAGGACGGTAGGACGATTCCAGTATCTCATCGTACACTTTGGTATCCAGCTTGGTGCAGGAAAAAAACAGGACGGAAGCGCCGATGCTTACAGCCGTCACTCCTTTATATAGGCTTCTTTTCATTGTTATCTTTTATAAGGTGAAGTTTACGCCAAAAGTGTAGGTGCGGGTGGTGGGGTACTTATCGCGGGAATCGTTACCTGCATCCAGTCCGCCACGGCTCAGTTCGGGATCAATGCCTTTGTAACCGGTCAATACCAGCATATTCAGGCCCGATACATATACTCTTGCGTTTTTAAAATATTTGCTGTTGGCCACGGGAATATTATAGCCCAGCGTGATGTTATCGAATTTCCAGTGGTCACCATTTTCGATATAATAGGAAACATAAGTGAGCGGATTGTTCAGCATGGTTTTGCCATACACCGGATCCAGCGCCGTTTTCAGCATATTGTATTGCTTGATGGTGGGGTTTTCATAATACAGCCGCTGGAAGTTGAGTATCTGGTAACCGAATGCGCCACGCATGTTGAGCGCCATATCGAATCTTTTGTAGCGGAAAGAAACGTTCATGGCCGCGGTATGTTTGGGCAGCCCGTTGCCCAGCACTTTTCTATCCTGGTCGTTGGCGGAAGCCAGTGGTTTGGGTTTGCCGTCGGCCCCTTCGATGATCCACTTGCCATTCTCGTCGATGTCAACGGATTTATAACCGAAGAAATTACCTACGGGTTGTCCTACCTCAATCCTGTGTGTGGCGAGCTGAATCGGTTCACCCGTATGGCCCGCGTTGAAGAAAGTAACGGTGGAGGAAGCGAGTTCGCTGTTGATGGAAACCAGTTCATTCTTATTAAAAGAGTAAGTTACGTTCGCATCCAGCCCAACATCTTTGGTATTGATGAAATTGTAATTCAGCAATACTTCAACACCTTTGTTCTTCATGGTACCCGCGTTGGCCCTTGTGGTACCTACCAGGTTGGGCGGTGTGGCCACGGGCAGGTCGTACAGCAGGTCGTTGGTGGTTCTCTGGTAAACATCTATGCTACCGCTGAGTTTGTTGCGGAACATGGCGAAATCGAGTCCGGCGTTGTATTCACTTTTCTTTTCCCAGCGCAGGTTGGGGTTGGGGTTACGGGTTGGCACCAGTGGCTGCACCCATTGCCCGTTGCTGAGGAAGCGGCTGGTTTGGTACGCGTAACTGATGAGGCCGTCGTAGTTGTTGTTGGGGGCAGTACCTGTTACGCCGAATCCAACGCGGAATTTGAGGTCATCGATGAAAGTAACGTTCTGCATGAAGCTTTCCTTGCTCAGGCGCCATCCGGCGGATACCGCGGGGAAGGTCGCATTCTTGTAGTTTTCTCCGAACTTGGTGGAACCTTCTCTCCTAACACTGGCCAGCAACATGTATTTCTCGTTAAACGTATAGTTCACCCTGGCGAAGAAACCGATGAGGCGGAAGTTGTTTTTACCGCTTTCCATGCCGTAAGGTCTGGCGGGAATGCCGGGGATGTTCACCTGCTTGTAGGCGTCGCCCACACCCAGTTCGTTAAAGGTGAAGAGTTCTGTTGGGAAATGAGAGTTCCAGGCTTCGAAACTTTCGTTGGTCACATCCTGGTAGCTGTAACCACCAAGTACGGTGGCTTTGTGCAGGCCAAAAGATTTTGAATAATCCGTGGTAAATTCGAGGAGACGGTCATCGCGCAGACTAGTGCTTCGCGAAGCGTATCCCCTTCTTCCGTTGATCACAGAAGCGCGGTGGTCGAAAGATTCGGCGTAGCCCGAGAGCCAGTTTTCTTTTACATTTGATACCAGCAATTTAAAATTCAGGTCGCGGATGGGTGAGAACACCACACTTCCGTTCAACCTGGTTTCCTGCATTTTCGATTCGCCTTCCACTTCTTCTATAGGACGAACGGGGTTGTCGTAGTTGTAGCCGTTGGGATCTTCTTTCCATCTGCCCATATAATCGTACACACTATCGGTTGGGTTCCTGATGATGGCCTGGCGGTAGATATAGCTGTAGTTGGGACCGGAAAAATATTTCCGGTTCCTGGAAATAACGCCAACATTGAATTTCAGTTTACCATCCAGCATGGAGTGGTTCGCTTCTAAACGCCCGGTGAACTGCTGGTTGTTGGAGCGGAGGAACAAACCTTCCCAATGCCTGTAGTTCATGGAAGCCACATAATTGGTTTGACCGTTTCCGCCCTGTAAAGTAAGGTTATGCGTCTGGCTCACGGGCGTTCTTGTAATTTCGCCCAGCCAGTCGGTGCTGGTGCCGTAATCATATTTCTGATTGGAAGGAAAGAAGCCATCCGCAATCAGCCTTCTGTAATCAGCAGCATCGAGGAACTCCATCTTCCGGGCAATGGACTGCACGCTTACATACCCGTCATAAGTAAGGGTTGCCGGACGGTTGCCATTGCGCTTCTTTGTAGTAATCAGGATTACCCCGTTGGTGCCGCGCGTACCGTAGATGGCGGCCGCGGAACCGTCTTTTAATACGTCTACCGACTCAATATCTTCCGGTGCTACGGAGTTGATCGCACCCGGGATACCATCAATCAGAATGAGTGGCTGTGTGGAAGAAGTAATGGTACTGTTTCCGCGCAAGGATATCTGGGTAGTGGCATTGGGATCGCCGCTGGAAGTGGAAATTGCAAGTCCGGCTACCTTACCCTGAATCAGTTGCCCCGCATCACGTGCGAAACCTTTGGTGAAATCTTCCTGCTTCACGCTGGCCACCGCACTGGTTACTTCGGTCTTTTTCTGCTTTCCGTAACCGATCACCACCACATCCGTAAGACTGGTAGCCTCAGGGTTCAAACTAATATTGATGTTCAGCCTGTTGCCCACAGCAATATCCGTGGTTTCATAGCCAACAAAGCTCACGGTTAGTATGGCGTTCTGTTTACTTACATCAATGGAGAAAGTTCCATCGGTGCCGGTACTTACGCCATTGGTGGTATTCTTTTCAAGTACGCTAACGCCAGCCAGCGCAGCGCCATTCTCCCCTGTAACTTTTCCTTTTACCGTAAACTTCGTTTGCCCGATGGCCATTTGCGACAGCAGGATACAAAGTAAAAGCAGCACAGGCGCCAGGGGCTCCCGTATTTTTTTTGCGGTGGCGCATTGCAGGTAATGCAGCAGCGTTCTGGTCCAAACATTCATGATCTGTTGGTTTTGATGGTTATTATATTTGCGATTTGCGGGCACAGTTATCCTATCCCGGAAAATGATTTAATTTTTCAGGACACGTTATGTATCAGCTAAATGAAAAACTGGTATAGGGGTGCTAGTGGGTTGTTGAGAAAAAAGCAATCTTTTAAATCGTTAGTCTGTTGTTTATGGCCTTTCTTATGATAATAAAAGTATCAAACGTTTGCGTTGGGGCGTTAACGCATTTTAATCCTTAGTATTCGAATTTTAACTGAAACGTATTATTCCTATCCAGTGAGGGAGAAGATTTGTGGAGTGAAACCTGCTAATGTGAATGATGTTTTATTTGTGCAGAAAAAGAAGCGCGTTTTACTTATTTGATCTTATACAGCTCAGGCATTTCGTTTTGCAAAAGCGCTTTGGGTTTATTCACAAATTCGATGAAATCGGCCTTATTTGTTCCTGAAGGTGGCGGAACATAATACCCTTCAGCGTCATTTGCCCAGAACATTACAAAAGAGACTTCCGTTTTGTTGGTGAGCGCAGTATACAGGAAATTGGAGAACCATTCCTGAACAGCGGTATTGGTTGATGTAACCTGGTAGCCTGTTTCTGTCATGGCAGCTATTTTCACTTTTTCTTTCGCCAGATCTGATACCATCCCCATTTTCTGGTTTGCCGCCAATGCACCTGCCTGTCCCGCTTCAAAACGAAAATCCCAATAATTATCAATGCCCAGCACATCCACATACTTATCCCCGGGATACCGGCTCAGGTACGATGTTGCGGTGCTGTAACTGTTATCAGGACTAAAGGCATACAAAACATGGTGCAGCTTTTTAACATCACGCATGTATTCCACCGTAAAGCGATAAGCCGCTTTGTATTCATCGGGTGTACAAAATGCTGCACCCCACCAGAACCAGTTGCCGTCAAACTCATGAAATGGCCTGAAAATTACTGGAATCCATTCACCATTCGGGCCTGTAAGCTTATTCAGCACAGTGGCTACCTTATCTAATTTGAGTTTATACCAGTTGTGATTTTCCCCACCAGGCAAAATACTACGGAAAGCCTTAGCCTTCTCGTTTTCCGTCATCTCACTTGTATAGAAAGAAGTTTCTTTATAGGGTTCCCGGAGATGCCAACTGAAAGTATTAATCATACCAAGGCTGTATGCCTGCTTCACCGCGTTGATGGTATTTTCCTCCTGTTGAAAAAACCAGTTGCCGGGCTGACCATTATTGTTCTTATCCGTAATAAAAATAAAATCCGAACCCAGCAATGCGGGGTCGTTGCCGGTTGTCTTTTTCATGTCTGAAACACCGCCCTGGTTATTGTAGAACCCTGAAAAAGCATCCTGATGACCTACGGCAAATCCTGTTTTTGCCAACGTTTTTAAATTGTAAAACAACGCGGCTGTCTCCTTTGTAGCGTTTGGATCCACCATAAATTTCCGGACATTCGTTTTCGTTAATCCGGCATCATCCGGGTTCGTGGTCACCGGGGCACCGGGTGTTGACGTGCTCTTTTTACACTGTACAAAAGCCATCACTATATAAAAAAGAAATACAACACCCCGTTTCATATCCATGGTTTTATGGCAGATTCTAAGATAATTGCTTTCTATATGAACTGTCGGCTTTTGTAAACAGGTGAATATAAAATGATAAAAATGTATCACAAATGCTTGGGGGCATTATTCCGCCGGGTCAAAATCAATGATCCACTCAATGCCGTATTTATCTCTGAACATCCCTACGTAAGTGCCCCATGGACTGTTGTCCATGGGCATTTCAATTTCACCGCCTGCTGAAAGTCCATTGAAGAGCTGATCGGCTTCCGCTTTACTTTCCGCACCAATAGATATTTTTGACCTGTGTTCGTTTTCGTTTGTTTTGCCCATAAATTCAGGAACATCGTTCGCGATCAACAGGTTTTTACCGATGGGCAACGCGATGTACATGATCTTATCTGCTTCCTTTTCCGCTATGGGAAATTCCGGACCGCCGAGGTCTTTGAAGCGCATGATTTTCGTGAACGATCCTCCAAATACTGATTGGTAAAAATTGAAAGCTTCTTCGGCATTGCCATTGAAGTTAATGTGAAGGTTGAGCACTGCCATAGTAACTGATTTTTGTACTCAAACTTAAGGCTAAACCACTAAACTTAACGGGGGATAATTGCGTCAAAAAGAAGGTTGATTGCGCAGACTTCTGTATTTATGCAACACCTTTTGAAGACTTAACGCTTTCCCGAAACCCAGGCGATTGCTTCCTCCAGTTGATCGTGTTCAAACCCCCGGAATTCACCGGGAACAAACTTGCTGAACACATCGGTAAAGGTTCTCACGGCTTCTTTGTCGCTTACAATTGCGGCGCGGTTCCATTTGGTGAGAGCTTTTAACCCCAGTGCCGCATCCTGGATCCAGGCGCCCATGGTAAAGTTTTTCAGATCGGTATCCAGCACCA
>CAMLRX010000031.1 GCA_946482545.1 uncultured Flavihumibacter sp. | reverse complement strand
GTATTCAATACCATCAATACACCGCGCGGAGGACAGTACAAACTTACCTTGCCCGATGGTACCAAAGTATGGCTGAACGCCGCTACCGTGCTTCGTTTCCCCACCACATTCACGGGGAATGAAAGAAAAGTTGAACTGGAAGGAGAAGCTTATTTTGAAGTGGCCGCCAATAAAAAAATGCCTTTCCGTGTGCAGTCTGCAGCGCAAACCATTGAAGTCCTGGGTACGCATTTCAACATCAATACCTACAAAGAAGAGCATGCTGTAAAAACCACTTTGCTGGAAGGAAGCGTGAAAGTGAGCGCCGCTTTTGCTTCAGAACATAAAATGCTGGTACCGGGGCAGCAGTCTTTATTGGTGCAGGGTAAACCGGGTATTACGGTGGCGGAAGCCAATGTGGAAGAAGTGGTGGCCTGGAAGAACGGCCTCTTCATCTTCAACAAAGTTGACCTTGAAACCATCATGCACCAGGTGGCCAGGTGGTACGATGTGGAAGTGGAATACCGGGGACGTGTAACCGATGATGTGTTTGTAGGAAAACTGAACAGAAGTGAAAACGTGCAGGAAGTGCTGCGAATCCTGGAACTGAACAATGTAAAATGTCATATAGAGGGTAGAAAGATCATCGTGGGTGAATAACCACATTTTTAACCAAACCAAACCACTGCCGAAATGAATACAACACCAACCTGAGCCAGTTGAACCTTTCCAAAAAAAAACCGGAAGTGCTACCAACACAACCGGTTTGAGTCCGTACGGACTGTCTGGATCGGTTCCTGTAAATCTGTCGAGGAAATTCAGTCATTAATCCAAACTGTACAAATGTATGCTATTAATTTCTAATGGCAGGCGCCCTGCTGTTTCCGGGCGTTTACCCAAGCAAACGGTTCTTTCCATGAAACTCACTGCAATTCTTTTGTTTATTGGCTGCCTTCAGCTCAGCGCAAAAAGTTTTTCGCAGAACATCAATCTCTCTGCTAAGAATATGTCGCTCGAGAAGGCGCTTTCCATTATCGGGAACCAGAGCGGTCATTTCTTTTTTTACCGCTACAACGATCTCCGGAAGGCGAAGTCCGTTACTTTAGACCTGAAAAATACACCCTTGAAACAGGCGCTGGAAGAAGCTTTCCGCAACCAACCTTTCACATACACGATCGACAACAAAACGATTGTGGTGAACAAGAAAGTGGAAACTCCTGTTGCCCCCAAAACTGAACTGGCCCCGCTGGCCGATGTAAAAGGAAAGGTGCTCAACGAAAAAAATGAACCCCTCCCCGGCGCCACCATCCGCGTGAAAGGCGCAAATAAAATGACCGTTTCCGATGCCGATGGCGTTTTCTCCCTCACTGGTGTTCCCGATGACGCGGTAATTGTTGTTTCTTACACCGGTTATATACAGAAAGAATTCACCGCCGCTTCAGCCGCAGATATTGTGGTGGTGCTGAAAGAAGAAGACAGCAACCTGAAAGCCGTTGTGGTGGTTGGTTACGGCACACAACAACGTAAAGATGTGACCGGTTCCATCGCCACCATCTCCTCCCAGAAACTGAAAGATCAGGTGGTGACCACCATTGATGCCGCCATGGCCGGTCTGGCCGCAGGTGTTCAGGTGTCACAGGCTTCCGGTTCACCTGGTGGCGGCGTTTCCGTAAGGGTACGCGGTGCCGGTTCTGTAACTGCGGGTAACGAACCGCTGTATGTGATCGACGGATTTCCCGTTACCAACGATTACAACCAGTTGAACAATCCGCTCAATACCATCAGTCCCAACGATATTGAATCCATCCAGATACTAAAAGATGCTTCGGCTACCGCGATCTATGGTTCACGTGGTTCCAACGGCGTGGTGATCATTACCACCAAATCCGGAAAATCCGGTGTGTCAAGAATTAACTTCGATGCCTATACCGGTATCCAGGAAGTAGCCAAAAAAATTGAACTGCTCGATGCTGAAGGTTTTGGCAAATACATCAACGAAACCCGCAACAACGGATGGATAGACCGTGGTGGTTCCGCCAGCGATCCCAACAGTGTGCGGAATAGCGCACTGTACAATATTCCTGCTTTCACAGCCGATCCCTCCACGATGGGCAAAGGCACCGATTGGCAGGATGAAATCTTCCGCTCCGCGCCCATGCGCAACTACCAGTTGAGCTTCTCAGGCGGTAACGACAAAACGAAGTATTACCTTTCCGCAGGTTACCTCGACCAGGATGGGGTGGTGATCGGTTCCGATTTCAAAAGGTATTCCTTCAAACTGAACATCGAATCAGAACTGTCCAAAAGGATAAAAGTAGGCGCCAACATCACGCCTTCCTACACCACCAGCAATGTAAGTGACGCTGAGGGTCACTGGACCACAGGCGCCGTTATTCTTTCTGCATTGCTTATACCACCGCATCTCCCTGTTTACAATCCCGATGGCACGTACACCACGGCACGCGCGTTGGGCAACGGCTTCAGCAGTGTGGAGAACCCCGTAAAAGTAGCCCTGGAGAAAGTGAATAAATTCAACCGCTTCCGTTTGCTCGGTACCAGCTTCGCGGAAATCGAACTGTACAAAGACCTCAAGTTTAAAACCATGGTGGGCGTGGACCTCGCCTCCAGCAGAAACAGAACCTTCATTCCATCCGTGATCGGCAGGGATGGCGCTGCGCCACCACAAATTCCTTCCGGTTCAGCTACCTCTACGGAGAATGTAAACTGGTTAACGGAGCTGACGCTGAATTACAACAAACGGTTTGGTGCACATGCCGTGAATGCAGTGGTGGGTTATACCGCGCAGCAGGAGGAGTTCCAGAGCAACATGGTGTCTGCTACCAACTTCCCCAACGATCTCGTGCAAACCATCAACGCGGGTGTGGTAAACGGCGGAAGCTCAGATATCCAGCAGTGGACCCTGCTTTCCTACCTGGCCCGTGCCAACTATAGTTACGACAACAAATACCTGCTCACGGCCACCATCAGACGCGACGGATCCTCCAGATTCGGCGCTGATAACAAATGGGGCGTATTCCCCTCCGTTTCACTCGGATGGCGCATTTCACAGGAAGATTTTATGCAGAACATCGCCTGGCTGAGTGAACTGAAACTGCGCACCAGCTACGGCGTTACCGGTAACAACTTTATCGGCAACTATGAACATATTGGTCTGATGACAGGGCAGAATTACATCTTCGGGTCTGGTTCTGGCGCTATCGTGAACGGTGTGCGTCCAAGCACTTTCGCCAACGCCAACCTGGGTTGGGAGCGCAACAACCAGTTCGATGCAGGCGTGGAAATCGGTGTTTTCGATAACCGTATCGCACTCGCGGTAGATTATTACGATAAAAGAACTTCCGACCTGCTGCTGGACGTGCAAACGCCTTTGGTAACGGGCTTCCCCAATGCCACGCAAAACATCGGTAAAGTAAAGAACCACGGTTTTGAATTCACGTTGAACACTAAAAACCTGGTGAATGCCTTCAAATGGAATACCGATTTTAATATTTCCTTCAACAAAAATGAAGTACTGGAACTCGGACCTGGCGGTGCGCCTGTGTATGCCAGCTACCAGATCAACAACAGTCATATCACCCAGATTGGCGGTGAACTCGGCGCCTTCTTCGGCTACGATGTGATCGGTGTTTTCCAGAACCAGAAGGAAATAGACGAGAACCCAAGTTTCGCCGATTCCAAACCAGGGCACCTTCGTTTCAGAGACGTGAATGGTGATGGAGAATTGTCTACTGCCGACAGAACGGTGCTTGGTAGTTCACTTCCGGATTTCACCTGGGGACTTACCAACAGTTTCTCTTACAACAATTTTGACCTCAGCGTAATGGTACAGGGCGTTCAGGGTTTTGAGATCATGAACCTCGGTCGTCGCTTCTATTCCAACTACGCAGGTACGGGCAACTCTCTCGCCGCTTCTTACGAGAATGCCTGGCGCTCCGAAGCCGATCCGGGCGATGGCAAAACCCCACGCCTGAACAGGGATCTCGCACGTTACACCAGCAGCAACGCAAGCGCCAACATCTCTTCCGTGTTCATTGAAGATGGTTCTTTCTGGAGAATACGCAACATCGCGCTCGGTTATACTTTCAGTGAGAAACTGGTATCGAAGATCGGCGCGAAAAGCATCCGCTTCTACGGAAGTGTGCAGAACGCCTTCACCAAAACCGATTACATCGGGTACAATCCGGAGATCAGCAATGTAGGCTCCAGCGCAACTGCACCCGGTGTGGATTACGGCGGTTATCCCGTGGCCCGCACCTTCACTTTCGGATTCAACCTCGGCTTCTAAACTTAAAAAGGATTAACATGAAACGTACTATCATATATTCTTCCTTACTGCTCTCCGCGGCTCTGGCGGGATGCAGTAAAGATTTCATCGACCGTGCGCCCATTTCACAGAACAATACCGTAAACTTCTATAAAACAGCAGCGGATATGGCCGTGGCGGTGAACGCGGCTTACGGCTCTTTACAATACACCGGCCAGTATTTTTCCGCCATCCACGAAATCGGAGACGTGCGCTCCGATAACTCCTGGATCGAAGACGTGCAAACCGGTCTGAACGTAGTGGAGATCGATGTCTTCAGTAACCAGTCCAACAATACATTATTGGCCAGTATGTGGGGCGATACCTACCGCGGTATCCAGCAGTGTAATATTGTATTGGACAGGATAGACGCCGTTACCATGGACCAGACCCTGAAGGACCGCTACAAAGGAGAATTGAAATTTCTCCGCGCACTCATGTACTTTAACCTGGTGCGTACCTTCGGCGATATTCCCCTCGTTACAAAAGAAATCCGCAGCCCGGAAGAAGGCTACGAATACGGAAGGGAAACCACAGCCAATGTATATGCGCAGATCATCTCCGATCTGAAAGATGCAGAAAATGTACTTTCCATCCGTTATACCGGCGTTGACATCGGCAGGGCTACTTCCGGCGCAGCGAAAGCCTTGATGGGTAAAGTGTACCTCACTACGAAACAATTCCCGCTCGCGGCGCAGAAACTGAAAGAAGTGATCGACCTGGTACCACAGAATATGTACATGATCCTGCCCAACTATGCCGATGTTTTCAAAGTAACGAATGAGAACCACCGCGAATCCATCTTCGATGTACAGTTTAAAAAAGGAATGACACCTGTTGAAGGCAGCCCGTTCACCAACCAGTTCGCGCCCCGCGGCTCGGGAGTCATTGTTTCTATTGTGGGCGCCGGACTTGGCTTTAATATCCCCACCCAGGATATGGAAAACGCTTACGAAGCAGGCGATCTGCGTAAGAACATTTCCATGGCCAGCGGTTACACCAGCAACGGTAATTTCGTGGCCGCCAAATACACCAAAAAATACCTGGACGTGCCTTTTCAGGCGAACGATGCCGACAACAACTGGCCGGTGCTCCGTTATGCCGATGTATTGCTGATGTATGCTGAAGCCCTGAATGAAATCGGTTATGTGGCAGATGGACCCGCTTTCGATTACCTGAATGACATCAGGGGACGTGCCGGGCTTGCCGATAAAACCAGCAACAATACCAATCCCGCTTTACGTGTGGCCAATCAGGCGGAATTCCGCCTGGCTATAGAACAGGAAAGAAGGGTGGAACTCGCTTTTGAAGGACACCGCTGGTTCGACCTGGTACGTACTGGTCGTGCCCTGGACGTGATGACAGCACACGGTTCAGACATTGAAGCACACATGCTGGTCTTCCCCATCCCTCAATCCCAGATCGATATCAACCCGGAAAAAATCTATCAGAATCCTGATTACGATTAGTAGTTTATGATACAAGTACTCGCAGCAGCCATCTTCATGTTACCCGTTCAACCAACGGGTAACATGAAAGATACTGTGATCACACTCAATAAGGTAGATGATGGTTACAGGGGCATCTGGTACGCCAACCAGCCCAGTAACGATGAATATGTATTCAAATACAGCGGCGGGCTTGCTACCTATCCCGCCAACCATTACCCGTTTTCGGTGTACGCGCGGGAAGTAAACAAAACTTTCTTCTGCTACGGCGGTACCGATAAAGCGGGAAAAACCTTATTGCATACCGTCTCCTATTACGACCATACCACCGGAATGGTCCCGCGCCCGGTGGTGGTCATGGACAAAAATACCAATGACGCGCACGATAACCCGGTGCTGAATATTGACGCGCAGGGTTATATCTGGCTTTTCTCTACCTCACATGGAACGGAAAGCCCGTCGTATATGCACCGCAGCGTGAAGCCTTATGATATCAGTTCATTTGAACGCGTTGAACCCACCAGAAAAGAGCAGGGAAAAACAGTTCCTTTCGATAATTTCTCGTACCTCCAGGCCTGGTACAGCAAAGGCAACGGCTTTCTCCAATTGTTCACCCATTATGACCGGCAGGTGATTCCCGGACAGCCACGGAAACCACGGCGCACCATCAGTTTTATTACAAGTAAGGATGGTGTTCAATACGGGGAATGGAAAGATATCGCCACCATCGAAGAGGGGCATTACCAAACCAGCGGCCAATGGAAAAACAAGATTGCCACCAGCTTTAACTACCACCCGGTGAAAGTGGGAGAGAATGGACTGAATTACAGAACGAATTTGTATTATGTCGCCACCAGTGATTTTGGCAATACCTGGCGCAATGCCAATGGCAAAGCACTGACGCTTCCCTTAAAAGATATTGAGAACCCGGCTTTGGTGAAAGATTACAGCAAAGAAGGACTGAACGTGTACATCAACGACATCGCTTTCGATAAAAAAGGAAATCCCGTTATACTTTACATCACCAGCAAAGGATATGAGGCCGGTCCACAATCCGGACCACAACAATGGCATACCGCCAGGTTTACCGGGAAGAACTGGGAAATATTACCTGTAACCAGTTCCGACAACAACTACGATATGGGTTCGCTCTACATTGATGCAAAAGGAAACTGGACCATCATCGGGCCAACAACGGATGGTCCTCAGCGCTACAATACGGGGGGAGAAATAGTAATGTGGGAGAGCGCGAACAAAGGAAAAAGCTGGCAAAAGAAACAACTCACGTTTAACAGTATCCGTAACCATTGTTACCCCAGAAAACCCGTGAATGCTCACGATGATTTTTACGCTTTCTGGGCCGATGGCCACGGGCGGCAAACATCTGAATCTGACCTGTATTTTTCGAATAGAAAGGGAGAAGTATTCCGGCTGCCACGCACCATGCAAACGGACCATGCCAAGCCTGAAAAACTGAGCCTGAAAAAATAGCGGAGGTCCGCAAAAAATAGTGAAACAAGGATGAAAAAATTAACGGCATATATGCTGGGGGGGATTTGCTTGCTGTTGTTTTCCTGCGGCAACGACGAAGCGGAGAAAGCAACAGACGCGGCACCTAAGCCAGCCGCCAATATACAACTCGATTCCACCATCCTCGGTGTGACCACCATCGCCACCGGACTGGACGTGCCCTGGGACATTGCTTTCGGTGCCGACGGCAATATCTGGGTGGCGGAGCAGGGCGGCACCATCAGCCGGATATCCCCCGAAACCGGAGAACGCAAACAACTCTTATCTATACCTGATGTCTGGCGGGAACGCACGGCAGGATTGCTTGGCATGGAACTGCACCCCGATTGGGAAACACATCCCTGGGTATTCGTAGATTACACGTTCCGCCGCGATTCACTTTCTTTTTCAAGATTGGTGCGGTACACCTTTAAGCAGGATACCCTTACCGAACCACTGGTACTGATGGAAATCCCCGGCTCCAGTTCCCACCACGGCTCCAGGATGCGCATCGGCGCTGACGGAAAAATCTACTGGGCCACCGGTGATGCGCACCAGTACAACAACGCGCAGGATACCGCCGTTCCCAACGGCAAAATTCTTCGCCTGGAAACCGACGGTTCCGTTCCTGCCGACAACCCCATCAAAGGCAGTTACGTGTGGGCATGGGGCTTCCGCAACATGCAGGGACTGGTCTTCTCTTCCAGGCAACAACTCTATACTTCCGAACATGGCGAAGCTTCCGATGATGAGGTGAACCTGATCCACGCTTTAGGAAATTACGGCTGGCCCAAAATTGAAGGCTACCATGAAACACCTGTGGAAGCGGCATTCCAGGAAAAACACCAAACCGTTCCTCCGCTAAAAGCATGGACACCCACCATCGCGCCCGCAGGACTTGATTTTTACGTCGGAAAAAGCATTCCGGAATGGCACAACAGTTTATTGCTCACCACGCTCAAAGCCCAAAGTCTGCGCGTGTTAAAACTAAATGCTGATGGAACCGCCATCGCGGGCGAAAAGATATTCCTCACCGGGAAATTTGGAAGGCTTCGCGATGTATGCGTTTCACCGGCGGGAGAGGTGTACATCGCCACCAGCAACCGCGACTGGAACCCATCGAAAGGATTTCCCATTTCAACAGACGACCGTATTCTCAGAATCAGCAAAGTAGCTAAAATAACCGCGCCACTACTTAAAGAAGATGCACCCGCTGGCCCAACCACCGCTGGCAACGGCATCGCATTGTACAACCAATATTGCGCATCCTGCCACAAAGAAGACGGCACGGGCGTTCCGGGTACTTTCCCCGCGCTGGCGGGTTCCCCCAAAGTGAATGGCGCGGAGAATGCGCTGATTAACCTGTTGCTGAAGGGCACGAACGGGAAAATACAAATGCCATCGTTTCATTTCATGAAAGATGAGGAACTGGCTTCCGTACTCAGTTACATCAGAACGGCCTGGGGCAATGATGAAAGAAGCATTACTGCCGAAGCCGTTTCCAAACAAAGAACCAAAAACTAAACCATGAAATCATTCACCGGCTGGCTGCGCACATTAGGACCCGGCATCATTACCGCCGCGCTTGTTTTTGGTCCAAGTAAAATGACGATTACCTCCAAACTGGGGGCGGAGTATGGTTACTCCCTGCTCTGGATCGTAGTGGTCGCTATCTTTTTTATGGGTGTGTTCGCTGCCATGGGCGCCAGGGTGGGTACTGCACTGGATAAGTCTTTGCTTTCTGCCATACGCGAAAAATGGGGGAAGCCCGTATCCATCGTAATTGGTGTTGGCGTGTTCCTGGTGACCACATCCTTTCAGGCCGGGAACTCCATCGGGGTGGGGATATCCATAGCCGAAGCTACAGGTACAAAGGCCGCCACCTGGGTGGTGGTGTTTAATATTGTCGGTATCGGCTTGTTGTTTTTCGGTTCTTTCTATAAAATGCTGGAAAAGTTGATGATTGCTTTGGTGGGATTGATGTTGTTCGCCTTCATTACCACACTATTCTTCACGAAACCTGATGTGGCGGCCATCATAACTTCTGTAAAACCGGTGCTGCCTGCGGGATCACTGCCGCTCGTAATCGCCTTCATGGCATCCTGTTTCTCTATTGTCGGAGCCTTCTACCAATCTTACCTCGTGCAGGAAAGGGTAAAAGCTTCTGGTGGAAAGACAGGCAATTACCGCGACACTACCACCATGGGCATACTGATTCTGGGCATTATGAGCGCCGTGGTGCTGATCTGCGCCGCAGCGGTATTGTATCCGCAACACATTAAGGTCGGCAGTGCTTCTGAAATGGCGCGCGCCTTGGAACCACTCTTCGGGAAATACGCTTCTGCCTTGTTCCTTACAGGATTGTTCGGCGCTTCTTTCTCCTCGCTCGTAGGGAATGCCACCGTTGGCGGCGCACTGTTAAGCGATGCGATAGGGAAGGGCAGTAACCTGGGTTCGGGAACAGTGAAGGTATGTATTGCATTCGTGATGGTGATTGGCGCCACCGTGGCCATCATCTTCGGGAAACTGCCCCTGGAGCTGATTGTGTTCGCGCAAAGCGTTACCATATTCCTCGTGCCGTTTATCGGCATTGCCTTATACGCAGTAGCCAACGATGCAAAACGTATGGGCAGTTTAGTAAATAAAACACCCGCTAAAATCATCGGCGCAATAGGACTGCTGCTTATTGTAGCGCTTGCCCTCAGCAACGCGTACGATCTGTTCATCAAATAATACACACACTTATGATACAGGATTTTGATCTGCTGGAAAAACAAATGCTCCATCCTTCGGATGCTTTGCTGAAAGATTTTTCCAAAATTGAAGGAGACATCATATTACTGGGCGTGGGCGGCAAAATGGGGCCAAGTATGGCACGTCTCGCTAAACAGGCGGCATCGCTTACTGGTTCATCCAAAAAAATCATCGGCGTTTCCCGGTTTTCTGATGGAACATTGAGAGACGAACTGGATAAACAAGGCATAGAAACCATTGCGGCCGATCTTCTGAACGAAGCTGAACTCGCCGCTTTACCCGATGTGAAAAACGTACTCTACCTCGCGGGCAACAAATTTGGCACCACCGGTAAAGAAGCATTTACCTGGGCCATGAATGCGTACCTCCCGGGAAGGGTGGCGGAGAAATACAAACACTCGAACATCGTGGCGTTCTCTACCGGCAACGTGTACCCGTTTGTTCCGGTTACCTCCGGTGGATTATCAGAAGAATCAACGCCGTTTCCGTTGGGAGAATACGGGCAATCCTGCCTGGGAAGGGAGCGCATCTTCAGTTATTTTGCTGAAAAGAACCAAACCCCCACACTCATTTATCGGCTCAACTATGCGGTAGATTTCAGGTATGGCGTGTTGTTGGAACTTGCGAAGTCGGTGTACACCGGAAAAGAAATTGACCTGCGCACCGGAAACGTAAACGTGATATGGCAGGGCGATGCCAACGAAATAGCGCTCCGGAGCCTGTTGCATTGTACTTACCCGGCGAAACTGCTCAACGTGACGGGACCGGAAACGCTCTCCGTAAAATGGATCGCGGAACAATTCGGGCTACTGATGAACCGCGAACCGGTTTTCGTGAATGAGGTACAACCTTCCGCCCTGCTCAGCAATGCTTCGGAAGCGCATAAGCTATTCGGTTATCCCCGCGTTACCATCCGGGAAATTTTAGAAGTAACCGCCCAATGGGTGATGGCGGACAAAGAAACATTTGGAAAAGCCACCCATTTCCAGGAAAGAAACGGAAAGTTTTAAATTATGGCACAGCATACATTAAAGCCAGCGCTGAAGCAATTTTTACAAGAAGGAACTGTAATTCCCGCGCATCCCCTCGCGTTGAACGAAAGCAGGAGAATAGACGAACAAAGGCAACGGTTACTGAGCAAATATTACATCGCAAGCGGGGCCGGAGGAATGGCGGTGGGCGTACATTCCACCCAATTCGAAATACGTGATCCGAAAATAAACCTCTTTGAAACCGTGCTGAAATGGGCATCTGAGGAAGTGGACCAGGCGAACCTGTCACGACCCTTCCTGAAGATCGCCGGTATCTGCGGACCCACGGGGCAAGCCATGAATGAAGCCGCTATCGCTGTATCTTATGGCTACGATATGGGCTTGCTGAGTATGGGCGGATTGCAGGGACTTTCAGAAGAAGAAATTTTGCAACGCGTAAAAGCAGTCGCGAAAATCATCCCTGTATTTGGTTTCTACCTGCAGCCCTCCGTTGGTGGCCGGATATTCAGTTACGATTTCTGGCGTGCTTTCGCGGAAATCGATAATGTGGACGCCATTAAAGTGGCATCTTTCAACCGTTATCAGACACTGGATGTAATGCGTGCCGTATGCGCTTCTTCCCGCAGGGATGACATCGCGATGTACACGGGCAACGACGATAATATCGTGGCCGACCTGCTTACCACTTACCGCTTTCCGGTAGGAGAAACCGTGGTGGAAAAATCATTCGCGGGCGGATTGCTCGGTCATTGGGCCGTATGGACCACCAAAGCCGTAGAACTGCTGAACGAGATCAAACAATACCGTTCCGGCAATGTTGGTGACCTCAACGCCTTACTCTCCAAAGGCATCGCGATTACTGATGTGAATGCCGCGTTGTTCGATCCGGCCAATGCTTTCCATGGCTGTATACCAGGAATTCACGAAGTGCTTCGTCGCCAGGGATTGCTCGAAGGAAGATGGTGCCTGAATCCGCACGAGGAACTGTCTCCCGGACAAATGGAAGAGATTTCCCGCGTCTATGAAATGTATCCCAACCTGAACGATGATGATTTCGTACTGTCGTTTTTGCAACAAACTAAATAAGATGGTTATGCGCCGTTTAACAAGCCTGCTGCTTTTGGTGTTTACAGCGTTTTGCGCTTTTGCCCAGCCAGCGAAAAAAGGATTCACCAACCTCGGTCCGCAAATTACAGCGGGCATGATACAGGGTAGCTTATTCGTGAAAGATGATTCGGATAAATTGCTGTTGTACACCGTGGTGAGGGGGGAACCCGCGCATTTGCTCGGCTACGATGCCACCACAAAGGAGCTGATCCTGGACGAACCGCTCCCGAAATCAGACGGTGCCTGGGACATGACCTTCTCTTCAGATGGCTGGCTTTATGTGCCCGGTGCAAGCGGATTCCTGTTCCGGCATAAACCCGGTACAAAAACGGTGGAGAACCTGGGACTTGTATTACCCGGTGAAACCTATGTTTGGAACCTCACGGCTGGAAAAGATGGTGAAGTATTCGGTGCTACTTATCCCGGTTGCAGAGTATTCAGTTTTAAACCCGGAAAAGGATTTACAGATGTAGGGAAAGGGCCATTAACGGAAGGAGAGAATTATGTAAGAAGCCTTGCATATTATCCGAAAACGAACAAGCTATACGCTGGTGTTGGCTCCCACGCGCACCTCGTGGAACTTGATCCTGTAACCGGCGCGAAAAAAGAATTACTCCCTGAAAAATACAAAGACAAAGAGTTTGTTTACGGCCTCGAAATTGTTGCCGGTAAAAAAGGTGGTGACCGCTTATTGTGTTTACTCACCCGCGGCAGTTCTGTATTAGTGTACAACCTGAAGACGGGGAAATTCGAGCAGGAAATCATGGAAATGGACCTCAAGACCGTGGCCCCCGAAACCCGTGGCAACCGTGTTTTTTACACGTCCAAAGAACAGTTGTGGTATGCGGACCTCAATAAAAAAACATTCACCCCCACGCAGATCGGCGCAACGGGCGGTTCGGCCAACGCCATGTACTGGACGGAAAACAATGAACTCTACGTCCTCACCGCCATGGCTGATTTCGTCAGCTACAACAAAAAGAACGGTAAGCTTTCCACCCAAAAACTGAAGATACCCCGGCAGCCCATTCCCATCAACGCGATCATGTTGGGCCCGGATAACAAAGTTTGGATGGGCGGCTACCTCGCCGGAGGACACGCTACCTTCGATCCGGTTACCGGTAAAACAACTGAACTGGGCGGGCTGGATCAAACAGAAGGGATGGCCGTACAAGGAAATAAAATCTATTTCGGCATTTATCCCAAAGGAAGGTTTTATGTATATGATACCAAGCAAGCCTGGAATAAACAAAAAGATAATCCTCATTTCCTCGGTCAGATCCACGACCAGAGCCGTTCTTTTGCGGTGCTGAGTATGGCCGAACAACAAAAAATGATCTTTGGCATGGTGCCTGAATATGGTATGCTGGGCGGACACCTCGTGGAATATGATGTAGCGAAGGATACGCTGATCTCCTTCGGAGAAGTGATTCCAAAACATTCAATAGTAAGCCTTGTTAAAAACGGCAACAATGTACTTGGTGCAACATCTGTTTCAGGAGGATTGGGGGTAAAACCTTCTGAGCCGGAGGCGAAGCTGTTCGGATGGGACGTTGCACAACGAAAGAAAACTTATGAATATTTACCAGTACCCGGAGCGATGGCCATTACCGGATTGCTCAACGGGCCGGGTGGAAAAATATGGGGCGTGGCCGATGGAACACTGTTCCTGTTTGATCCGGTTGCCAAACAGGTTACCGCCACCAAAAAATTGTTTGATGTACCTGCGGTAAGAAGCCATGTATGGCGCAGTGTATTCCTGTCTGTGCATCCCAATGGTATGGTGTACGGCACAGGGAATAACCAGCTTTTCCGTATTGACCCCGTTTCCATGGAAGTAACGTATCTTGACGATAATGCCAGTCTGATGGCCATGGACAAGACCGGCATCATCTATTTCAGAAGGGGGACGGAACTGATCCGTTACGACCCTTCCGTTGAAAAACTCAATTGATATTTTTTATGAGGAATCGAATTTTCGTATTGCTGATGGTAGTGTTCGCTTCGATGCGGTTGATGGCCCAGGTAGCTGTTAATAATCTGGAACTGAAATGGGAATTGGTTACCAATCAATACCAGGGCCGCGGCGCTTTCCTGGCGGCGCTTACCATCAGCAATACTGGAAAAACACCTATCCCGGCTACGGGTTGGAAAATGTACTTCAACGCCATCCGGGATGTAACCGCCGTTCCGGCGGGTGCGGTGAAAATCGAGTTGCTGAGCGGCGGTTTGCACCGGCTTACGCCCCAAAAGGAATTTCCGGTGCTGCAACCTGGCGGAAGTTATACCATTCAATACGAAGGCGCAGGACGGGCATTCAGTAAAAGCGATGCCCCGCAAGGATTCTACCTTGTAATGGATGATGCCCCGGAAAAAGGATGGCCCATTACAAAGCTTTCAGTAAACGCCAACCCGCAAACGCTTACTTCGGAAAACCACCTCACACCGGAAGCCATCTATCTGAAAAATGAAACCTGGGCAACCCCAGCGCCTGCTGGCGTTCCAAAGATATTTCCTGAACCCGTTGTGTACCGGGAAGGAACGGATTTTTTTGAACTGGATGCGGCCACTGCTGTAAAAGCTGATCCTGCATTTTCCCGCGAAGCGGCTTACCTGGAAACTACGCTCCGGAAAGTAACGATGGCTGGTAAAAAGAAGCCGGTTACACAGCACGTGATTACTTTGGAAAAAAAGACGGACCTCGCGGCGGAAGCCTACGAATTGAACGTTACAGCACAGGGCGTCGTAGTGAAAGCCTCAAGCGGAGCAGGTGCATTCTACGGCATACAATCGTTGAAATCACTGATGCCAATTGAGGTGTGGAAGAAGCCGGTTGCCTCGGTGAAAATACCCGCGGTTTCCGTGGAAGACGCACCCCGTTTCGGCTACCGTTCTTTTATGCTGGATGTGGCCCGTAACTTTCAGTCTAAAGAAGAAGTATTGCGTATACTCGACCTTATTTCTTTTTACAAACTCAATACCCTGCATTTCCACCTGAACGATGATGAGGGATGGAGACTGGAAATTCAAGGGCTTCCCGAACTCACGGAAACAGGTGCGGTGCGTGGGCATACCACCGACAACCAACGTTGGTTGCAGCCTTCTTTCGGATCGGGACCGGATACCAAAGATGCTTATGGAAGCGGATTTTATTCCCGCCAGGATTTTATCGATATCCTGAAATTCGCCACCGAAAGGCATATCCGCGTTATTCCTGAAGTGGAAACGCCGGGGCACGCACGTGCCGCCGTTAAATCGATGGATGCCCGTTACCGCAAACTGATGGCGCAGGGAAACCGCACGGCTGCAGTGGAATACCTGTTGCGCGACACCACCGATCTTTCGGTGTACACCTCCGTACAGGGCTGGAGCGATAACGTGATGAATGTAGCGCTTCCTTCCACCTACCGGTTCCTCGAAAAAGTTTCCGATGAAATCATAGCCATGTACAAAGAAGCGGGTGCGCCGCTTACCACCATACATTTCGGGGGCGATGAAGTGCCTGCGGGCGTTTGGGAGCAATCGCCTGCTGTTGCGGCATTGCTGCAGAATGAAACTTCCGTGCGAACAATAGATGACCTGTGGTATTATTATTTTGATAAAGTAAACGCGATGCTGAAGCGGAAAGGACTTTACCTTTCCGGATGGGAAGAAATCGCGCTCCGCAAAACCAAACTGGACGGTAAAACCAAGTTTATTCCCAACCCCGGTTTTGTAAATGAAAACTTCCATGCTTATGTGTGGAACAATGTATGGGGCTGGGGTTCAGAAGACCTCGCGTACCGGCTCGCGAATGCGGGCTATAAAGTTGTACTGGCCCCGGTAACCAATTTTTACTTCGACCTTGCTTACCAGAAATCGGTGAACGAACCCGGTTTGTACTGGGGTGGTTATACGGATATTGATAAGTCCTTCGGATTCGCACCTTATGATTATTACTCCTCTGCAAAAGAAAACCTGAACGGCGGGCCTTTGGATAAAACTGTTTTCGTGGGGAAAGACAGGCTCACTGAATTCGGAAAGCAAAATATTGTTGGTATTCAATGCCTGATCTGGAGCGAAATGATCCGTGGCCCGGAGCAACTGGAATACATGCTGCTGCCCAAACTGCTCGGGTTCGCACAACGTGCCTGGCGTGCTGGAAAATGGGAAACGGAGCAAGACAGTACGAAAGCAATGGCCATCTATAAAAACGATTGGAACCGTTTTTTACACACGATCGGTACCCGTGAAATTCCCCGGCTGAACTGGTACAATAACGGGTACAATTTCCGTGTACCCGCGCCTGGCGCCATCGTGGAAAATGGTATGCTGAAAGTGAATGCCCAGATACCGGGGATGGATATACGCTTTACAACAGATGGTACTGAACCCACGTTAAAGAGCCCGTTGTATACCGGACCGATTTCAGTGAAAAAAACGGTAAAACTGAAAGTTTTTTCCGGAACGAAAGCCAGTCTTACCACGCAGGTAAACATTGATTGATGCACAAAGTAATAAAACTCCTGAGCGATCTTGTGGCGATTCCTTCCGTCAACCCGATGGGCAAAGGATTGTCTGGTGCCCTGTATTCTGAACGGAACATAGCGCTCTATATTGAGCAGTATTGCAGGGCCTTGGGATTACGTTGCCAATGGCAGGAAAACGATCCGGCGCATCCTAACCTGCTTGTGCACATAAATGCCGGGAAAGCAGAAACCATATTGTTGCAGGCGCACATGGATACAGTTTCCCATGAAAACATGACAATCGCGCCTTTTGAACCCGTTATTAAAGATGGACTCCTGTATGGAAGAGGTTCCTGTGATACAAAGGCATCCCTTGCATCCTACCTGTACGCGATAGGGGAGGTGGTGGAAAAGAAGCTTTCGCTTACGCGCAACGTATCCCTGCTTTTTGTGCACGATGAAGAATATGCTTTTTCGGGTGCTAAAGAAGCCGTTGCCCATGGCCTAAAAGCCGACTTTGCCATTGTGGGCGAACCAACGGAACTGAATATGATCCACACGCACAAAGGGGTGTGTCGCTTTTTCATCCGCACAAAAGGATTGAGTTGCCACGCCTCCATGCCCTGGATGGGAGAAAATGCGATTTACAAAATAGCGCCTGTATTGCAGGCCATTGAAAGCTATACAGAGGAACTAAGCAAACACACGCACCCGGTTCTGGGCACACCCACGATAAATGTGGGCCGCATCTACGGCGGACAAACCGTGAATACCGTTCCTGCCGAATGTGTGATTGAAGTGGACCACCGTTTGTTGCCAGGCATGAATTACCAGACCATCCGCGATGCCCTGCTTCCTTTCCTTGAAGGAACCGACGCTGTTCTGGAAATGCCATACATGGAGGCTTTGGGGGTGTTTAACGATACAGATGCCCCGGTGTGCACCTTATTGCAACAAGCGATTCTTGCCAACGGCATCACGCCTGAAATGCAGGCGGCGCATTACGCCACTGATGCATCTGTTATCCATAACGCAGGGATTCCCTGTGTGGTGTTTGGTCCCGGTTCTATCAGTAAAGCACATACGGCAGACGAATTCGTTCCCATTGCCCAGGTAGAAAAAGCCGCTGAAATTATCCTGCACCTGATCACTCATTAAATGAAGGCCATGCAACGACGAATGTTCCTTTCCAATGTAGCCATTGCAGGCGCGGGCTGGTGTATAGCTCCCGCGTTACACAGTGTTTTCCCGGGAAATTCTTCCGGTAAAAAACTTGGCATTATTGGGTTGGATACTTCTCATAGTGTCGCTTTTACTAAAGCGCTGAATGGCGCAAAAGATGTGTCAGATTATAACGGCTATAAAATTGTTTCAGCCTATCCTTTCGGTAGCCGAACCATCCAAAGCAGTTTCTCCCGCATTGAAGGTTATACAAAAGAAGTGGAGGCACACGGAGTAAAGATCGCGGCATCAATCCCTGAATTATTGGCGGAAGTGGATGGTGTTTTATTGGAAACGAATGATGGTAGGCTGCACCTTGAGCAGGCGAAACTGGTAATAGAAGCCGGGAAACCGTTGTTCATCGATAAGCCGGTTGCCGCAGATTTCAAAAGCGTGTCAACTATATATAAATTAGCAGAACAATTCCGGGTACCGTTATTTTCTTCTTCCTCTCTCCGTTTTATTGACGGAATGGAACAGGTGCATTCCGGTGCTATCGGTAAAGTAACGGGAGCCGATGTATTCAGTCCGGCCATGAGAGAACCTTCACACCCGGATTTGTATTGGTATGGTATTCATGGGGTGGAAATGTTGTTCACCATTATGGGAACGGGTTGCCGTTCGGTGAAACGGATTTCCAGCAACGGAACAGACATCGTTACCGGTACCTGGGAAGACGGCAGGATAGGGGTGTTCAGAGGAACACGTACAGGAGCGCAGGAATTTGGCGGTACGGTACATGGAGAAAAAGGCGTACTGCACCTGGGGAAATTCACGGGGTATGAACAGTTGTTACAACGGATCATTCAGTTTTTTGAAACGGGCATAGCTCCGGTTGCTTCCGCGGAAACATTGGAGCTATACGCGTTCATGTCGGCTGCCGACCTCAGTAAAAAAAGAAACGGGAAATCAGTGTCGCTGAAAGAAGTGTACGCTAAAGCGAAGGGTTAAGCGTTTTCGGATGGTGTTTTTCCACTGCCATCGAAATCTCAGCCAGCAGTAATCCACTTCCACCGCCATAATGCTGGATGATGACAAGTGATGGTGAAAGTGCCAGCATATCCTTACGGAGACAGGCTTCCGATTCGGGATCTATCCCGCAACCCAGCAGCAGCACATCTACTTTTTCAAAAAGGAACAGGCGCATGGCTTCCTCCGTACTTCCGGCTCCGATTCCGCGCCAGCGCCCGTTCCCGTTAATGATCCTTACAACGGTCTCCCTTATTTCAGGGTGCATACCCACGTAAAGAATAGTCAGATTTTCCATAGTTGTTGTTCGTTAAGCTACTTCCATGGGCACATCCATCAGGAGTATTTCCGCATCTTCGGAGTTGGCTTTGATGTCTAACTGGTCTACGTCCCAGATACCGAGTCCGTCCCGTTGATTCAATTCGTATCCGTTGATGGTGAAATCACCTTTCAGGATGAAGGCGTAAACGCCGTTGCCTGCTTTCTTAACGGTATACGTGGTGGCCACATCTTTGTCGAAGCGGCCCATGTGGAACCAGGCATCCTGGTGAATCCATACGCCTTCATCTTCGGCGTTGGGGGAAAGCACCTGTTGCAATTTATTGTGGCGGTCGTTTACGTTCAGGGTAACCTGGTCGTAGCGGGGCTGCACATTCTTTTTATTGGGGAACACCCATATTTGCAGGAATTTTACCGGCTGGTCGGGGTTCTTGTTGTATTCGCTGTGGAATATACCTGTTCCGGCGCTCATCACCTGTATGTCTCCGTTTTTAATCACGGTGCTGTTGCCCATGCTGTCTTTGTGTTCCAGGTCACCTTCCAGGGGAATGGAGATGATTTCCATGTTATCGTGGGGGTGTTTGCCAAAGCCCATGGCAGCATCCACGCGGTCGTCATTCAAAACCCGCAACACACCGAAATGCACGCGTTCAGGGTTGTAATAACCGGCGAAACTGAAAGTGTGGTAGCTCTCCAGCCAGCCGTGGTTGGCATGTCCGCGGGTATTGGCTTTATGAACGATGGCGTTTGTTGTTGTGTTAGTGGTTGTCATAATTTTCAATTTATACAGCAAATTTCACCCTTACACAACACCTGTCCATTGAACTAGTTCAAGAAATCATTTCTTCGAGAGTTTTGTGCGCACCTTACTCAGGAACTCCGGGGAGAAGCCCAGGTAGGAAGCGATATAATGCTGGGGAACGCGGTTGGGGATTTCGGGATAATGCGCCAGAAAATCAAGGTATTTTTCGGTGGCGTTCATGGAAATGGTATGGAAAATACGTTCCTGCAACCGGGATAAATTGCGTTGCACGAGCAGCCTGAACATCCTTTCGAAACAGGGTGCTTTCCGCAATAAGACTTCTTTCGATTCAGGGTTCAGCATCAGCAGTTCACAGTCTTCCAGCGTTTCAATGAACATGCGCGAAGGTTTTTGTTCATGAAAACTGGCGATATCGCTTACCCACCAGTGTTCTACCGCGAACTGAAGGGTTACTTCCGCGCCTTTTTCATCCAGGTAATAAGTGCGGATACATCCCTTGTTGATGAAAGCCTCGAACCGGCAGATTTCTCCTTCCTGGAGGAGAAAAGTTTTTTTTGGAACGGTCTTCAACTGAAGCGCTTCATCGAAAGTATTGATCTCCTCTTCTGTAAAAGAAACATATTTTGAAACACTACTGTTGATTGCGCTGAACATCATACCGTTTTTCTTCCTTTAAAAATAGCTTCAAATCTATGAAAACCCTGGTTTATGCTTTCTTTCTTTTGAAAGAATAGATCAGGTAGAACAGGGCGGGAAGAATGAAGATGCTGCCCAGTAACAATGCCCATCCCAGCGCCTGAATTGTTTTATCGTGTCCCTGGTGTTCGATCAGGGATAGATATCCATTGTCGAGTACCACGATATTCGGGTAATGAATATTGGTGGTGGCGAAGAGGATCATAGCCACCTGAAAGCCCGCCAATACACGGATCACGACACTTCTTCCTTTGTTGATGAGGTACCACATCAGGATCAGTGAAGCGGTAGCCAATGCGATGGCGAGGATGCCCGGAAGGTTGCCGAATACCCAGTCTTTCACCGGAACTTCTTCGATTTCAGCGGCGATAAAAACGAGTACGCCACTTACCAATGCAGCGATGTTGGCGCTGCGCGCTTTTACAATGAACCTTTGCCTTTCCTCCGGCACCAGTTTGGTTTCCCCGATCAGGTAAATGGCGGCCAGGTAGGCGCAGATGGAGGTCGTGAAAAAGCCAACAGCTACCGAAAACAGGTTCAGCCAACTGAAAATATACGCGTCTGCGAACGAGGTTGCGTTGGTATTTATTTGTCCGGATACCGCACTGGCGGCGATGATGCCGAGAAACAGGGGTGTAATGAAGCTGGAATACACGAATATCTTGTTGTACACATACTGCATTTCATCTACCACCGCGTCGTAATGGCGGAAGGTGAACGCTGTTCCCCGCGCGATAATGCCGATAAGCATCACCGTTAGGGGTATGTGGAGGTATACCGACATGGTAGCATAGATACCCGGGAAGCCCACGAAAAGGATCACGATCGCGATGATGAGCCACATGTGGTTCGCTTCCCAGATGGGGCCGATAGCCTGGTAAAGTGTTTTCCTGGTTTTCCTGCGGTTCTTCCGGGAGGTGAACAGTTCAAGTATGCCCGCGCCAAAATCGGCGCCGCCCATCAGGAGGTACAACAATATCGATGCCCACAGAAAAGTGATGACTACGTAAATCATGCGGGTTCGTTTTGAGTTTCGGTATCTTTTTCAGGCACATCGTACAACGTGCCCACCATCCTGATCTGCCTGTACAACATATAGATCACGATCAGGGAGAGGGAAAGGTACATGGCGGTGAATATGTAGAAGGAATAAACGATACCCGGCATGGGGGTAACGGCTTCGGATGTGCGCATAATACCATAAATGATCCAGGGTTGTCGCCCTACTTCGGTCACCGTCCAGCCAGCTTCTACGGCGATAAAGCCCATGGGTGTTGCGATTACGAAGAGCCGCAGCAGCCACCGGCTGAACAGCCAGTTTTTCTTTTTCCACAACGCGAAGAAGTACAACAGCGCAAGACCCATCATCAGCATTCCCAGTCCAATCATCACCTGGAACGCATAATGGGTAATGGCTACGGGCGGATGCTCATTTTCCGGGAAAGCATCCAGTCCTTTCACTTCAGCATTAAAATCGCCGTGTGCCAGGAAACTCAGTACACCTGGAATTTTAACGGCGTGGTTTACCTTTTTATTTTTTTCATCCGGGATGCCACCGATCACAAAGGCCGCTTTCTTTTCCGTATGAAAATGGGCTTCCATGGCTGCGAGTTTGATGGGTTGTCTTTTGGCCACATCTTTCGCTGAAATATCTCCGCTCAAAGGTTGCAGGATGGCCGCTACCGTTCCGAAGATGGCTGCGATGCGGAAGGCTTTGCTGTGAAATTCCACGTTGCGCTTCCGGAGGATCATTAACGCGTGAATCCCCGCCACCGCAAATCCGGTTGCCGCAAAAGCAGCCAGCGACATGTGCAGGGCCTGCGAAAACCAGGCATCGTTGAACATCGCGGCAATAGGGTCAATATTGAGGTATTGCCCGTTCACAAAATCGAATCCTGCCGGACTGTTCATCCATGCGTTCGCGGCCACCACCAGGATGCCCGAGACCAGTCCGCTCACGCCCACCAATACTCCCGTTGCCCAATGGAACCATTTGTTGAAACGGTTCCAGCCATACAGGAAAAAACCGAGTGCAATGGCTTCAATGAAGAACGCCGTTCCTTCCAGTGAAAAGGGCATCCCGAAAATGGGTCCGGCATGTTTCATGAATTCCGGCCACAACAAGCCCAGTTCAAAGGAGAGCACCGTTCCGGAAACGGCGCCCGTCGCGAAGAAGATGGCCACGCCCTTGCTCCAGGCTTTGGTCAGGTTCTTATACACCGGCTTTCCAGTTCTCAGGTAATACAGGTGGGATACTGCCATAAAAAAGGGCATCACCATACCGATACAGGAAAATATAATATGGAAGCCCAGCGACAGGGCCATCTGAGAGCGTGCTGCGATGAAATCGTTCATGACGGGAGCGTTTTATCAGGCACCATCATGCTACGGGCAATACATCCGGAGATGATGGCAGCAGGTCAAAGGTAAGCCGTGCCGTGGGGATAAATGTGGGAGTATTTAGCGGAGGTAGGGGGTTAATTAGCGGCTTTCTGGTTTCGGAAGAATACATTTACCCGTTTCTGTAAATAATCATTCCATGACAAGTTTCTTCTAAAAAGATGCTGCTGATTCCTGCGCAAATGAATATATTTAATGGTCAGAAAAGACTGGCCCTGAATCCGGTCTTATTTATTAACCTTATCTTATTCATTATGAAAGTAGACCTTTTTGTATCAGTTACCAATCAGCCGCTGCCGTTCAATACCACCAGTTACGGGCTTATAGAATCCATCAACTACATTCCAACGCTTCATGCGTACTGGTACAGCGGGCTTACGGGAAAAGTCTATGAAATTGTGGATATGCTACAAATGGTGGACCGCATCATCTGTATCTGCATTGAACGTCCGCTTGATGTTTCCACAATTATCAGTATACCGGGTGCTTTTGACGCGCCGGACGTATGTTACCCTTCCTGCCCTTAGGTCGTTATCAACCGGTTCAAAAGGAAACTGTCTTTTGAACCGGTTGATGTTTTCGTTTAAATATTTTCACCAGCTCATACCACAGCACGGAAATTATACCTGTTCCAACACTCAACCAGAGTTGCCCGCCGGAAGGTTGGACGAATTTGAAAAAAACGGCGAAAGCGGGGATGAACATCACCATCCCCCACAACAATACCGCTGCGGAAATAACCGGTAAAATAAGGTTGTTCTTATACCGGAGCGTAGTGAAAACCGAATTGTAGAAAGACCTGTTCGCCAGCGTCAGCATTACATTTGCGGCAATCAGCGTTGTGAACACCATTGCCCTGATAACGCCTTCTCCCGCACCGGAGTGAACACCGAACTGGTATACCAGCAGGATGCCCAACGTGATCATCAGGCCCTGAACAATACTTGTGGACAGTTCTTTTATATTAAAGAAAGATGCACTGATTTTATGTGGCGGGCGCTGCATGGCGTTGGGTTCAGCGGGTTCATTTTCATATACGATGGAACAGGTGGGTCCCATAATCAGTTCGAAAAAAATAACATGTACGGGGTTGAAAATATTAGGGTACAGCCAACCGAGCGACAGGGGAATGAATACCGTAAGAATGATGGGGATATGGATGGAAATGATATAACGGATGGCCTTTTTAAGGTTCATGTAAATTCTTCTGCCTGTGCCTACGGCATCCAGCATATTGCCGAGGTTGTCGTTCGCCAGTACCAGCGATGCGGCTTCTTTGGCTACTTCCGTTCCTTTTTTGCCCATGGCGATGCCGATATGTGCCGCTTTAAGTGCGGGGCCGTCATTTACACCATCGCCGGTCATGGCCACTACTTCCTGGTTGCGCTTCAGCGCGTTGATGATCCTGAGTTTGGCTTCCGGAAACATGCGGGTGAAGAGCTGGCGGTTGGTTACTTCTTTGTCCAGTTGCGCATCGCTCCATTGCATCAGTTCGTCGCCGTTCACGGTAGCGCCTTTGATGCGTAGTCCGATCTGGTTGGCGATGGCGGTGGTGGTAAGCGCATTGTCGCCCGTAATTATTTTCACTTCGATGCCAGCGTTGTAAAAACCTTCCAGTACCTCGGCGATATTGGCTTTGGGCGGATCGTAGAAAGCAACCAGTCCGAGCAGTTCAAAAGGAAGTTCCTGTTGTTGTTCCGGGAAAGTGCTGCCTTTCCAATCGGATTTCGCGACAGCGAGAACCCGTAATCCTTCCGCGGAGAATGCTTTAGCCTTTTCGGATATTGCTATCCGCTTTTCCTCATCTAACACAGTGATGGCCAGTAAAGCCTCTACAGCGCCTTTTGCGGCGATGACCCGGTTTCCATCCATGTCTTCAAAAACATGCGTCATCATGGGAGGCTTGCCGGAGAGCGGGTATTCGTGCACCATGCTGAATCGTTTCTTCACTTCATTGTCGCCAAAAGCATGATGGAGCGCTATTTCCATGGGATCGAACGGGACGGGTTCGCTGGCCCACATGGCCGTTTCAATAAGCGCTTTCCCGTCTGCGGAAAGCGGATCGGATTCAAAATTATTCACCGTAAAAACGCTGGCCAGTTCCATCCTGTTTTCTGTAATGGTACCGGTTTTGTCTACACAAATCACCGTTGCCCCACCAAGTGTTTCCACTGTTTTGGTTTCTTTTACGATCACCCCCAGTTTCATCAGCCGCCACGCGCCCAGCGCCATAAAACTGGCAAAAGCAACGGGAATTTCCTCCGGTAAAATACTCATTGCCAGGGTGAGCGCCTGCAGCAGACTATCCAATAAGTCGCGCGTTTGAAAAAAGTGAATGGCCCATACCAGCAGGAAAACAGCTGCCCCTGCGATCACCATACCTTTCACGAAATGCGCGATCTGTATTTCAAGGGGTGATTTCACCTGCTGCATTTCCTGCAACTGTTTGCCGATGGCTCCCATACGTGTGGCGTTCCCGATGGCCGTGGCTTCAAATACCGCCCTTCCTCCTGTGGCAATAGTGCCGCGGTACACCTCGTTTTGTGCTGGGCCTGAAGATTTCGATACCACCATGGCTTCTCCGGTAAGCATGGATTCGTTCACCGAAAAATCATTGGATTGTATAATACGCCCATCCGCCGGAATCAGTTCTCCTTCCGATACCACAACCATATCGCCCAGCACAATTTCATCGGTGTGGATACTGATTTCTTTTCCATCTCTTATTACGGTGCTGTTCGGGGCGGTAAGTGCATTCAGTTTTTTAAGCGCGTTACCACTGCGCCTGTTCTGGTAAATGGAAATGCCCGCCACAAACAGGATGGAACCCGCCATAAAGAAAGCTTCCTGCCGCATACCACTGATAAAATAAAGAGATGCGGCGGCGAGGAGCAACAGGATCATCGGTTCACTTGCAAGCTCAAGCAACAGGGAGAGGAAGGCCGGTCTTTTTTTGTGTACGATTTTATTAGAACCATGCTGCGTCCTGATTTTCTCTACAGCCTGGCTGGATAGTCCTGTTATAATTTGGTTGGTGGTATCCGGCATAGTGTGGCATTGAATGGGATTTTAAAGGTATGTTTTTAGGCCGGATAAGATATGGCTCTTATAAAAATCAAGCGAATTGTAAAGTTGTCGCAAATACCCCGTTGAATTTCGGAAAAGCCCCTCTTGTAAAGAAGGAGTTTATCTTAACTTACCGATATAAAAATGCGATATGAAAGTTTTTGAATCAATAGATGACTATATTAACAAGGCTCCGTCAAAAGATCAGACAATTCTGGAGCGGATGCGTTCCATCATCGCCAAAGCGGCACCTGCTGCCACCGAAATCATCAGTTATGCCATGCCTACTTTTTACTTGCACGGTAACCTGGTGCATTTCGCACTGGCTAAAAATCACCTGGGATTTTACCCTTCGCCTTCGGCTATTACAAAGTTTGTAAGCAAGCTGAAAACGTATACTACTTCGAAAGGCGCCGTTCAGTTTCCCCTGGATAAACCACTGCCTGCTCAACTGATTACTGAAATGGTCCGTTTCCGGGTAATGGAGAATGAAGATAAATTTAAAAAGAAATCATTGCGTGTTTGCAAAAACGGGCACCAATACTACAAAAGCAGCGATTGTCCTGTTTGTCCGGAATGCGAAAAAATGAAAAAGCCGTCTGAAGGTTTCGGGGCAGGATTGGCCGCACCTGCAAGAAGAGCGCTGGAAAACGCCGGTATCACGAATATAAAACAACTCGCAGCCCGCACTGAACGGGAAGTGCTGGACCTGCACGGCATGGGTAAAGCATCGCTGCCAGTGTTGAGAAAGATGCTGGAGGAAGTAGGAAAGACGTTTGCGAAACAGTAAGTTTTAAAGCTAACGTAAATGCTTATTCGATTAAAAGCATTTCAGTAATAATTGAAAGCAAGAAGTTTTTTTTATTAATTGACATTTGTCAAAAACCACGATGGTAATGGTTTTTACTTATTCCGAATAAGGGAGACGTACAATAGATTTGCCCCCAATCACGGATAGTGATTCTTCCCTAAATCCAATAAGTATGAACCTTAGCGCCGCTGTAAGTCTGAGTATTGTTTTTATTTGTCTAAGTTCTTACCCTGTTTTGGCCGATTCAGGAAATGCAACCTCTCCTTTAACTTCAGCCTGGAAACTTTCTGATAAATCTGCGCCTGCATTACCGCCCGGTACCGTTTCAGCCGACCAGAATATCTGTTCCGGGAACACGCCTGGCTGCGGGTATCTATCATTTAAAAGTGATGCAGGGGCGCAGTGAAGAACGCATTACAATTGTGAAGCAATAAGTATTTGAGGTGATGTTCAACCCCGGCCGGTTGCTGAAAAGCACTGGTCGGGGATTTTTTATGAATGGTCACGAAAGCATTTTCCTTACCAACTCTTTTTTCAGTCTGGAAACCGGCACTTGTGCGCCGTCTTCCAACAGGATAAGCGCATCGGCTCCCCTGGTCATGCTTTTAACGAATTTTCCGTTCACCAGGTGCGACTGGTGGGTCCGGATAAAACCATATGGTACCAGTAACGCTTCGTATTCATGGATCGGATTGGTGACCGTGATCTTTTCTCCACCCAAAAGGAAAAAACTGGTGTAGCTGTTGTTGCTTTCACAACGGACGATATCCCTGGTGTACACAAAACGTGTTTCCTTGAGTGAAGGAAGTGCGAGCCGATGTTCATTGGGAGAGAAGCGGTGTTGTATGGTGTGCAGGAGGTTGTCCAGCAGCAGGTTTTTATGTTTGTCGGCCATGCGCGTTTTCACCTTTGTTACCGCTATTTGTAAGCGTTCCACCTCAATGGGTTTCAACAGGTAGTCGATAGCCGAACACCTGATGGCCTGTATCCCGAACTGGTCGAAGGCCGTTACAAATATCAGGGCGAAATTATTGTGTGGAAGTGTGGCCAGCATATCAAATCCGTTTTTCCCCGGCATTTGAATATCGAGGAAAACGAGGTCTGGAGCATGTTCTATAATAATCTCCACACCTTTGTCGGCGCCAGTAGCAGTATTGATGATGTGTACATCCGGACAATACTGTTCCAGCAGCCTTTGCAGGTTGGTGATGTTGAGGGGCTCATCATCAATAATTACTGCGTTAATCATACCCGATCCTGTTTTGAAAACGGAATATAGCAATTGTACCTGTTTCGCCGGATGTAATGTGAATTTGTATTTTTTGGGATGGATGAGCGCGGTTAAAGAGTTCAATCCTGTTCCTGGTGAGTTCCAATCCTTGTCCGGTTGTACTGATAGCCGGATCAAAGCCTTTGCCATTATCTGAAATACTTATGACGAGGTCTTTTTGTTCCTGCTGTATCTGGATGGATAAGCGGCCTTTTTCTCCCAAAATTGAAATGCCGTGTTTAATGGCATTTTCCACGACCGGTTGTATCAGCAGCGGCGGGATGGCGATATCTTCCTGAGCAACCTCCAGGTTAATGATTGATGTATACTGAAATTCGTGCCGAAGCTTTTCCAGTTGAATATAATGATCAAGTGTTTTTATTTCTCCTGACAACGGGATCATTTCTGCTGTGCCCATCCGGATGGTACCTCGCAACAAACCCGCAAATCCAGTAAGGTAATGGTTGGCCTTTTCAATTTGCCGGTTATTGATGAGTCCTTGTATGGAACCCAGCGCATTGAAGAGGAAATGTGGGTTCAATTGTGCGTAAAGTAACCTGCTTTCAAGTTGGTACTGTTTGATTTTTCTCTGCGCCCGCAGGTACCTGAGCCGGAACAATACAAGGAGGGCGGCTGCGGTAAAGAGCAGCAACAACAGGCTCCGGAACCACCATGTGCTGTACCATTCCGGCTTTACACGAAAATAATATTGTGAGATGCTGGATTCATCTCCGGGGAACCGTACGGATAACGTGTAGTCTGAACCCGCTTCCATTGGACCAAGAGCTATGATTTCCTTGCTTTTCCGCCAGTTTTTCTCCTGATTGATTTTATATTCGAATGGCCATGCGCCTGCACCTGATCTTTTCCTAAAGTACAGCATGAGTTTTGAGCCAACGGGAATTGTTGTGGAGCCTTTCAGACCACTACCGGGCCAGCCAAAGTAGAAGGAATCTGAATACAGTTCATTGGCATATTTCAATTGTTTGCGAAGCCCAAATATGTCTTTACTCTTAGTCGTATCTGTATCATAAGCCATCAGAAATGGTTGCGTGTCCCATGGTCGCTTCGTTAACCTGGCTTTGAGAAATGGCTGCGTTCTTTTGTCGCGAAACTCCAGTTCAATTTGCTGTCCATCTTTTAAAGGAGGTGTTGCTATGCGGAAACCTTTTCCTTTTTTTGAGGTGTCTTGCACGGAGAATGTTTCCGGATCTGTAAAGGAGGGTAGCAGGCGCACAGGCATCCAGTCCTGGTAAACAGCGCCATTGAACAGCACCCGTACACTTACGGCATCAGGGCTGAATATTTTTTTTCCGGATAACGCGGAATCTTCGAAAACAGAGCCCGCGAATGTTCTTGCCGCTGTACTGTCGGTAAATAGCAGGCTTACGGCAGACTGTTCATCATATACCTCCATTTTTTCTGAAATAGCAGGGTAGCTGATGTTTTTAGGGCTGTATAGTTTACCGGGAACAGTAATAAATGCATTGGTTATGGTGAGGTGGATATTGCCTGTAAGGAAGTGAACAGACCATTTTTTTGCCGTATAAACCTGCGCTACAGCCGCATGGGCAAACATATTTATAAGCAGCAGGAGACAGAAGATTCTTTTCATATTCTACTTTACATATTTGGGAAGATCTTTATCAAGGTCAGGATTAATCGCCAGTATATGGCCATCCGGTCCTATCAGAATGGTTGCAGGGATTGCGGAAATATTATAAGCCTTTGAAATGTTTCCATTCCAATATTTCAGTTCAGAAACATGGTGCCAGTTTAACTGGTACTTATTGATAGCGTTTATCCATTTTTCTTTATCCTGGTCAAGGGAAACACCCAGGATTTCAAGATTAGATCCGTAATCTTTATGGATACGCCTGATTTCCGGTATTTTTTCAAGGCATGGTCCGCACCAGGAGGCCCAGAAATCCAACAACACGTATTTTCCCCTGAACTGTTCGAGGCTGGTGCTTTTTCCTTCGGGAGAAGCGTCGGTGAACAAAGGGGCGGGTTTACCGGGTTTAAGCTGATTAAGTATTGAAAGTTTGTTTTCTAATTCTTTTCCCTCGGGTATTGCTCTTAATGTAGCGGACAGGTTATTGTATAGAGATTGAAGTTGTGCAGGCTGTTGCTGCATGCTGTGGAAAAGCGAATAGCTGAGCCAGTAAAGTGACAGGTAAGCATCCGGGTTGGTTTTTACAAATTCTATTTCTGCCTGCCGCTTCGAATGCTGAAAATTACTGAGCATTTTTTCCTGTGCTGCAATAAGCGATGAATCGGCGTGTACATTGCGAAGACTGTCAATGCTGTTCATCAAAGGAAACATTTTCACAAACGGCTCCGATGTTGCGGCGCGCCATTTTATGTATTGCGTGGTCACAGGATTGTTGGTGGTTTCAAAACGGTAAGGTTTTCCGGGAGTTACGCTGAGGTGTATGCGTTTGTTTTCAAGAAAAATCTGGTCAAAAAACATCGGGATTTCCTTGATGTAAATTGATGTCAGCAGGGCAGGGGTTGTTAATGATCCGGTGTATTCAAAGCAGCCGTTTGTAATTTGTACAGAATCCCGGATAGGTGTGTTTAATCCGGAATAATCAATGCCGTAGAAGTGAATGAATTTACCGTTGAGGGAATCAGACAAAGTTCCGGTAAGCCGAAAGCCTTCCTGGGCTTGAGCAGTAAACTGAATTAAAACCAACAGAACAGGCATAAGGTATTTAGCCATCTTTTTGATCAAATATCGCAGGATGAATTTATACAGCAGGTGATGTTCTTGAGGATGGATAGATTCAGGTTGAATTTAGCCATAGTCTCATCAATTAACAACATCAGCAACTTTTTACAGGATATTTTCCCTATATTCATGGGCATGAATAAGGCATTATTCTATACAGGAACCATTTCTCGTTATGCATCCGGTTTTTCGCGGATCGCGGAAGGACGTCCCTCGTCCTTTCAGGAGTTCATGCCTTTCTGCAACAGTCTCTTTTACTTCTCCAGTTTAAAAGCCTTTCGCAGCGCATTCCTGGCTAGGCATACTTATTAGTCTTTCTTTTCCCGCATCGCGGGGAAGTTCACTACTTTATTTTATTCATTAAAGCATTTGAATATGGCACAGTTACAAACGGTGTCGGTAAATGGTATGGTCATCACTTTGCTGATAATTCTTAATGTTGTACTCATCAGGGCTTGGTATGTAACGGACTCTTCTGTAAAATGGGTGCTCCTTATGACAATACCAATGCTGGTATTTGCATTCATCGCACGGTCGGTAAAAAGAAAGTAAATCATATCTGTATGTTTTCGGAAAACGATAAACTGTTACTGAGCAAAGAAAATAGATTCGTATTTCATTACTACACGCACCATTACCCAAAAAAGGATGGTAAGTGTTACACAATTTGTTTTAACTATGCTTACCTGAAATTGGAGGCGGATTGGTTTGCGGTGGTGAAAAGAGAAGAGGGCGGTGGTTCCGGGTGCTTCCTATGCGCAAGCGCCCGATTGGATGCTTCAAAATGAAAGCCCGCCATGTGAGACCTTTCTGACGGCAATGATCTGATGGAGCGCTCAAGCGATTTGCCTGTTTCTACTCGTTTATAATAATTGATTTCTAAGTGAAACACTTAGAGGCGGGTTAACTGAGCGTTAACCGGTCTTAAATCCTTTTTTTGTTTCGGATAAGCGCTGATCTTTGTTTCAACAAATCCGATATCAAAGAAACCAGATGATCCGTACCGTTTATGTACTCTGAATCCTGACCGTACCTGATCCTATCCGTAGAAAAACCTGAACCGTTCAAACCTGCCGATCCTCTGACCGTGGCGCGAAAGCGTCACGGCGACGGCAACTTCTAAAAGCAAGCATATCGTTTATCATAGGTTAATGGTTAAGTGTTGAAATGCAATCCGGCTCCGGCCGGATTTTTTTATTTTTAGGGTATGCGGGCGTTTCCAATTTTAAAAGAAGGCGAGGTAGCGTTGTTGTAAGGGGCTGATCGGCGGAAGGTATTATGGCGGTCTTGGGTCGGTTAGGGATTTAGTTGCGGGATTTTTTGGGTTTGGCCGGAATGGGTGGTGGCGGAGGAGGTGGTGGGGCAGGTTCGTTTGTTTGAACTGCTTCGAGCCGGACATCGGATATTTTCAGTTCGGTGGTGTCGAACGGGCTCATCTTGAATGGTGGGGCTTTTTGTTTTTCAGTGATGTTGCTTGTGGTGATGGTTCCGAAGGCGATGATTTTCCAGGCGCCGTTGTACAGCACGGCGTTGCGGACGGGGATCAGGTATTGGGTGTTTCCGGCTTGCAGGATCAGGTTGCCGGCGCAGCCGGTGAGCAAGCTTTCGGGGGTGCGTATAATCGTGTAGGTATGGGTGATGTACTGGAGTTTAGTGTCTTTCGGGAGGCGTGACAGGAGGCTGTCGTTGATATGGGTGTTGAGGTAATGGGTGTAAAGGATGCTGTCTTCGCGCATCTTTGTAGAGTCGAAGCTGAAGGGGTACTCGCCGATGAATCCTTTGACGAGCGTGTTTGTCGCGGTATAGAAGTCGGTGGTGCTGAGCATGGTGGCGAGGATCGCAGGGTTGTTACGCTGGTCGATGTGTTTAGCGAGCTGTTGGAAGAGGTTGTCGGGTAGTTCCTGGGCCCGGAGTAAGCTGGCGGTGATTAGGGCTATCGCGAGTAGGGATTTTTTCATGAGCGGGGTTTGAGGTAATCAAGTTAAGTTGTGTGTTGATCCGAAAGGATTATTGCTGCGAAAAATGCTTTTTCCATATTTCCGTTTCTGTGACTATGCCTGAGGCGTGGATGTGTATTTTGTAACGGATGGAATCTCCCTGGTATTTTTCAATGTCGTCGTCGCTACCAGCGGGGTCAGGTTCGACGCGGTCGATGTCTGATTCGACGTGCAGTGTTTCAAAGTCGTTGGGGCTGGTTTTCCGGCCACTGGCGTGGTAGGTCCAGCCCGCATCGCCGCAGTTTGCCGCAAGGAGGAACCTGCCCATTCTTTCTCCCTTTTTATTGAAGGTATAATAATAGACGAGATCGCAGTAGCTGCTTTCATCCTGGGTGAGGATGGTGAGGCCGATCAGGCTGTCGGGCCGGTTGTGCCAGGCGTGAAGGTAGTCGCGGTCGTAGCCCACGCCGGAGAATACACGGTTTTCTTCGCGGAGCAGGAGTCGGAAGCCGGCGCTGTCGAGTTCAGTATAGTGACCGGGTCTGGTGTCGAAGTTGAAGGTGTCAGTGGTGAAAAGGGTGAGGTCCTGGTACTTGAAATCTTTTTTGAGGGCGAGTAAACTGTCGTAGCGGGTAGCGGTTTTCGTGGATGGAGTGTTAGTGGTACAGGCCGCTAAAATAGCTATCAGGAGGGTTGTTAGGATAAGTCGGATAAGGTCGTTGGTTTGTCGCATCGGGAGGGTTTATGTGGGCGAAAGTAGCAAGAATTTTAATTCGTGCTATAATAGGTTAGTAAACACGCAGTAACTAAAACCGTGTACCGCTTCGTACAAGAATTTCTGAACCTTCGGCGAGGAGTGTTGAGGCTGGCATGGCATGGGTAAGGAACTTGAATCGCTCCCCATAGATGGCTTCAAAATCCACATTGACGTGGTGTTGCCGGACAGGGTAGGTGAGCCATTTCGGGTGTTCCACACCGTAGTGGGAGGTTTGGTGGTCCGATAAACGGGTGTAGCCCCAATAATGATCCGTAATAAATTCGTCCAGGCTGCCCTCTGGTATGGGAAGCGCTATGTTTTGCGCTACTACTGATGGGGTGTGCCAGTCCTTTTTCTTCCAGGCATACGTTACTTTCAAATTCTGTCCGTCCGTGGTCCAGGAATGTCGCATCGGCACGGTTTCGTAATGCTCTCCATAGATGGTATGGGCAACGAGGCTCAGGGCTGGTCTTGGGACTATTTCCTTGATGAATACAACGCCTCTTCTCCAGCCGTCATGGGATTTGTGGCGGACATAAAAGCGGAGGTTCACCTCCTCGAAATTTTTGTGGAAAGGGATCGGGAAGCCTTTCAGTCGGGTGTTTTTGAACATAAAACCCACTAGGCTGATAAAGTGTGTTCCCTGCCAGGTGTCGAGTTCCGTGCCGTCTGGGAGGAATGGCTTTAGTAGGGCAGGATCCACGGTGTAATTCAGCATGGCCAGTTTGCGCCATTCGGCCCGAAGAAATACAGGGGTTGGCTTAATTATGGGAATATCTTGGGTGATCGTCTCCGCCGTCTCTGCCTGTGACCATTTCATCTCGCTTGGGTTTTGCAGGGGAAGATAGTGCGCGTCTGTGAAGGGTACATGTGTTTTTTTATGCGGGCAGTAGTACAAATTGGTTATACCGACTGGATAACCTTAAATGCTACCAAGCCTGTCAGCAGTATTTCAACGATGATAAGTGTATAAAGAATGATATCATTTATGCCCGATTTCAGGATGAAGTCTTCAGGCTTCGACGGGTCGTAAAGAATATTCACATTCTGCCCTTTCCTGAAACTATTTAACGAAATTCCAATTCATATTTTGGGGTGATCCATTCGTTTTTCGCGGTAACAAATCGTATTACCGGATATTGGTGGCGGTTACTTGAAGAAGCACGCTCAATCAGGTCGAAAACAATTCCTTCGGCGAGAAGGCCGGTTTTCTTTATTCGTTCATGTTTAGAGAATAACCTGAGCGGAATCGCAATGAGTCCGATGCCGATCGCGAGTAAGATTAATGGTTGTATGAATTCCATGTTTTTTTGGGGGGATGAATACGCAAATATGTTTTTGAATGGCGTTAAGATACACTATTTCGAAAACAGCGACATCATAGCGAATTAATTCATTGTAAATAGATATCGGTGTGATTTTATGCCTTATGTTGACATGCCGTATATTGAAGGAAAAATATTTTGAGAGATGGATTTCACGATGTTGGATGAGGTTATTTCAAAGGATAGATTTCATGCCTTGCTGTCACAAGTGATGGAGGAGGCGAGTGGTCTTTCGCCGGAGGAGAATGTTTACAGGCTTGAAGTGTTGGGCGAACGGTACTGTAAATTTTATGATGAACAGGAACTGACTCCGGTTGAGCGGGAGCGGTTGTTCGCGTTGCTGAAAACATTAACGGATTTTACTGAGCTGTCATTGATAGAATCCCTGTGCGGGTTATTGTTTTGCTATAGCCTGAATGAATACGCCGATTGGTTGAAGGAAAACGTTGATGGCGTTACCAACCCCGACATTCGGTGGGAGGTGATCGATACGCTGGAGGAATACAACAGGGGGTGAATTACTCCTGGTCCTCTACGCGCACTGCTCCCATAAATATTATGGAGTCCGTTTCGCATTTTTCGATTTCGGGTAGTTTGGGATCGGACACGATCGCTTTTCCGATCGTTTCATTGCTGCATGAAGCGGTACTCATGCCCACTACGATCAATATGAGGATCGCAATTTTTTTGGTAAAGGAAATTGCTGCGGCATGAATATTTTCAGCGAGATCATAAAGATTGACCGATGCTGGTTGTTCAGTTAATTGTTCTTTCCGGAAACGTCCGCAGGTTTTAGTGGCGGCATTGATGCGAAGATAAGTTACAATGTCTTCCGGTGCCCAGGCGGTAAAGTCCGTCACGGTCGTGGCGCAGGCCGGGCAATGCCTGCCCTGGTCTTCCGGCTGCATGGCGTTCCAGTTCTCGTGACAGGGGTCGGGAATGCTGATCGCGCTGTTCATGAGTTTTTGGGGATAGGATGCCGCTGTCCCGAAAATTCCATATTTATATTTTAGTAGCAGGCATGCTTAAAAAGTCCATTGGAAACCCACGGCAACGACAAGTCCCTTTGACTGAACGCATTCTGTAGTGTTAGTAGAAAAAATATTATCAGATGGCATCTACGCATTTGGTTTCAAGTTTTGACAATTGGCTATTATCCCCATGAGCGGCATCCTTATAATTTGAAAATTATTCTACGATCTAACAATCTCATACAGCAAACTCAGTTCGTTTAAAGTCTGTTCTTCCTGTATTGATTCCCCCATAAATATGCTTTCTATGCGCACTTCAAAAATTTTTCTGGTTTTTGCGCTTTCAGTCCAGGCAACAAGTTTTTTGCTCAGCTCCATGTCTGCGAAAGTGTTTGAAAGCTTTTTTCTGTTATGGTATTCAAAACCGTTAAGGACAAAATCCTTATAGTGAAGTGTTGCTGCTACATCTTCGGTCTGCTCCCAGATGTTCAGCAATCTATCCATATCCATAAACTGTCCTTTCCAAAACATAATCAAAACGCTATCTATGTGCTCGTTAAACGAAGGAAGGGGGTAGGAGTTAAGGCAATGTTGAAAAAATGTTTCTGTAAAAAAATCCAATAATTTCAGTTCCAGTTCAGTCCATTCATTCCTGTCGAAAGGCACAAGTCGTGAAAAAGACAATTCCATTGAATGAGAAGGAAACTTAAAATCAGCAATCAACGCTAAATATCTCGGTAAAAAATGTTTCAGCTCTTCAATTCTTGTTTTTTCTGGCTTAGCGCTATCATTATATTCAGCGAGCAACTCTAGGGGAATGTCACTGACCGGTAAACTTGCAAGTCTTCCCTCGTCCTCCACTTTCATGCAACATTCATCTGTACAGACATCAAGCGGTCGGCTAACCTCATACTTTGAAAAAATAGCATATGCCCTGTCAATTAATTCCTTTTGCACGTTAATAGGGTAGTGAATAAAATGTTGTATTCAATATTTGACGAAGTTCATCATTATCCGCCCAAACTCCGCATTCCTCATGGCAATCAGCAGGTATTTTCTGGCTTCAGTGAGGGTAGTAGCAGTTCCGCTCACAGTGGCAAGATTCCAGGGTTTTTTATTTTCTGTCATGAGGTATTCGATTTCGTATTCTGATCCTCTGGGCGTTATAATTATATACCTTGGGCTATCCCAGCGATCCTCCTGCTGTAATACGAGGCTGGAAATCGATGTTAAGCCCTAAATGGTGGTTTTGGGAAACGTTGCATTCACCATTTTGAAGCCGGAATAGTCCAGCAGTTTGGAAAGGCCGGTGTAGAGGAAGAGCAGCACCAGCAGGTGGAGGGCGATGTCAAAGGCGAGGGAACGCTTGGTAGCTTGTTTCATGGACAGGTGGTTTGGTCGCTGAATCGTTCCATGAAACTACCGCAGCCGACCCCTTTAGATACTGGCAACTGAGAGGATTTCAGTCAATAAAGAGTGTATTTTATATCCGGTAAAATTTGAAGTGCGCTTTCCCTGCCATCAGATTTTCAGCCTTTTGCGCCAGCGGTATAGGGTTGTAGGATCCACACCCAGCAGGGCCGCCAGTTGTTCCGTGCGGACGCCGCGGAAGAGTTCGGGCTGGTAGGCATGCAGCCCGAGGACTTTCTGCCGGGTGCCGGGCAGTTGGAGCAGGGCCGTGAGGTCCCGGAGGTAGCGGGCATCGGCTTCCAGGGCCGCTGTGATGAGTTCCGCCATGCGGGGGAATTGCCGCAGGGCCTCCAGGGTATCAGACTCCGGGAGCCGCCAGGCGGTGAGCGGGGTTTCCACACGGAGGTGGTCGAGGGCTGGGGCGGTCCTGCCCGGTCTTGTACCGCCGAAGACGATGTCTTCGGGTGTATAGAAGCGGGTGACGCGCTCGCGCTCCCCGCTCACCTGGCAGCGGCATATAACGCCATCCGTCAGCAGCCAGAGGTGGCCCGCAGGCTGTCCGGCTTTGAGCAGGTAAGCGTCACGGGGGAGCTCCACCGGTTCCAGCCGGGTTTGTACGAAATGAAGTAGGGCGGGGTCCACGGGGGCGTGACCCGTCATGATCTCAAGGACTTTTATCATAGTTCCAGGTTTCGGCTTCCATTCAAAAAGGGCTGGAAATTAATGCCGGTGCCGCCCTGAAATACTTGCAATTGCCAGTTTTCAGGGCCTTGCGCCTAAAATTGAGGGATTTTACCGTGCTTAACCGATTCTACGCGATTAAGGGAACGCGGTGACCGATTATATTTTCTGAAACCCCGCCCCGGCGGGCCGTACGGGCTATTCAGGGCGGTGATTTCCGCTAACTTTTCGACCGGCTGATAGCGTTTACAATGCCAATCAACATGACGCTTATGCGCGGTATGGACCCATCCTCTGGCCTGCCGTGGTGGCGGACCAGGGGCTGGCGCAGTTTGTCGTCCTAGTCCATGTGGCGGAGCCGGAAGAGTTTGTGTTTCATGGTCTCGTCCGCGGGCTGCGGGCGCTTGTACAGCGTGGCGGGTCTGCCCGCCGCTACTTTCACGAGGAAGCGGTCAAGTTGGGTGTGATTGAAGCACAGGCACTGGAGCCATTCGGCCGTGGGGTGCAGGTCGAAACTGAAATACTCGCCCGGTTCCAGCAGGACTTTGGTTTCCACGAAGGGCGTATAATAGAGGTTAAAGCAGCGGGGTAGGAGGATGGGGTTCTGGATCTTGTCCCATTCGCCTTCCAGTGGTTTGCTGAGCGAGACCCGGAGTTAGAGTACGGGTATTTATCGGCCTGATCGGGGCGCAACCGATGTGCCAGATCGACCTTTATGGGGTGCGGGGATCGGTACTCGCGCCGAAAGTGCCGGAGGCCGGGTCGCAGAAGAATTTGCTATGGCATGCGGGTGGCAAAAAAGGAGGACCGTTATATCGGGCTGCCCCCAGCAGGCTATTCAAACAAGGTGGATGAAACAGGCAATAAGTATACAGTCCCAAACAGCCTAATGCTTCCGTCTTATATGGGCGTTTGGCCAATTGGCAAAGGGAGTATATAATACGGAGCAGATATGGAAGAAGGTCCGGAACAAGGGGTTGAAATGCAGTAAAGTGCAAACCTTAATAGATAGAGGTATTGTTAAAATTGTAGCTATAAAGGATGCGCTGAATCATATAAACCTCACGGAGATCAGAGCCGATATTGGTTCGATTTTCCCTGAAAAAGTCGTTTATGACGAAAGCAAAGTTCGAACCGCAAGGAAAAACGAATTTATTCAGTGTATCAACCTGATTAATAAGAGTTACGCAAAAATAAAAACGGGACAAAAGTAGAATTTTCTACTTTGTCCCGTCAAGTGGAGCTGCAGGGATTCGAACCCTGGTCCAAACACATTCTCCAAAAGCTTTCTACATGCTTATTCCGGCATTATTTGTCGGGAAGAAACAGGAACCGGACGAACCAATTTCCTCCTTAGCTGGATGGTCTTAGGCAACCGGCACAGCCTTCGGTTGCAGCAATCTGTGTTTGTTTTTTAGTCGGCGGCGGAGCTTGGTAACAGACCAACCTGCTCAACGCGGCCCTAATGGATGCTTAATCTCTGATTAGGCAGCCATGGCATACTGTGTATTGCCATTTATTGTTTGAATATTCAGATTTACGTGCTAATTATCCAACGCACGACATGCTTACACTCTCAAAGATCTATGCTGTCAAAACCAGTCAGCCCCGGTTTTATTGCAGCAGCAAATGTAGGAAATTATGTGTTAAAATGCTGTTGATATTAAAAGGCTATCAAAGCGAAGCAGCCCTTACCAGCGTGTTCACCAGTACATCCCAGGTAAAACGTTTTTTTTCTTCGACTATGCCCCGTAAAAAAACGTCTGCCGGAACGGTGAAAAAACGTTCTATGCCTGCGGCTATCGCTTCAGCATCCGGGGCCGTAACGATACCTGTTTTGCCATCGGGTACCAGTTCAGGCAATCCGCCAACATTGGTCACCAGCATTGGTTTGTTGAAATGGTAGGCGAGCGGGGTTACGCCGCTTTGGGTGGCATGGCGGTAGGGTTGCACCAGGAAATCAGCCGCGCAGATGTAGTACCGCACTTCATCGTCGGGAATGAATCCGGTGCGGAGGATGAGTTGGTCGCGAATATCCAGTTCATCAATCAGCGACTGGTATTCCTGCTCATCGCCATAAAATTCGCCTGCGATCACCAGTTTGCAAACCTTCCCTTTCTCCTTCAATATTTTCAGGGCATGCAGCAGGAGATCGAGCCCTTTGTATTTCCGGATAAAACCGAAGAAAAGCAGCAGGGGTTCCTGTTGCGGAAGGCCAATATGGGCGCGGGCTACTTCCTGTGGAACGGCCTCGCCGAAATCATCATACAACGGATGTTCTCCCAACAGGGCGGGTTTATTCGCGGCGAAAAGTTTAAGGTCGTTCAACACCTGTTTACTCATCGTCACGAATGCGTCGCAGGGTTTTACAAAATATCTTGTAAACAAGGCATCGCCAGCACGTTTTTCGTGCGGGATAATATTATCGGCGAGGCATACAATCCTGGAATGCTTGTTTTTTCTGATGCTGCGGAGTATGGTACCGAGTGAGGGGCCCATGAATGGCAACCAGTAGCGTACCACTACCAGATCGGGCTTTTCTTTCCTGATTGTATTACCCGTTTTTAACCAGGTTAATGGGTTAATAGAATTGATGACAGAATGAATGACAAATCCTTTTGGCGGAGGAGCATCTGTGAACTGGGTTTTTCCCGGGAAGAGAAAAGAAGGATATTGTAGAGAGAAAGAATAGATTTTCACCTCGTAACCTTCATCCAGAAAGGCTTTCGCAAGCCGGTCATTAAAATGCGCAATGCCGCCGCGAAGTGGGTGCGCCGGGCCTATGATGCATACTGTTCGGATGTTTCCGGCCATAACTGGGCTACTTATGCGCTATAATTTAAGTTTCTTTTCCACGAGGTAAGAATTTCGCTCGGGGGAATTGCGTGCGATGAGTTCCGCGAGGAAGCCCGTCACAAACAACTGTGTACCTATTATCATGGATGCGATGGCAAGAAAGAAAGCGGGGCGGTTGGTCAGGGAGAAATCCGTTACCACGAATTTGCACACAATCAGGTACAAACTCATCAGGAAACCGATCATCACGAACAGGGTACCGAGCGATCCGAAAAAATGCATTGGGCGCTTTCCAAACCTGCCCACGAACATGATGGAAGCAAGGTCAAGGAAACCGTTGATGAACCTTTCCCAGCCGAATTTGGTGGTGCCGTATTTGCGGGCACGGTGCTCCACTACCTTTTCCCCGATTTTCCGGAAGCCCGCCCATTTGGCGATTACCGGAATGTAGCGGTGCATTTCCCCATATACTTCAATACTTTTGACCACTTTCTTTTTGTAAGCTTTGAGGCCACAGTTGAAGTCGTTCAGTTTTATGCCGGAAACCTTTCGGGTAGCGGCATTGAACAGTTTTGTGGGGATGGTTTTGGTGATGGGATCGAACCTTTTCTTTTTCCAGCCGCTCACAAGGTCGAAACCATCTTCCAGGATCATGCGCCGCAGTTCGGGGATTTCGTCGGGACTATCCTGCAAATCGGCGTCCATAGTAACTACCACCTGTCCGGAAGCTGCTTTAAAGCCTTCGTTCAGTGCAGCGGATTTACCGTAGTTTCTTTGGAAGCGAATGCCTTTGATGGACGGGTTCTCTCCGGAA
>CAMLRX010000030.1 GCA_946482545.1 uncultured Flavihumibacter sp. | reverse complement strand
TTTTTTACAAACTGATCGTTCTCGATGCGCGATATCAGCAACAGGGAACGAACGATTCTTTTCAAACGGTTCAGGGTACGCATCATGCCTTCGATCCTGGCATGTGTTTCATCGTCCAGTTTGCCATCTGTGAGCAGGTTCTCGATTTTATTCTGAAGTATCCCGATGGGCGTCATGAGTTCATGGGAAGCATTGGAAGTGAACTCCCGTTCCTTTTCAAAATCTTCCCGGATCTTCTCCATCAGTTCCGCAAGGGAAGTGTCCAGGTATTTAAAATCGGAAGTGGAGGTACGGAGCGGAGGAAGTTCTTCTCTGAAAGGAAATTTCCGGTTCCGTAATTTGGTGCGGATGATCTCATTGAGCGGACGAAGTAACACCCTTGTATAAACGAGATCGACTACGATGGTGAGGAAGATGAGCGCCATCAGCACGTAAAGCGCCATCTTCTGTAAAGGTCTATTGTATTGCCCGATGGCTGCAATGGACTTGCCCACTTCCAATATATATCGTTTACTTTTGTACGTGAGTACATGCGTGAGTACGCGATAATTGAGTGTATCGTTTTCCACCACGCGCATCGAGGTTTCGATGGTATCAGGTAGAAACGTGATGCCTGCGGGTTCCAGGGAAATGTATTCTTCTTTCAACAACGTGTAACTTCCGTAACTGTCATCGCCCTGCAAATAAAAATCTATCCCATTCTGTTCAATCTCCTTCAATACTTTTTTCTTCTGTTCTTTCAGGTAAGTATTGGTGTATTCGAAAGCCACCTTATCCACCAGCAATGGCAGCAACCACACGAACAGGGCCACGATAGCGAGTTTGGAGAGTGTGATGAACAGCGTTAGTTTGGTGAATAGTTTCAATCGGCGCATTTTATTTTGTACCCTATGCCCCGTATGGTTTGCAGCCATTCTACCGGAGCGAAGGCGGAAAGTTTTTTGCGGATGTTTTTGATGTGCACATCAATATAATTGGAATCGTAATCGTCGTCGGAGAAAGCGCCCCAGATGTGTTCGCTGAGTTGCAAACGGGTGAGCGGGCGGTTCTTGTGCAGTACCATATAATTGAGGAGGTCGAATTCCTTGCGGGAAAGGTCGATCTCTTCTTTTCCGAATAATACACGGCGGTGTTGGGTATCAATGGAAAAATCACCGATCTGAACAAGGGCATCTTTCCATCCCGACTTCCTTCTCATAATGGCCTGCATCCTGGAATGCAGTTCCAGCAAGGAAAATGGCTTCGGAAGGTAATCATCTGCGCCGAGGTCCAGTCCTTTGATCCGGTCTTCCAGGTCACCGCGGGCCGTGAGAATAATATAGGAGGCGTCCGGACAGTTCTTCTTTGCCTGCTGCAATACTTCGAGCCCATCCTTATCGGGCAGGCCCAGATCGAGGAGGATAAAATCGTAGGGGTGTTCTTCCATCTGCTTCAATCCCTGGCGGGCCGTGAAAGCGAGGTCGCAAAGGTAAGCGGCCTTTTTAAGGAACGCCTCCATTTCGAGTGCCATGGATCTTTCATCTTCTACGATCAGAACTTTCATGTGTATGGAATGCTGAAGTTAAAACTGGTAATAAAAACTGAGATTCACAAAGGAATTTGTTGTTCCCGCGCCACTCTCCGCGTTTTGACTCAACAATGAAAGCTGGTAGGAAATTTCCAAAAGATAGCTGCTGCGGTAGTAGGAAAGCGGCAATTTAAAGTTGTAGGAAAGCAAATTAAAGTCAGTGGAAACCTTTGTGGTAGTGGTGGTTGTAGTGCCACCACCTCCACCGAGTAAGGGCGGTATCGGCAGTCCGAGGATACTGTCGCGCACGCGTTTCTCTTCCACATAAGTTTCGTAGAACCGTTGTGTGCCGGCGACTATTTCCACACCGGGCGTGATGGAAATCCCATCTTTCTTGTTGAACAGGTGTCCCAGCACAATATCTTTATTGGTGGAGAAGGTGGTGAACACATCGTTTTGCTTTCCGAAAGCATAATCAACGGCTATCCCGGAGTTCAGGAAGTACTGGTAATTGAGGGAAGCGCTGGCGGTATTGTTGTTGGCAGCCTGGAGGAAAGGAGAATATGCGGGGTAAAAAGTATGGCTGTAGTTGATGTCTGCGGAAAGTTTTTTCCCGATACCGAATCCGTAGCCGATCCCCAGGCTGGAAGCTGACGCGAATTTGGCGGAATCGTTGAGGAGCCGGTAAGCGGACCCAGAAAAATAGATGCCTGATTTAAGTTTATAAGATGCCACTCCGGCCACATACGGTGTTTTCTCCTCCGGTTTCTGGCCATAATAGCTGGCGTTGTTGGTGTAAGTAACCCCCAATGTAAGGGTGTTTTTCTTCACCTCCTGTGTGGAGTCTTCCTGCGCCTGAGCCGTGTAAAGGCCCAGGGAGCAGATGGTGAGGATGATGATTTTTTTCATGGTACGTGTTGTTTTAGGGAAGTAATCCGGTTACGCCTTTGATTACTTTGGGTTTGATCACCTTAGGTTTTACCGGTACAACTTTGGGCAATGGCAGGGGTTTCACCTGCTTGCGGGATTTTGGGACCTGCTTGATCACATCAGGCTTATCGGGAAGCACCTTTTTCTCCGTTGTTTTTTCCGGTACTTTTTTGGGTGGGGGAACCGTATCCATGCGCACAACATGTCCTGTCTCCGCTTTGGCGGTTGTGTTAAGGGCGCCACATGCGAGCAAAATGGCCAGGATTCTGGATATGCATGGTTTCATTGGTACTTTCATCACGCCCAAATTTAAGGGATTTGTTCACGCGATTGCTTTGTGCTGCGCACTTTGCAACGCAAGGATCCAAAGCGCGCACTGCTTCCTGCTTCGTTCCTCGCAGCATCGCAGAGCGGTTGAATGGTGAGTTGTTTAGGCTTTTAGGGCCGGGGATTTGTTTCAATTGAAGAAAAGAAGGAGCACCATCGCTGGTACTCCTTCCTATGCGACAAACCCTATTTAAAAATGTTCAATCCTGTACTACCGGCTGCGCGTCCGCTTACGTGCGGTGTTGCTTTGATAGCTGCTTTGGTAGATGTATTTGCTTTTACAGACTTCCCGGTTTTTACGGAAGCGCTGGTTTCACCGTTCACGCGGGCGTTTTTTCTGATTGCTTTCCGGGTGGCCCTGGCTTCGGTGCGCACGGTGTTTTTTGTTTCAACAGCGGTGTGCACGGCTGTTTTTTTACCGTTGTTTACACGGGCCTCTGTACGTTGCACCGCATCGGTTTTCACCTTCGCGTTGGTGGAGGCATTAACGGAAGTACCTGAGTTAATTTTCGCGCCATTGCCCTCTTTGTGCACGGAAGTTTTTGTGGCAGCCTTCAGGGACTGGTCCGCTTTCACGGCAGTATTGGTTTGAGCGGCTACGGCACCTGAGATAAGCATTGCGGCGGCGATAAAAAGTTTCGTTTTCATAATTTCTGATTGAATGGGTGATTGAATAAATAATTACAAAAACAAAACTAAAAGCCGAAGATGAAGCGAAAATGAAAAACCGGCCACACGAGGTGGGCCGGTTCTATAGACGAAGTGGTTATCCGTTTATTTCTTCAGTAATTCTACCAATGCTCCGTAAGACATATTCATAAGATCAACCTTACGTTTTCCGAGGGATTCCAACTGGAGAATTTTCTCCTGTGAAAGCACCACGTAGCTGAACGTGGGCCTGTCTGTTTCGGTCTTGCTTTCTTCCCCATTCAATCCCATCAGGAATATGCCACCTTGTGTAGCCTGGTAGTACCATTGTGTGTTCTGTTTATCGGTGAAGGGCAACAATTGTACGGTATTACCTGAGCGTGCATAAACCAGCACCAGGCCGTCCTGTAAAACAGCCTCGGATACTTCAGCCGCTGAAAATTGAGTGGAAACATTTCCATCCTGCTCTTCTTCGTTTTGATCCCACTGCCCCACTGTATTCCAGGATGATACGGTTACACCTTCACCGGAAATGGTCTCTTCCATTGGGGTCTCCGGAACCTCCGTGTTTTCTTTGCTGCAGGAGGTGAGTGCGAGAATGCTTATGGCGCAGATGCCAGCGATATATTTTTTCATTTTAATTGACATGGTTTATTGTAAAGGACAGGATTATTTTTTAATTGTTACGGTGCTGCTCCAGTTGTTGATGGTTGTTTTCAATTGATACGTTCCGGCTGGAAGCGTTGCTGTTGAGATGTACACCTGCGTTGTTCCCGCCAGCATTTTAGGCATACTCAATGTCTGCTTCACGGTACCCGCTTCATCCAGCACATCCACTTTCATCAGCCCTATCTGTGGGGTATTCACGGTAAGCTGTACCCGATCGGTAACATTTGTTTCAGGATATGCGGTAAGCGAAGAAGTAGCGGAACCAGCCATTTTTGCCATTACAACCGGCGTTGAGCTGGAAGAACCTTCTGTTAACACAAATCCGTTCAGGTAAGTGTAAGTATTCAGCCTGGTGATGCTCACCACGATCTGCCCCTGCGCATTCGGTGTAAGTCCTTTAAAACTCACCTTATTGGTATAGTTGCTGTTAGATAGCACGGTATCTTTCAGCGTGCCAATTGTAAACACTGTTCTGTTTCCGTTTGTGCCGGACCTGGAAGAATACAATTCAAGATCATACTTCACCCCTGTTTTCAATCCCGTTATGGTAAGGTTTCTGCCCATAGTGGAGAAGGTGGTATGCCTTAACACGCCTGCCGGGGCCATTCCTCCGGGATAAGTGGCGCCATTATCGGCCAGGCCAGTGGTCTGACTAATTGTGGCTTTCACGGCTGATGTGGTTCCATCTGTGTATTTGAAAGCTGTTGAAGTCTGGTTGGTAGCACCTCCTGTAGCGATGGTCCAGTTGTTCCACTGTGTATTGCTATATGGATTGGTTCCGCCGTAAATGTTCACCATTACCTGTTTTGCGCTGCCAGTGGGTGGCGGTGTGGTGGTAGTATCCGTTGGTGGCGTTGTTACCGCGGCTTTCACTACTACACTCACATCATCGGAAGCAGTGGCACCATTGTTATCGGTAACTGTTAAGCGGAAAACGTACACACCTTCTGTAAGATTGGTAACATTCGGCGCAGCTATTGCTGCATTGCTGAAAGAGAAAGAGGTGGGTCCTGAAACTTTAGTCCAGGCATATTTGGAAATACTTCCATTGGCATCTGTACCACTACCTGAAAGGGCAACGGTATTCACCGGAAGTGTGATGGTTTTATCGCCACCGGCATTGGCTACGGGAGGTGTATTTCCGGGAGCAACAGCGCCATCACGCTTGTACTGCAGCATCCACTCATACATATTCTTTCCATCTTCCCTGTAATTCGGATCATAAGCTTTTGTCCAGGCATCGTGCCCACTCACCGGGAAGATTGTTTTCTTCGCAGCGGGATTGGGTGCAGGCGCCTGGTTGATCATGGAGATATAATCGTTGGTGGTGGAAACCAGCACCGTGGGATCACCCTGGTTGTGGAAGGCCCATACGGGAAGATTATACGTGGCGATCGTTCTGGCACGGTAAGCGCTGGGAGAAGAAGCACCACAAACCGGTACAATAGCCGCTGTCCGCTTCACATAAGTGAGGTTGCTGGAGCAGCCGCCGTATTCCCAGGTAGCACCACCGCCCATGCTGAGTCCTGTAACATATACCCTTTTAATGTCCACCTTGTAGTTGGCGATCGCATAATTAATGATCGCGTCAATATCAGTGAACTTGGGCCAGGCAACGAACTGTGGTGAGATGACAATAAACTTGTGTGCCGCACCATTCACAGTGAAAGAGGTTGGGAATTTACCCTGGCTGATCACTTTGGGAAGACCATTCCTTAATACATTAGGAAGTTTGCTTGAACTTCCGTCACCAAGTTCTCCCATTCCGTGAATAAAGATGATCAGCGGATACGTTTCACTTCCGCCCGGATTATATCCCTGGGGAAGGTACTCGTAATAACCTTTCGAATTGGCCGTCATGGAGGTGAACTTTGCCGTTTGAACCTGGGCTAGTGTGGGCTGGGTTACAGATACGGCAAGGAGGAGCAGGGCAGCAAGGATGCTGCGGAAACCGCGGTTTTTCATTTTGTCCTGGAAGTAATTTGAATTAAAAATGTTGTTACTAATAATCAGTTTGAACCGCGGGAAAGTGTCAAGTATTATGCCAGAAACAAATATGTTAATAACTTGATGTGTGGTAAGCGGAAGGTATTATAACGTGCTATTGCAAACCCCTTACCTCATCCATTGTATAATCCGGACATCCTCCTGATTTAGATGCCACCAACGCGCCCAATGCGGTAGCAAAAGCCAGCGCATCTTCTGCTGGCGTGCCCTCGTCCAGTTTTGCAAGCAAAGCCGCTAAAAAGGAATCTCCGCTTCCCACAGTATCGGCTACCCGTATACGGTATCCGGGGTGATGATAATGTTTTCCCTCCCTGTTCATCATGGCCCCTTCAGCGCCGAGCGTTACAATGATGGTTGGAATATTGAACCGCTCCTGAATAAAAGCCATCCCATCACGAAGGTGATAGTGTAGGGAGAACCATTCCATGATCAGTTCCAGCTCCGATTTGTTCATTTTTAAGATATCCGCCTTTGCGAGCAGTTGTGCAATAAGTTCCCTGTTGTAAAATGGTGTGCGTAGGTTGATATCGAATACTTTCTTTTGAGCAAGCCCCAGCAGGGAAAACAACGTTGCTTTTGAGTCCGCATGCCTCGCCGACAAACTTCCGAAGATGAAATATGCAGCGTTGCGCACCAATTCCTTTGTAGGTTCATCCGCCACAATATGATCCCAGGCGGCAGGCGCAACGATTTCATAGTGCATTTCATGGTGCTCATCCGGCGCAGCATGCACAATACCCGTGGGCGCGTTTGGGTCATGTTGTACAAAATCAGTGAGAATATCTTTCTTCCTTAACACACTCAGTAATTCATCTCCGCGCTCATCGTTCCCAACCCTGCTGATGAGCGCGGAGGTAACTCCCAGCCGGCCAAGATGGTATGTAATGTTCATGGGGGCGCCGCCAGGCTGCGGGCCCGAAGGAAGCAGGTCCCAGAGCATTTCACCGAAACTGACCATTCTGTGCGGCAAAGCAGTAGTATTCATAACGGAAGTTTATCATTAGAAAATAAAATTATCGCTTTCACGGTTTACAAGAACAGGTGCTTCAGGCAGATCCGAAACTTCCTCCTTCAAAAAGAAACGGCGAAGCAGCCAAAATCTCTAAAGAAAATCTAATTCACAAAGCCTTGACGCTTCTATCCTTACAGGCTTTGTAGCTTGAAACAAATCTTATTGATATGCGACAACTCTACTTAGCCCTGGGTGTTTTCACCCTATTCTCCATCAGCGCCTGCAGCAAATCCATTTTTTACCGCACCGAAGAACGCCTGGAAGGTACCTGGGAACTGGAAGATGTAAGAAGATTCGGTTTCGGCCGCACACCCAGTTTTCCTTTTACCGAAGGTATTTTCACTTTTACCGAAGGCGGAACCGCAGAATATTCCAACCGGTTTGGCGATTATTACCGCGGCAGTTGGGACCTCCGCAGCAACCAGATCGGGCAGGATTGTTATTACGACGACTGGGGAAACAGGTCCTGCGATACCAGGGACGTGTACGCACTTAACCTTACACTTATCGATTTTAACGCCCAGGATGTAAGGACTGAATTTTTTGAAGAAATCAGGTTTTTCAGCCGTAGAAAGTTCAAAGCCTATATCCATAGGCCGGGCACCACCTGGGTCTTTGTGTTTATAAAGCGGTAACCTTTCCGAAATATTTTCCTCATTGGCTTCATTCGCCTATTTTTGCCGCTCAATTTAAAATCAACTTTCACCGTCATGGTAGACGTCATTTTAGGCCTTCAATGGGGCGATGAGGGAAAGGGTAAGATAGTAGACTATTTTGCTCCCCGTTACGATATTATCGCGCGCTTCCAGGGTGGCCCCAACGCTGGTCACACGCTGTATGTAAATGGTTCCAAAGTAGTATTGCACCAGATCCCTTCAGGGGTGTTCCACGAACACACCACCAACCTGATTGGCAACGGCGTGGTGCTTGATCCCGTTACCCTCCGCAAAGAATGTGAGATCGTAAAAAATATGGGTGTGGATGTGAAGAAGAACCTCTTCATCAGCCAGCGCACCAACCTTATCCTTCCCACGCACCGCGCGCTGGATAAGGCTTCCGAACTTTCCAAAGGCGAAGGAAAAATCGGCTCCACCCTGAAAGGAATTGGTCCCGCTTATATGGATAAGACCGGTAGAAACGGTCTCCGTGTAGGTGATCTCCTCGATAAAAACTTCACCACCCAATACATCAAACTGCGCCTGAAGCACCAGAAAATGCTGGACAGCTACGGGTTCCAGGAAGATATCTCCGCCTGGGAAGAAGAGTTCTTCGAAGCAGTGGAACTGCTCCGCGAACTGAACATCGTGAACGGAGAATACTTCATCAACGATGCCATCTCCAAAGGCAAAAAAGTACTGGCCGAAGGCGCACAGGGCAGCATGCTGGACATCGATTTCGGCACCTTCCCCTTCGTTACTTCCTCCAACACCATCTCCGCAGGCGTTTGTAACGGACTGGGTGTGGCACCGCAAAAAATCAAGGAAGTACTGGGCGTAACCAAAGCTTATTGCACACGCGTAGGCGGAGGCCCCTTCCCAACTGAACTGCACGATGCCACCGGCGAAGAACTCAGGAAAATCGGCAACGAATTCGGCGCTACCACCGGAAGACCCCGCCGCTGCGGATGGATCGACCTCGTAGCCCTCAAATTCGCCTGCATGATCAATGGTGTTACACAAATCATCATGACCAAAAGCGATGTGCTCGATACTTTCGAAGAACTCCAGGTATGTACATCCTACAATGTGAACGGTGAGAAGAGTGAAGTAGTACCTTTCCAGATGACACGCGTGAACATTGAACCCAATTGGGAAAGCTTCCCGGGATGGAACACCCCCGTTTCTGAAATAAAAGATTTCTCCGTGCTTCCGCAGAAAATGAAAGAATATGTATCTTTCATCAACGGCTATCTGGGCGTGGATGTACAGTATATTTCAAACGGACCTGGACGCGATCAGATCATTTCTGTACAGTGATTTTCACAGGAGGAAAAAACGTCCAAAAATTTGATTTAAAAATTTGGCGATTTAAAAAAGTCATTGAAATTTTACACAGAAATCATTCGGAATATGGCAACGAAATCTGACATCGGAAAAAAGGTAACAGCAGCGAAAACTGCCCCCAAAAAAGCAGGAAAAGAATCGACCAAGCCTAAGAAACAGGCGGAAGAAGATGATGACGACGACGAACTGGAAGAGGATGAACTGGAAGAAACGAAGGCACCCAAGAAAGGCGCAGGGAAAAAATCTTCTGACGACGATGAGGAGGATGAAGACCTGGATGATGAAGATGATGATGATTGGAATAAGGCAGAAGAAGATGATAGCTGGGATCCCGATTTTGAAGAGTTCGATATTCCTAAATCCAAAGGTGCCAAGAAAACCGGAACCGGCGGAGCAAAGAAAGGGAAAGAAGAAGATGATGACCTGGGACTCGATGACGATTTTAAAGAAATGGACCTCTTTAATGACTCCGGCTTCGATGATGATGACGATGATTTCTAGTGCGGTCCACATCCCATACAAGTGATCAGAACATACGAAATATTTCCGCTGGGACACCCTGCGGAATTTCATTGGCAAATGTTGAACTGGGCTTCCCGGTTCAACATTTCTGCTTTTTTAGATAGTCATTCCTATTCCGGCTCCCGCCAATGTCTCCTGGCCGCAGGATCAATTAGCCATTTCAAGCCGTCGGGTGCCGGAAATACATTGTCTGAACTTTTTGATTGGAAGGAAGCACAACACGATTGGGCCTTCGGGCATTTGGGATTTGGTTTGACTGAAGAAACGGAAGGCGTTCGCCAGCATTCTGAAAGTCATACGCATTTCGGGAACGCGTTTTTCTTTGTGCCTGAACACCTGCTGGAAATACTGCCCGGTAATAAGGTGCGGATAGGAAGTGTGCACGAGCAGCCGGAAAATATCTTTCGCGCCATTATATCTTTCCCTCCTATAGTGGATGGTGGCGTTTCTGTTGCCCCCTTTATCCCGCGGATTCCGCGCACGGAGTACATCGCTAAAGTAAAGAACCTCCAGGCGTATATCCTGCGCGGGGATTGTTACGAAATCAATTTCTGCCAGGAATTTTTCACCAAACCCAATGCCTTCAACCCTTTAAAAGCATACCAACTGCTTTCAAAAGCTTCTCCCGCTCCTTTTGGAGGATATTACAGGAATGAGGATCAGTATGTAATTAGCGCCAGCCCGGAGCGCTACCTGAAGAAAACAGGCAATACCTTACTAAGCCAACCCATGAAAGGCACCTGGGAACGCGACCATGCCCATCCCGAAAACGACCGCAACAACATGCGCCTGCTCCGGGAGAGCGCTAAGGAACGCGCCGAGAACATCATGATCGTGGACCTGGTAAGGAACGATCTCTCCCGTGTGGCAGCAGAAGGTTCTGTAAAAGTGGAAGAGTTGTGCGGGGTATACAGTTTCCCGCAGGTACACCAAATGATTTCCACCATAACTGGTATCTTACCCGAACAAACGCCTTGGACCGAGGCCATCCGCCATACGTTCCCCATGGGCTCCATGACAGGCGCGCCTAAGAAAAGGGTACTCGAACTTACTTATGAACATGAAGCGACAGCAAGAGGGGTATACGCGGGCTCTATCGGGTATATCACCCCGGAAAACGATTTTGATTTTAATGTTGTGATCCGCAGTCTGGTGTACAATGCCGCCGATAATTATTTATCGTACCATGTGGGATCGGGTATAACCGGCTATGCCACTGCGGAAGAGGAATACGAAGAATGCCTGCTAAAGGCGGAAGGTATTTTGAGCGCGCTGGGCGGCGGAGGTTAGTTTTTTCACGCAAAGGGCGCAAAGGAGCAAGGACGCAAGGCGTTGTTTGTTTTCAGATTCCCTCGTTTAGTTATCTTCTGTCAGCGGTAAAAAGGCACAGCGACGGAACACCGATTATTAAGTCTTTATTTGGCGTACGCCTGAAGATTCCGATAAGGGGAAGTTATCTCACGGAATTTATCGTTATGTTATCACATTAAAGAACAATCACAGTCCTTAGCAAAAGGTTTTACCATCTACTCAAAACTTTGCGTCTTTGCCCCTTTGCGCCGTTGCGTGAAACTTCCTACTTCACCGAAACCCGCTGCATCATCATCTCCACAGATTCACTCAGTATCTGGTATTTGTGTGCGTTGAACTTATCCATTTTATCTTCCGGCAGGTTCATCATGTAAGCCTTTCCTTCAGCGATGAATTTATCGAAACCGGGATTCAGTTCATTGAAAGCGGTGAGTTCCATTTCCAGCACTTTCGCCACCACCGCGGAATTGTATTTACCGGATACCTGTTGTACCCGTGTATTGTCCACTTTCGAAGCGAGTTTACCTTTCAGTTCACCAGCTTTTTCCAGTTCTTCGGTTTCTTTTTTCGTGAGCGTAGTGAGACCGCCTTTTCCTTCCATGATGTAATGGGTGGCGATGAATTTTTTCACATGATTGCGTGATTCGAGCGGAAGATGGTACTGCAGTTTCCAGAAATTTTCGGAGCCGCTGCGACGTATGGCGCTGGTTACGCGGGAGGGGCCGCTGTTATAGGCTGCCACTACCAGGAGCCAGTCGCCTAGTTCGTTGTACAGCTTTTTGATGTATTTGGCGGCGGCGTGTGTGCTTTTCACATAATTGGTCCGTTCATCAGTTTTGCCATTCACTTTCAATCCCATCAGTCTTGCGGTGGAGGGGATGAATTGCCAGGGACCAACGGCTCCGGCCCAGGAAACGGTAGAAGCCCGGAGGTTGGATTCGATTACCGCCAGGTACTTCATTTCGTGTGGGATATCGTACCGGGAGAAAATCTCATCGATCATGTCGAAATAAGGTTTACCCCATCCCTTCATTTTGTTAAGATCGCTGGAGTGTTTTTCCATGTAGTCTTCCACGAAACTGATGGCCAGGGGATTGAGTTCGGCCTGGAGATAGTTTTGATCGGAAAGATCCTGGGAAACGAAGAGGTCTTTAAAACCTGCTTTTGTTTTTGCCGAACCAGCTTTTGCTGTGGCGTTTGCAACAACATCTTCCTTATCGGCGGTGGTGTCGTTGAGGGTGGTAGTAGCTACCGCGGCCAACGGGCCTTGTTGCTGACCTTCCAGGTCGGTGGCGTGTAAGAGCGTTACACCCATCAAATGGATGAGGCACAACAGTAAACGTTTCATTTTCATCACAATAATTTGGGTTCACAAAACCGTCAAATGAATACATCCAATCTTGAAATCGTCTTAATTTCTAATCTTCTGATCCAGGGTCCGGATTTCTCACAATTGGATATTGTTACTGGTTGATACGTTCCATCAGTTGGTGCGAGATGCGCAGCAAAGATAACTCTTCATTTTGGTTTGTCATAATCTGCAACCCGAAGGGCATCCCGTTGGAGTGCCTGAAGAGCGGAACCGAGATCGCCGGCACACCTACCAGGTTGGCATAAACGGTGTAAATGTCGGCGATGTACATCGCGATGGGATCAGCAATTTTCTCGCCAATTTTAAAAGCTGGGGTTGGAACTGTGGGGAGAAGGATGGCATCGTACTGTGAGAAGATGGCCTTTGTGGTATCGGCTAGTATTCTTCTAACCTGCTGTGCCTTAGTAAAATAAGCGTCGTAATAACCGGCGCTGAGTACAAAAGTGCCGAGGAGAATTCTCTTTTTAACTTCTTTTCCGAAGCCTTCGGATCGGCTCTTTTTATAAAAGTTTAACAAATCTTCTTCTGCCGGTGTACGGTGTCCAAATCTTACCCCATCGTACCGGGAGAGGTTGGAAGAAGCTTCCGCCGTAGTCAATACGTAATAGGCGGGAACAATATAGTCAAGGTATTCAAAATCAACAGGTTCTACCGTATTTCCTTCCGCTTTGAGGTCATCAACGAGTTGGAGGATGGCCGTCCTGATCTCCGGATCGAGCCCTGGGTGATCGAGGGTTGCGGGCAGGTAAGCGAATTTCGGTTTGGAAGACTGGTCCAGTTCCTTGCTGTAAGCAGGAACTGGTTGAGAGGAAACAGTGGAATCAAAATCATCGGGGCCGGCCATTACTTCCAGCGCCAGGGCCACATCTTCTGTATTGGTGCCGAAGATGCCTATCTGATCAAAAGAAGAAGCGTAAGCAATGAGCCCGTACCGGGATATTCTGCCGTAACCAGGTTTCAGGCCGATGATACCGCAGAAATCTGCGGGTTGACGAACAGAGCCGCCTGTATCACTTCCCAGGGAAATCATACAGGCACCAGATTGCACGGCCACCGCGGAACCGCCTGAAGAACCACCCGGAACCCTGGTTTCATCCAACGCGTTCAGTACCGGACCGTAGGCCGAGTTCTCGTTGGTAGAGCCCATTGCGAATTCATCGCAGTTGAGGTTCCCGATAATAATGGCCCCTTCTTCGAGTAAGCGGGCAATAGCGGTGGCGTTGTAGATGGCTTCGTATCCTTTGAGTATGTTTGAGGCTGCCGAGACTTCATGCCCCAGGTAGCAGATCACATCCTTAATACCGATTACCACACCATGAAGTTTACCCATAGGTTTTCCTTCGGCACGCTGTGCATCCAGCATAACGGCGCGTTGCAGGGCTTCTTCCTTAAAAACTGCGGTAAAAGCATTGAGGTGCCGGGATTTTTCGATCTGAGAAAGATAGAACCCTACAACTGCATCGCAGGAGATGGTTCCCTCTTTCAACTGCCGATGGTAGTCCCGGACTGAGGTGAATTCAAACAAAACCCATCCGTATTTATGTCATCAAAAATGCGGGCAACAAAAAATGGACTTACTGCTTAGGCAGATGCTTTGTCCTTCTCATTCATTCCTTCCTCGATCTCTTTCTTCACATTGCTCTTGGCATCGTTGAATTCACGGATACCTTTACCGAGGCCGCGCATGAATTCAGGAATTTTTCTACCGCCGAACAGAATCAATACGGCAAGAATGATCAATACCCATTCCATTCCACCAGGCATAGAGAACAACATCACGGGATTTGCTTGTAATAAAGACATGATTTCTCGTTTTAAATCTTAACAGTCTACAAAGTACGGCAAATTAAGCCGAATAGTTTTCAAAATAAGGGTGCTAAAGTAAATAATAGTTGGTAACCCTGAAAAGGATTAACAAACCGCTAAGAATGCAAACGAGTGCGCGGGCGTTAACGAACGTTCCGGCAATTTTTATAATGCTTATTAGCTGCCTGGTGGGGCGTAACACTGCGTGCGCAGGAGGCGGCTACAACGGTGATCAATAGTAAAAGGGCAATGATCTTTTGCATATTGTACGGATTTGAGGGTAATGATACAAAACGGGCCGGAAAGCAAAAAGCGAAAACCGTACCGATTTTCGCTTTTTGAAGAAAATTTATAAAGCTGATTAAGCTGTAGCCACTCTTTTTTCTTTGATACGGGCGCTTTTTCCGCTTCTTCCACGCTGGAAGTACAGTTTAGCACGGCGTACTTTACCTACTTTGTGCAGCAGGATAGACTCGATGTTGGGGGAGAAGATCGGGAACACCCTTTCAACACCTACACCATCAGAAATCTTACGTACAGTGAAAGTAGCGGTTTGGCCGGTACCCTGACGTTTGATTACATCGCCTTTGAAGGACTGGATACGCTCCTTGTTACCTTCTACGATTTTATAATTAACAGTGATGTTATCACCAGCTTTGAAGTTGGGGAACTCTTTCTTCGGAGTCAACTGCTCATGAACATAAGCTACAGCAGAATTCATAATTCTTATTTTTAACGGACGGCAAAGGTAGGAATAATTGTAATTAATCCAAACTTTTTTTCCTTGTGATTACCTGGCTACGTTCACCGCTCTTTTTTCGCGGATCACGGTTACTTTGATCTGACCAGGGTAGGTCATTTCTGTTTGTATTTTCTGGGCGATCTCGAAACTGAGTTTATCGCTGTCGCCATCAGTTACTTTATCAGCTTCCACGATCACGCGGAGTTCACGACCGGCCTGGATGGCATACGCTTTCTCCACGCCCTGGTAAGCCAGTGCTAGGTTTTCGAGTTCTTTGATTCTTTGCAGGTATTGCTGCATGATCTCCCTTCTTGCACCCGGGCGGGCGCCACTGATGGCGTCGCAGGCCTGTACGATAGGGGCGATCACGTAAGCCATCTCCACTTCATCGTGGTGGGCGCCGATGGCGTTTACCACTGCGGGATTCTCACCATATTTCTCCGCCAGCTTCATACCCAGCAACGCATGGCTCAGTTCAGTTTCCTCATCGGGCACTTTACCAATATCGTGGAGTAATCCGGCGCGTTTCGCGAGTTTGGGGTTCAGGCCAAGTTCAGCAGCCATGATACCGCAGAGGTTAGCCGTTTCACGGCTGTGCATCAACAGGTTTTGTCCGTAGGAAGAGCGGAAACGCATCCTGCCCACCATGCGGATCAGTTCCTTGTGCAACCCGTGAATACCGAGCTCTATTACAGTTCTTTCTCCGATCTCCATTACCTGCTCTTCGATCTGGCGGCGTGTTTTTTCCACCACTTCCTCGATACGGGCGGGGTGAATACGTCCGTCGGTAACCAATCTTTGCAGGGAAAGCCGTGCGATTTCACGACGCAGCGGGTCGAAAGACGACAGAATGATGGCTTCGGGGGTATCATCCACGATCAGGTCCACACCGGTAGCTGCTTCGATGGCGCGGATGTTTCTTCCTTCCCGTCCGATAATCTGTCCTTTAATCTCATCACTTTCCAGGTTGAACACCGTGATGGAGTTCTCGATAGCCTGTTCCGCAGCAGTACGCTGGATGGTTTGGATAATAATTTTACGGGCCTCTTTATTGGCTTTTTGTTTGGCGTCGTCGATAATTTCCTGCTGAAGCGCCAGGGCCTGTGTTTGAGCCTCGTTTTTCAGACTTTCTACCAGTTGTGCTTTGGCCTCTTCGGCGGTAAGGGCCGCAATCTTTTCCAGGCGGCGGATATGTTCTTCCTGGTGTTTCTCCAGTTCGGTGCGTTTGATGTTCACCAGTTCGATCTGGCGGTTGAGGTTCTCTTTAATGGCCTCATTTTCTTTGATTTGCTTATCGAGTTGGTCGCCTTTCTGGTTGAGCGCCTGTTCTTTCTGCTTGATCCTGTTCTCTCCTTCTGAAATTTTCTGGTTGCGCTGCAATACCTCTCTGTCGTGTTCCGCTTTCAACTGGACGAATTTTTCTTTCGCTTCCAGCATCTTTTCTTTCTTCAGCGTTTCGGCGTTTGTCTGCGCGTCGCCAACTATTTTTCTGGCCTGTTGTTCTGCATCCTCTATCTGTTTCCGGGTATTTTTAGCGAAAATGAACTTCCCTGCTATGATCCCTACTACAAGACAAACGACCCCTATGATTACGAAATACATGAATTCTTTTGTTTAAATTGTTCAATATCAATACGTTCCTTCCAAACTAGCTTATCTTTTGTTTAGCGCAAAGGATTAGGCGAAGATACAAATTAATATATATGACGGATCAGCAGGTATACTATAATTGATTGTAGCACATTATTTGACAAGTGGTTAGGACCCATTGCCACCTTATCGGTAACTTGCCCGTCTAATCTATAAAAACGAACCAATGCGAACACTTTCACTTGTTGCCCTCTGTGCGGCACCGCTTTTTTCCCTTGCGCAGACCGAGAAACCCAATTTTACAGTGAGTGGCAGTTTTAAGAACATTGCTGCCGTTCCGGAGATGGTTTACCTGAATTATGCTTCCAACGGCCAGCGCATCAACGACAGCGCAGAAGTAAAAAATGGCACTTACACCTTTTCGGGCACTGTTACTGAACCTGTTCAGGCCTCTCTTCGTGCCAAAGGCGCGGTAATGTCCAGAAGAAACCTGGTAACGCTTTTCCTGGATAAAGGGAAGATCAAACTGGTTTCCACCGATTCTTTCACCAATGCAAAAATCACCGGCTCCAAGGCGCATGCCGCTTATGAGGCGCTCAACAAACAACTGAAGCCCTACAACGACCAGATGAACGCGTTGGAACAGGAATTTTATAAGCTCCAGGCCGCTAAAGATGAGGCAGGCGTAGCAAAAATCCGTGAAAAGGCAGGAGAACTGGGCGATGAAATGAGTAAGGTGTATAAGAATTACGCGATCAAAAATCCGAAATCCCCACTGGCGCTATACGCCATCAACCAATTCGCAGGAGGCAACATGGATGCCGCTGAGGTAGAGCCTATTTTTAACGCACTTCCTACCGCCACAAAAGAAACCAAAAGCGGAAAGGACCTTGCTGCAAAACTGGATATTGCCAAGAAAACAGGTGTCGGCCGTCCTGCAATGGAGTTCACTCAAAACGATACACTTGGTAACCCCGTAAGCCTTTCTTCTTTCAAAGGAAAATATGTGCTGATCGATTTCTGGGCAAGCTGGTGTGGTCCCTGCCGCGCTGAAAACCCCAACGTGGTAAAGGCTTTCGAGAACTTTAAAGACAAAGGCTTCACCGTACTGGGCATTTCCCTGGACCAGCCCGGTAAAAAAGACAAGTGGCTCGAAGCTATTCATGCCGATAACCTTACCTGGACGCATGTTTCCGATCTTCAATTCTGGAACAACGCGGTAGCCAGGCAGTATGGCATCAATTCTATTCCTCAAAACCTATTGGTGGACCCTAACGGGATCATCGTAGCGAAGAACATCAGGGGAGAAGAATTACAGAAGAAACTCGCTGAAATCATTAAATAGCTAAGTGGCCGTGAAGTAAGAAAGTTTTTGCTTCACGGCCTTTATTTTGCCGTTTCAAACCAACCTTCTCTATACCGGTTAACCATTCAAACACAAACATCAGATATGAAAAGAAAGTTTTTACTCGCCTCCGCACTCGTTTTGGGCGGCTTCTCTTTTATTCAGGCGCAATCCATCACAGGAAAGATCAACCTGTCCAAAGGGCAGAAATTTGAAGAGGTTTCCACCATCAAAGCCAATACCAGCATGGAAATGATGGGCAACCAGATGGAAACAAAAACAGAAACCATCGCCAACAACGAACTGGAACTGAAAGATAATGCAGCGGATTACCTGTTCGCCAATACCTTCAAACGTTTTAGAATGAACGTTTCTGTAATGGGCCAGGAACAAAAGGTAGATTCGGATAACAAAGCGGACCTGGAAGGCCCAATGGGTCAGGGTCTGAAAGAAATCATCAACAAAACCCAAGAGATCAGCGTTTCCAAAAACGGCATGGTGAAAGACATCAAGATGCCCGGAGGAGATGGTGCAAGTGCCGCCCTCGCAGCCATGAATGGTATGCAAAACACCTATTCCGTTGGCGCGCCCTTCGCCGCCATCACCACCTTCGGTGGAAAAGCACTGAAAGTAGGCGAAACCTGGCAGGAAAAAGTGACTACAGAAGCCCTGGCCAGCGATATTACTTATAAACTGGAATCCGTTTCAGGTGGAGAAGCCGCAGTTTCCTTCACCGGCAATACCGTGATCAAAACCACGACCGAACAACAGGGCATGGAAATGAAAATGGAGATGAGCGGTCCCGTGAAAGGCACTATGGTGGTTGATCCTGCAACGGGGCTTGTGAAAAAACGCAACACTACTATGGATGCTACGGGCAGCATGGAAGTGATGGGTCAGAAAGTGCCGTTGAAGATTGCTTCTACGACGGAGTCGGTGATTACGAAGAAGTAGTTTATTCTTTTTCACGTGACAGCTTCGTTCCTAGCAGACGCAAGGAGAGATTGAGGGGGGCACATGGAGGATATTTTCCACGCAAGGACGCAAAGTGGCAAGGACGCAAGGCCTTAATTAAGTTTGGGGCTCTTTCAGGGAGAGGTGTTTTTATTGCTCGCGACGGCGCTACGGCGCAATGGCTTGTTGGTACTTGGAGCGGTAGTGGTGTGTGTATTTTCTCGCAAAGGCGCGCTGCTTCCTGCTTCGTTCCTCGCAGCCTCGCTGGCGCAATGTGGCTGTTTTATTGGCACTGGTTGATTAAGCGTGAGTTGTTTGTTGTGTGCCTTGCAGATAAGTTGAAAGAATTATTTTAAAATGAAACAGGCTGTATCAGCATAAGATACAGCCTGTTTTTTTACTTCCTGTGCGTGATAATACCGCTCGCTTATTGAACACCGTTTTTGAACTGCATTCAATTTTTCAGTTCGAAAGTTCCAGGTTTTTATACCACTACGTTTACCATTCTACCGGGAACGTACACCAGTTTTTTAAGGGGTTTTCCTTCCATCCATTTTTGCACGATCTCGTTCCGGAGCACAAGCTGCTGTACTTCTTCCTGGGAGATATCAAGTGCCAGGTTGATGGTGGTACGCGTTTTCCCGTTAATTGAAACAGGATATTCTTTGGCTGATTCCACCAGGTATTTTTCTTCTACGGTGGGATATGCGGCATCTAATACGCTTCCTTCATTTTTGAGTGCCTGGTTCCAGAGTTCTTCGCAGATATGCGGTGCATAAGGGGTAAGGATAATCAACAGTTTTTCCAGCACCTCTTTTTTGTGGCACTTTAAATCGCTTAGTTCGTTCACGCAGATCATAAAGGCGGAAACGGCGGTATTGTAGGAGAAACGTTCAGTGTCGTCTTCTACCTTTTTAACTGCTTTATAGATCGCCTTCCATTCATCGTTTGAAGGCGCATCGTTGGTAACGATGAAGCCCTTGTTTTCATCGGCGAAGAGTCTCCAGAGTTTTTTCAGGAAACGGTGTACTCCTTCAATGCCTTTGGTATCCCAGGGTTTGGACACTTCCACGGGGCCGAGGAACATTTCGTACATGCGGAAGGTATCGGCGCCATATTTGGCTACGAGGTCATCGGGGTTAACGGTGTTGAATTTGGATTTGGACATCTTTTCAACCTCGGAACCACAGATATATTTTCCTTCGGCGTTTAGGACAAATAATGCATCAGAATATTCAATTTTCCATTTTTTAAATTCTTCAATGTCAAGCTCCTGACCATCAACAATATTTACATTAACGTGAATTGCTGAAATGCTGATTGAGATATTTGAAACTTTCTTTTCTCCTAAATATTCAAAACTTGGAGCGTTGCTTAGCCCACTTTGAATAGTGAGTTGATAGAAGTCTTCAAGATTAATCTCATTTAAATAATATTTATCAACTACATCCTTAGAAGCAAATACCTGTACCGCATTTATTGGCTTTTCAGTTAATGTTTCAAGCAGTTTCACCCTATACACAAACCTGCTGCTTCCCTGAATCATTCCCTGGTTCACCAACCTTTTAAACGGTTCATCGAACCCGATATGTCCCAGGTCATACAGTGCTTTGGTCCACATTCTTGAGTACAGCAGGTGGCCCACCGCATGTTCAGTACCTCCGATATAAATATCGACCTGGTTCCAGTAATCGCTGGCCTGTCGGGAGCAGAATTCCTGTTCGTTGTGGGGGTCCATGTAGCGGAGGAAATACCAGGAAGAGCCTGCATAACCGGGCATGGTATTCGTTTCCAGTTCTTTTTCCACCCATTCCGGAATATTGGCCAACGGCCCCTCTCCTTCCGGACCTGGTTTGTAGCTATCTACGTGTGGAAGTTCCAATGGGAGTTCCGTTTCAGGCAACTGGTAGGCGGTGCCGTTCTTCCATTTGATGGGGAAGGGTTCTCCCCAGTACCGCTGACGACTAAACGCCGCGTCGCGCATTTTATAATTCACTTTTCTTTTGCCGATGCCCATCTCCTCTAATTTGTCCATGGCCACATTCATGGCATCGCGCATGACCAGGCCATTCAGAAATCCGCTGTTTTCTAAGAACGCATCTTTGGTAGGATTGGCTTCTGTTCCGTTGAAATGCTCCCCAATAATATTGGTCACGGGAATATTAAAATGCTGGGCGAATTTAAAATCGCGCTCATCGCCACAGGGAACGGCCATGATGGCACCGGTTCCATAGCCCGCGAGCACGTATTCGCTGATCCAGATGGGTATTTCCCTTCCGTCAAACGGGTTGATGGCGTAAGCGCCGGTAAAGCAGCCGGATATCTTTTTCTCGGCCATGCGCTCCCTTTCGGAGCGGGATTTCACATAGGCCACATATTCTTCTACTGCAGCCTGTTGTTCGGGCGAAGCGATCTCGGTAATAAGTTCATGTTCCGGGGCCACGACCATAAAATCCACGCCGAAGATGGTATCGGGTCGGGTGGTGTAGACTTTGAGTTTTCCTTCCTCTCCTTTGATCCCAAACTCAATCTCCGCCCCATAACTTTTCCCGATCCAGTTCGATTGCATCTCCTTCATCGCATCGGAGAACTCAACTTTTTCCAGCCCTTCCAACAGCCGGTCGGCGTATTCCGTAATCCTTAAATACCATTGCCGGAGTTTCTTGCGCACCACCGGATGCCCTCCCCTTTCGCTCACCCCGTTCACCACTTCATCATTAGCAAGCACGGTCCCTAAGGCTTCGCACCAGTTCACCTCACCATAACCGCAAAACGCAAGGCGATAGTGCATCAGGATGTTCATTTTCCGGGCCTCGTCGTATCCGTTCCAGTCGTTGGCAGAGAAGACAACAGTCGCATCTCCCGGGCAAGAATATGCGGCATTGCCATTCTTTTCAAAAACAGCCACCAGTTCATGGATGGGTCTGGCCTGCTGAATATCCCTGTTGAACCACGCGTTGAACAATTGCAGAAAAATCCACTGCGTCCATTTATAGTAGGAAGGGTCGCAGGTGCGCACTTCACGGCTCCAGTCGTAACTGAACCCGATATTGTCCAGTTGTTTCCTGAAGTTTTCTATATTTTTCGCCGTAGCCACTGCCGGGTGGATACCGTGTTCAATGGCATATTGCTCTGCTGGTAAACCAAAAGCATCGTATCCCATAGGGTGCAGTACGTTGAACCCTTTCAGCCTTTTGTACCTGCTGTAAATATCCGAGGCGATATAACCCAGCGGATGCCCCACATGCAGCCCAGCACCGCTCGGATAAGGGAACATATCCAATACGTAGCATTTGGGCTTATCTGAAACATTGCTGACAAGGTAAGCATCAACTGCCTTCCATTTCTCCTGCCATTCCTTTTCGATCTTTCTGAAATTGTATTCCATGATGGTTCAAAGATTGTAGTTCTTCTCCGGTTCAACAACGGTATTTTAACAAATTGTCTGGAGAATAACACGGTATATCGTGGCGTTAAATCACGGTAAGCCCTGCCTGGCGGGTATGGCGAACCGAAAATCGCGCAAAAATACGTTATTTTGCACGTATCCCTTTGAATATACGTTTACTAACCATTAAAGCAGTTACATGTCTCAAATCGGAAAAGCATCTGCCAAGCGCTCCTCCCCTTCTTACTTTATGTCGATCCTCGGGGTATCACTTGTATTGCTCATCCTGGGGATCCTCGGGTGGATTGTGATCAACGCCAACAAGCTGGGCCAGTACTTTAAAGAGAATGTGGAAGTAAGGGTGTACCTGCGCGAGAACATCACGGCTAAAGACAGTACCGAACTGGTGGATTATGTAAAAACACAGCCTTATGTGAAGTCTTACACATATGTGACCAAAGAGATGGCCAAGGACAAATTTATGAAGGATGGCAATGCGGACTGGGGTAAAGTATTGGATTACAACCCATTACCAGCCAGTATAGAATTCAAGTTGTACGATAATTATGTGCAGAAGGATTCCCTGTTGAAGATCAAGAATACTTTCCAGGAAAAACTGGCCGTGAGCAGCGCAGAATACCCCGATGCGGTGGTGGACAGCGTGAACAAGAATGTGCAACAGGCCTCTCTGGTGTTGTTGGTGATTGCTGTTATCCTGGGTATTGTGGTGATTTTCCTGATCGATAATACCATTAAACTTGCCATGTTCAGCAACCGCTTTCTGATCAAGACCATGCAGATGGTGGGCGCTACCCGCTGGTTTATCGCGAAGCCACTGGATATGCGCGCCATCCTGAACGGAGCGCTCAGCGGACTCCTGGCGATCGCCGGCATCATTGCGCTGATCTTCGTGGCCGAAAAATACATTCCGGAGATCAGGGCCATCCGGGACATGAACATGCTTGCGATCCTTTTCGCCATCATCATATTATTGGGTATCGCGATCTCTTTCTTCAGCACCCACAGAAGTGTGATCAAATACCTGAAAATGAAACTGGATGATTTGTATTGATTATATTGCGAACGATTAAACATAAGTTATGACCGAAAACAAAAGCACCAGTCTCTTTCACAAAGAGAATTATATATGGATGATCGCCGGTATCGTGATCATCATCATTGGTATGCTCCTGATGGCTGGCGGCAAAAGCCAGGACCCGAACATCTTTGCTGAAAACGAAGTATACAGCACCCGCAGAATCACCATCGCCCCGATCCTGATCGTTGGCGGACTGCTGCTGGAGATTTACGCCATCTTCAAAAAACCTAAAAAGCAGGCGGCCTGATCCGCTGCGTCATAATATTACAAGCGATCTCCTAAAGGGATCGCTGTTTTTTTACAACCAACCCAAGCGCACATGAATCTCCTGGAAGCCATTATCCTGGCCATTGTAGAAGGACTTACTGAATTTCTCCCGGTCTCCTCCACCGGCCACATGGTGATTACCAGTTCACTGATGGGCATCCATACCGATGAGTTCACCAAACTGTTCGAGGTAGCCGTTCAGTTGGGTGCTATCATGGCAGTAGTGGTATTGTACTGGAAGAAATTTGTCGATTTCAAAAGCATTCAGTTTTACCTGAAACTCGCGTTCGCCGTTCTTCCCGCACTGATCCTCGGCTTCCTGTTTTCCGACAAGATTGATGCAATGCTGGAAAGCCCACTTACCGTTGCGATCTCTTTGTTCCTCGGCGGTTTCGTGCTGCTGTTCATCGACCGCTTCTTCCAAAAGCCGGAAATACATACAGAACCTGAAATATCTTTCCGGAAGGCCATCACCATCGGTTTCTGGCAATGCCTTGCCATGATCCCGGGTGTGAGCCGGAGTGCAGCCTCCATTATCGGTGGCATGCAACAGCAACTGAGCCGCTCCCTGGCGGCCGAGTTTTCCTTTTTTCTCGCAGTACCTACCATGGCCGCCGCATCTGGTTATTCTCTCGTACTCAAAGACTTCCAGATGAATGGCACGGAGGTAAAAGGATACGAACTGGTACTGGCTTCCACGGAAAACATCACAGCTTTCGTTGTGGGCAACATCGTCGCGTTTATCGTAGCCATGCTTGCGATCCGCTTCTTCATCGGTTTTCTCCAAAAGCGCGGTTTCCGCCTTTTCGGCATTTACCGCATAGCCCTCGGAGTGGTATTACTGGGTCTGTATATGGCCGGTAAGTTATAACTTACAACACCTTAAACGCTCGATATGCAAACCGCTTCCCGCAAAGTGATCAACGGTTGGGCCATGTACGATTGGGCCAATTCCGTTTACAACCTTGTGATCACCACCACCTTTTTCCCTATTTACTTTGTGGCGGTCACAAAAAGTCCGGATGGCAGCGATAAAGTGGAGTTCCTGGGCCGGCAGTTCACCAACTCCTCCCTGTACGATTATACATTGGCAGCAGCATACCTCGTGGTGGCTTTGCTTTACCCCATACTTACTTCTATTGCGGATACGCGCGGCAACAAAAAGAATTTCATGCGCTTCTTTTGTTACATGGGCGCACTGGGCTCTTCCGCCTTATACTTTTTTGACGCTTCCAACCTATGGCTAGGCATCTCCGCTTTTATGCTGGCAGCCATGGGTTATGCGGGCAGCCTGGTTTTCTACAATGCCTACCTGCCGGAGATCGCCGCACCGGAAGACAGGGACCGTATTTCAGCGAAAGGTTTCTCCTATGGCTATACCGGCAGCGTCATCATGCAGATTATCGGGTTCTGCCTTATTCTTTTCATGGAAGGACAAAGCGGTAAAGCCACACAGATCACCTTTCTCCTTGTAGGTATATGGTGGCTGTTGTTCGCACAAATTTCGTTCAACCGTTTGCCATCAACAACCGTGAAATCACCGATGAAAGGCAATATTTTCACCGATGGTTTCCATGAGGTAAAGAAGGTATATGGCGAGGTGAAAAAACTGGCCGTACTCAAAAGATTTCTCCGTGGTTTCTTTTTTTACAGCATGGGCGTGCAAACTGTAATGCTGGCTGCCACACTGTTTGGAAGCAAATTGCTCCATCTGCCCGACACCAACCTCATCATCACGGTGGTACTGATTCAACTGGTGGCCATTCCCGGTGCCATACTTATGAGCCGCCTCTCTTCGAAGTTCGGGAACATTAAAGTACTGATGGGCGTGGTATTCTTCTGGATATTGATTTGTATTGCCGCTTTCCAGACCGCCAATGTTGCGGAACCATTGGCCCCGATGCACGAAAAGATCGCCGTACTGAAGCAACAAAAAGAAAATCTTGAACAAAATAGCCAGGATTTTTCCTTTGTTGAAAAACAAATCAAAACTGAAGAGGACCTGCTTGCTCCATTACAAAAACCGGTAGAATTCAGCTTTTATGCCCTGGCCATCGCTGTTGGACTGGTGATGGGCGGCATTCAATCCCTCAGCCGTTCCACCTATTCCAAACTGATGCCCGAAACAAAAGATACAGCCTCTTATTTCAGCTATTATGACCTCACGGAGAAGATCGCTATTGTATTGGGCATATTTAGTTTCGGGTTAATAGAAGACATCACCGGAAGCATGAAAAATTCCGTATTGAGCCTGATTGTATTTTTCGGGATAGGCATGATCTGGCTCTACAGTGCGCTTCAGAAAAAAACATCCGTTTCTCCATCCTAAATAATTGCCGTATGCAACTCTACTCCATTCCTACAGGAAATTTCAAACTCGATGGCGGCGCCATGTTCGGCGTTGTGCCAAAATCCATCTGGAACAAACTTAATCCGGCAGATGAACAAAATATGTGTTCCTGGGCCATGCGGTGCATGTTGATAGAAGATGGCAACCGGCTTATACTGGTAGACAATGGAATAGGTGATAAACAGGATGCAAAGTTCATGGGACACTACTATCTCCATGGCAATGATACTCTGGAAAGCTCTTTGCGAAAACACGGTTTTCACAAAGATGATATCACCGATGTGATCCTTACGCACCTGCATTTTGACCATTGCGGAGGAAGCATTGTAAGGAAGAACGACAAGCTGGTGCCCGCTTTCCCGAACGCCATTTACTGGAGCAACGAAGCACATTGGAAATGGGCGACGGAGCCTAACGCCAGAGAAAAGGCCTCGTTCCTGAAAGATAATATTCTGCCCATACAGGAAAGTGGTCAACTGAAATTTATACCTACGCCTGAGCCAGAAAAAGACAGGCTGGCAGAAAGTATTTTCACCGAACATATCTCGTTCCGTTTTGTAAGCGGCCATACGGAATCGATGATGCTTCCTCAGATAAAATACAATGGCCGCACCATTGTATTTGTGGCCGATCTTCTTCCTTCCACCGCACATATTCCCCTTCCTTATGTAATGGCTTATGATACGAGGCCGCTACTTACTTTGGAAGAGAAAAAAATATTCCTTGAAGAAGCAGCGGCGAAGGAATATATTTTATTCTTTGAGCACGATGTTCAAAACGAGTGCTGCACACTGATACAAACGGAGAAGGGCATACGCGCAGGAGAAAGTTTTTCTCTTCGAAATTGCTGATCAGTGTTTTTCTATCGCAAAATGGGTTATTTTCACATTGCCCCACCCACCACACATCCATAATTTTGTTGGCAGAAAATGAGTAGCGCTGAATGGCGTACACATTTCTTTTGTCCCGACTGCAGCGGGGCAATGCCATCTATTTTAAGATCATCAAAATTTTAAGCGGATGAGTACACCTTATTTTCATGCAGCCAAAAAACTAGGTATGGGCAACATTTATGCGAGTATCGAATTAGTGAATTCGGAGGACCTGACCTTATCGAAAAAACACATCATCGGGGAGGAAGAAGTGAGAAGTATCCAGATCCGTGCATTGGTGGATACCGGTGCGCGTGAACTGATTATCAACGAAAACATCCAATCTTACCTCAAGCTTCCCGTGGTGGGAAAGAAAACCTTCTACCTGGCCAACGACAAGGCGGTGACCTGCGACGTGGTGAGCGGGCTGGAGATCAGGTTTCAGCACATCAGCGAGCCGTGCAAGGCCGTGGTTTTACCGGGGGAAGTGGAGCCGTTACTGGGCGTGATGGCACTTGAGGTATTAAACGTGGTGATAGATCCGTTGCGGCAGGAACTCATCATCCCTTCAGATGAACAGTACAGGAACAGGATTCATTCTATACGGACACCCGGATTCGCGGAGTGTGTGGAGAGCATCAGGGTATACAACAACCTCGTGAAGGATTTTGTGCGGCTACACAAAAAAGAGGGGGAAGTAATACCGGGTATTGATGAGTGAGTACTGTTGAATAGTACTAGATAGAACCATAAGCATGTAGCCCTGATCAGCGTTGAGTGAGGGAAGGAATTGCAGGTGGTAAGTATGCCTGCCCAGGAATACTACCGGCATCTCCTTTCCTTCAAGAAACCATACATTTAGTTAAATAATCTCCGGTGATGCCTTATTGCCCTGCATAGGTCTGCAGGTTCAACACTAGCGTACACTTATCAACGAAGAAAGCGGGTACCTGAGGTTGCGGTAGGAAGACATGTCCACTTTGATGCTCCCCACAGAAATAGGGCTTTCTATGCGCACCGGAATCCTGTTGCCATCATCGGAAACCCACACAGTCATTTTTTCACCGCCTTCAAAAACGGAACCCTTGATAAGGTAGGGCTTAAATTTGATGGCGCGGAATTTCCCGTATTTGGTTTTGATGGTTTCTTTGCCCATGTAACGGATGTATATGTTATAAACCTCATCATCCAGGAACAGGGAGAAAGGTATTTTATCTCCGGGCTTATATTTAGAGAAATCTATGTTACGCGCGTAGTAAATAGAACTTACGACATCCTGTACACATTCGGGCACCTTGAAAACCCCTTTGGTGGTAACGGCAGTATTGGCGGTACGGTTGAAGCTTACGTTCTCATATTTTTTATACCCACCCTCTTCTACATTACGGATGAACTTGTAGGGTTGTAAACTGGCGGTATCTATGTAGGTTTCGTAACGGTCCCTTACTTTGAAGAAATTGTCGTAGAAGTTATAGGTTTTGCCTTCTCCCACGATGTGGTAAACGGGCTTTCCGTTCAGTCTTTCGAGGGAGGAAGTAAAAGTAGCTTCCCCCGCTGCCACATACACGCCAAGCGTATAATATACTTTCAGCGTAATGCTTTCGCCTGCTTTGAAAGAAGTATTCCTGACAGAGCAGAAATCATTGGCTGCCCTTAAGTGCAGCGATAAAAATATAAGAGTCAGTAAACCTGCAGCTTTCATCTGTATATCTTTATTTGTTCTTTATGCTGACAATGCGGCGGAACCATCATTAGATTATACCAGCCTGCTTTATCAAATCATTTGTTCCTGTATATTTTTATTCCGATCACCATGATGCTTCCCACAATAGCCGGTATCAACAAGTTAATGAACCAAACGCTGCCGGTTGCGGCCACGATGCCGATTTTATTTTTACTTAACATGCCAATCAACTGCAAGCTCACTTCTCCTCTTAATCCGAGTTCCGCCAGCGCTATCGTTGGAACGATAGCGAGGATCAGGAACACAGCACCGGTCATCCAAAAACCCTGCCACCAGGTAAGCCCTACCCCGAATATACTGAAAACCAGTTGGTACTGCAGGATAAAAACAAAGTACCGCAGCAACGAAAGCAAAAGCATTTCCAGTAATTCGCGCCGCGAAAATTCACCCAGCACATGGAAATATTTTCCGAACCGCTCGATGAAGGGCAGTCTTTCCAGCAGGGGAATCAGCCAGCCCAGGCGCATATAGAGGGAAACAAGCACTACCGTTATTACAATGAGCATCCATTGAAAGGACCGTATCCAGAAGATAGACAGTCCCGCGTCCTCAATAGTTGCTTTCCCCAGTTGCACCTGCATATAAATCAATGCCAGCACGCCCATCACGAGGGTGATGATCAGTTGGCTCCAACTGTTCACGATAGTGATGGCCACAGCCCGTATACGGTTCCCCTCTTCCACATACAACACCCTGCCGAGGTATTCTCCGATCCTGTTGGGTGTGTTTACCGCAAAGGAAAGACCGGTTAATATGGCACGGAACGAGCGCCAGTAACTCATCTGCTGCAGGTGCTTGATGGAGTTGTGCCATTTCAGCGCCTCAATGCTCCAGTTCGCCAGCATCAGCACGCAAAGCAACACCCATTCGTGCCAGTGCGCACTGAAAGCTGTGCCACGTATATGATCCCAGGAATCCTTCCAATCCCCGTCCGAACTGATCTGTTGCCAGATATGATAGCCGAACCAGATGAACAGCAATGGCCCGAGCCAGTAATTGATGATTATTTTGATACTTTTGTTCAGAACAGGATATTTCGCTAAAAATACACCCTCATTGCATAAGGCATCAAAAATAATTCTGGGCATTGATCCGGGTACCCTCGTAATGGGATACGGCATCATTTGCGTGACTGGCCAGGAAATCAGGCTGATAGAAATGGACGTGCTGAAACTGGCAGCGTACAAGGATATGTACAACAGGCTGCACCTCATTCATACCAAAGTACACGAAGTGATCCGTACGCATAAGCCCGATTGCTTCGCCATTGAAGCGCCTTTCTTCGGAAAGAACGTGCAGAGTATGCTGAAGCTTGGGCGTGCACAGGGGGTGGCCATCGCCGCGGCCATGCAGGCAGGTCTTGATGTAACCGAGTATTCTCCAAAAACAGTAAAACAGTCTGTAACCGGAAACGGGAACGCCGATAAAGAGCGGGTTTGGAAGATGCTGCAACACATTCTTTCTTTGAAAGAAACCGTGCCGACTTATTACGATGCCACCGATGCCCTTGCAGTAGCCGTTTGCCACCACTATCAGGCAAGTTCACCCGTAGCCGCGGTTAAAAAAGGCAAAGCCGGAGGCTGGGACGCTTTCATCCGGGAAAATCCCGGAAGAGTGAAGTTGCCATGAACCACATATTTATGTGAAAATCATAGGTTGAAAGAAAGATAGTCTGTACTAATTTTCTATCTTAGTCGAAATTTCTATTTCATGAAAAAGAAGATTTTAACCTGGATCGCAGGCTGTTTCATTACAGCCGTGTCATTTGCGGCCACAACACCCTCAGTTGAAGGTGCATCTTATTTTGTAGATGACCAGCAGATTGAAACTTTGTTCGAGAACAGCCAGGACATCAGCCTCAGCGCTGCTGCCGAAGTGATGAACATGACACAGGGCAGCAATGCCGTTGCCATGAACAACGCTCAGTTCGCCAACGGCGACAAAAACTTCGTGGCTGCCATTCTCCTGAACTTCTTCCTCGGAGGACTCGGTATCCACCGTCTTTACCTGGGTACTAAAACCATGACCTGGATCGGGTATATCCTTACCTGCGGCGGTATCTTTGGTGTAGTTCCCCTGGTGGATTTCATCGTTCTCATCATCAACAACCAGGATCTCAGCCCATACATCGGCAATCCTAAGTTCTTTATGTGGGCCGGTGGCAACATGTAATAACTGAAAAGCATTACAACGCAGGTTTTAAGAAAGGATGTAATGACCATCCGCTCTTAAAACCTGTTTTTTTATGTGGGTATCAGAAATTTCCGCCAAGCATTAATGTCTTCACTTTTTCATTGAATTCCTTCAGCGCCTTCTTATTGTACCGCTGCACCAATACAGCAGAGCGCCGTACGCCGCCCATGTGAAAGGAACCAAAAAGTCCGGCTCCGGCCCAGGCCGATAAATAATAATGGTCGAGAAAGCTTACCACCCCGAACCATATTCCCGCCCCCTGCACCAGTATACTCACCATACCCTCCAGCGGCTTGCCCGCATAAATCTGACCACCGCCGGGAATGAAGGTGGACAACCATTCCGCTTTGCTTTCACTTTTAAAGCGGGGCAGTTTTTTATAGGGATCATTTTGTAAATAAGAAGTATCCTTCGTTCCTGCCCACTCCCTGTATGCGGCGGCGGCATCTTCCCAGCGGCCAAGTTCATTCAGCGAGATCACTTTCATCACGGCAACCAGTTCGGGCAATGCGTTATTGGCGAAGTTTACCTGAAGTTGTTCGGTAAGCGATACGGTATTCTCAAATTGCCCGGCAAGGTAGGCGCACAATATCTGCTGCACGGAGAGTTCAAACCGCTGCTGGTCCGTAAAACCGGGGAACATGGAAGCTTTGATGTACCGCTCCGCTTCGCGGAACCGGGATTCCTTCTTCAAACAACCGAGTCTACCTGTTACAGCAAGGTAAGCATCTGCATCAGTGGGTGCATTGAACAAAACCCTTTCATACAGAATGGCCGCAGACATATAATCCCCTTCCGCGGCTTTCTGTCCCGCTTCCTTCAGCAAGGAATGTTCCTGCGCGCTAATTGTAAAAGTTGCGCAAAGGAATGTGCATGTCAAAAAGGATTTTATTCTCATATTCTCTTTTGAATTCATTCTGACGCACTTTCACCGAAAGCACGCTACCCCAGATATTGCCTACGTAAAACAAACTGAATAAGGAGCCGAAAGCAATGAAGCGCGCACTTTTCACGCCACCTTTCTGGTAAGCCTCATAAGTGATGGCGCCCAATGAGGCGACGGGCAGGAACGCCGCAATGCCCTGCTTCTTTTTACCCGCGTACCATTTGCCGGCTCCGGGCAACACGGCGCTATACACACCCGCGAGCAACGGGGATTTCTTTCTGAATTTCCCCATCTCGGTCCTGTAAACATTCATTCTTTTCTCCTCCTGCTGGAGCACGTAAGAGTTAAACCTGAAACTGGTTTTCAGGCTGTCGTACAACGCATAGTTCCGCTGAAGCAATGCAATGCCGGCCCTTTCAAAATGTACCAGTTCGTATTCAAGTGAATCCGCAAAAGGTATTGCGGCAAAAATATCGTCCGCTTCCGTAAGACGCTGGTTAAAGGCCATACTGTAAGCGGCAAAGGCATTACTCTTTCTATAAACCTCTGACCGGGGCGAAACTTTCAGCAACATCGTGGCGGCCGTATCCAATTGTTTGTACTGGTAAGCTGCCCATCCAATTGTATAGTAGAAACTGTCTTTCTGTTCGGGTGAAATCGCCGTGGTATCCAACGCCATCAACACTTTCATGCCTTCGGCATACATTTCCTTATCGAGCAGATACCTGGCGAAACGAAGTTCGTTGCTGAAAACAGTGGACTGTGCATTCAAGGATGCAGGCACACAAAAAAGAAAAAAAGCAAAAAGACGTGTCAACATTTTTTTCATCGGATCCGGTATTGCGCCAGCGGATCTGCTATCGTTCCGTTGTGATCGTTTATATTAAGCGGATGCACGTCGAGGAGCCCGATCCTGTTGCAGCGCAGTACCCGGTCGGCACTAAGGAAGATGCCCTTCACTACCCCGAATTCCCGGATCGCGTGTTTGCTGAAATTAGAGCAGGTGATCTCATACGGACAACTCCTGGACAACTGTGGGGAAAGTACCTGCTGGTACAATGCCATCGCGCCTTTCAGGGTAAGGGATACCGGGTTGTACTGCGCCAGTGCGGATTTTTTCTTTGCCTCCAACACGCTGGTATTATTGCCGGCCCGGTTGTATTCTTTTGCTTTCTGTGCAACCAGCTGGTGCGCATGCTTCACAAGGAGGATATCCGCCGCCGTGAGTTCCTGCGCACGAAGCCCCGCTGTGCATAATAACAGTATTAAAAAGTACACCGTTCTCATTTTTCAATTTTTGCGTTGGCGGGAATTCTGAAATCCATGTATTCGTTGGAAGCCTGGTGGTTCAGTTTGAAATCGGTATAAGTGGTTTTGGACACCGTGGAATCGTTTTTTTCACCGTACACGATCTCGGTGGTAATACTGGGAAAAGAACTGTTTTCCAACCGGATGTAGTTGTAGTAAAACACCTTCCGGATGATCTTTCCGGCCGCATCTTCGTAGTGCATATACACCGGTTGCTGTTGCTGGTACACGAGTTTCACTCTTTGAATGGCAGCTTTCTTATCGGGGTTCTTCAGTTTCCAGATCGTTACTACCAGGTTGCCTTCCTTCGAAGTCTTTTCCTGCACGAATCCGATGTCACCCAAACCCATATCCGCTGATTTGCCGGAGAAGAAGAAATAGAATTGGGAAGATTGTGTGCTGAAAAGGAAGTTCTGGTATTGCAATACGGAGTTCCTGGCGGGGTCATAAATTTTTACTTCCCCCACTTTATTGGAGATCACGATATACTCTTTAGGATAGGAGAACCTGGTCACCATGTTCCCGTTCCGCTGGTAATAGATGTTTCCTTTAATGGTAACGGATTTGCCCATCTGCACCTGGCGGCTCACCATAGAGGCGGATATCTTTTCTATATAAACCGGACCGGGCATCCACGACGCCAGCAGCAAGGAGAAAAGCAATATTCTGATCATAACAAAACAAGATTTACAACGCAAGTACCTGAAGAATTTTTTCCTGGGCCGCCTTTAATTGATCGGCGGACAGTTTCAGTTTGGGACGGGTGAAATTAAGGTCGTCCGCAGTTTGAAGGGGAACCAGGTGCAGGTGCGCGTGCGGCACTTCCAGGCCAATCACGGATAAGCCGCAACGCTGGCAGGGAATCGCTTTTTCGATGGCCCTGGCGATGGGTTTGGCGAACAGCAGCAACTGCGCAAGGTAATCATCCGGCAGTTCCAGCAGTTTATCTTCTTCATACTTGGGTACCACGAGCACATGTCCTTCCACCAGAGGACTGATATCAAGAAAAGCGAAGAATTTATCGTTTTCGGCGATCTTATAAGAAGGGAGTTCTCCCGCGATGATCTTTGAGAATATGGAAGCCATGAATAACTGTTTGAGGGATAAAGTTATAGGATCGGCCCAACATAAAAAAAGCCGGCATAGCCGGCTTGGTATAGGAGAAAATGCTATTTATATCTCGATGTTCTCCACCTTGAATTTCATCACACCGTTCGGCGCGTGCACCTCGGCCACGTCACCGATCACCTTTCCCATCAACCCTTTCCCGATGGGAGAACTGATAGAGATTTTACCGGCTTTCAGGTCGGCCTCCTTTTCGCCTACCAGTTGGTACTTCACCGTTTTCTTGGTAGCGACGTTGGTGATGGTTACTTTGGTAAGGATTGACACCTTGCTGGTGTCCACAGAATCCGCATCCACGATCCTTGCGTTGGCCAGGTCGTTCTCCAGTTGTGCCATTTTAGCTTCCAGAATACCCTGGGCTTCTTTTGCAGCATCATATTCAGCATTCTCGCGCAGGTCACCTTTTTCACGCGCTTCAGCAATCGCCCTGGATGCCGCAGGCCTGTCCACCGTTTTCATCCGGTGCAGTTCAGCTTTCATCAGCTCCAGCGTTTCTTTGGTAACATAATTTATTGTCATAATTACCTCCGTTTTTTTATAGCAGACAGAAAAAAAATACAACGCCTCAGGACTTTCATCCTAAAGCGTTGCATGATGTCGCAAATATAAAATATGTTTTTTACCTGGCCAAAACTGGTTTAGATGCCGATCTTATCCAACACGATCTTCGCCATTTTATAGTATGCCTCAAAAGTGTACCCGGCGATATGCGGGGTTACGATAATATTGGGATGGTGTGAAAGGGTATGCAACTGTGCCTTCTGGTGCTCGGTGTGCGTATCCAGCTTTTCATTTTCGATCACGTCGATACCCGCTCCGGAGATCTGTCCGTTTTCCATGGCACGTATTACGGCATCCAGATCGGCCACTTTACCGCGGCAGGCGTTCAGGAAAAGGGGCTTTCTTTCCAATGCGTTAAAAAAAGCGTCATTTGCCATGTGGCGCGTATCTTCCGTAAGGGGCACATGCATGGTTATGATGTCCGCATAACGGGCGATCTGTTCGGGGTTGGCCTCTTTGATATAGCCCTGGCCGAAGCCAAACTTATATTTGTCGTAAGCCAGCACCGTAACATTGAATGGGGCGAGCAGCCGGGCCACGGAACTTCCTGTGTTCCCATATCCGTAAATGCCCACGGTTTTGCCCGTAAGTTCGGTTCCCCGGTTCCCATCGCGGATCCATTGCCTTTCCCGCACCTGGAGGTTACTGCGTTGGATATGGTTCAGGAGGTTGAGGATCATTCCCAGGACATGTTCCGCCACAGCAAGACAATTTCCTTCGGGGCTACTCTCACACTGAATGCCTTTGGATGCGGCGTATTCGGTATCTATCAGTTCCATTCCGCTTCCCAGTCTTCCGATCCATTTGAGGTGGGGCGCCTGGTCGATGATGGCCTTATCTATTTTCAGCCGGGTGGTCACGATTAAACCTACCGCATCACCGATAGCCGTGAGCAGCTCTTCGTAAGTGATGGCGGGGGCATAAACAATTTCGTAGCCACTGTTTGTTAGTCGTTCGGGCAGGTATTCGTGCACCTTTGCCGTGATGATCACTTTTCCGTTGGAAGCCATATTGGTCTTGCTGTTTTGTTTTATTTTCTCATCCTGAAAGTAAGGGCGGCCAGTTCTTCTATCGAAAGTTGCTCCGCCCTTTTGCTGAATACGGGATCCGCCAGTGTTTCTGCGTCAAACAGGCCTTTCACGCCATTCCTCAACATCTTCCGGCGCTGGTTAAAGGCCGTTTTCACAAGGTTGAAAAACATCTTCTGAGAAGCGACATGGACCGGCTCTTTTTTCGGCACCAGCCTGATCACCCCGCTCTTCACCTTGGGTGGCGGATTAAAGCTGTTCTCGTGCACATCGAAAAGGTATTCCACTTCAAAATAAGCCTGCACCAGCACACTGAGTATCCCATAAGTTTTGTTGCCATGCGGCGCCGCGATGCGTTGTGCCACTTCTTTCTGGAACATACCGATCACCATTTCCACCTGGTCCTTCCATTCCAGTACCCGGAACATGATCTGGGTAGAGATATTGTAGGGGAAGTTACCGATCACCGTGAATGGCTCTTCGAAGGGAGCCTTCACATCCAGGATACTTTCGTGAATGATCTTCCCGGCTATGGTCGGATAGGTCTTCGTCAGGTAATCTACTTTTTCCTTATCGAGTTCCACAGCCTTAAAGTCAATATCAGGCAGCTCCAGCAGATATTTCGTGAGCGCCCCACCACCGGGTCCAACTTCCACCAGCCGTTTGAAGGGACGCTGTTCCAGCGCCTTCACAATATTCCGGCATACGTTCTCATCTTTCAGAAAATGTTGCCCCAGCGATTTTTTGAGTGTGTACATTCCCGCAAAAATACAGGTAGTACGGCTTAATATCGTAATTTTATCGCTCAAACAACCAGGATTCATGAGCAACGCACCTCAGTTTAAGCCGGTAATAGGCATCAGCATTGGCGATATCAACGGGATTGGAACGGAACTGGTGATCCGCACTTTTTCCGACAGCCGCATGCTCGACATCTGCACGCCTGTTATCTTCGCCAACAACAAGCTCATCAATTTCTACCGCAAAACCCTCCCCGATCTGAACTTCAGTTACCAGAGTTGTAAAGAGGACCGTCGCTTCAACCCCAAGCAGGTGAACGTTTTCCATTGCTGGGAAGAGGACATCAACGTTACCCCCGGTCAACTTACGGAAACCGGCGGCACGTATGCCATCAAATCACTTGTTGCGGCTACCCAGGCGCTGAAAGAGGGCTGGATAGACGGTCTGGTGACCGCACCGATCCACAAAAAGAATGTGCAGTCTGAAACCTTCAAACACAGCGGACATACGCCCTTCCTGAAAGAAGCTTTCGAAGCGAAGGATGTGCTCATGTTCATGACCGCAGAAAATATCCGGGTAGGCCTCGTGACAGAACACCTGCCCGTTGCCGAAGTGGCCAAACACATCACGAAAGAAGCGATCATCAGCAAACTTCAGTTGATGCGCGATTCGCTGATCCGGGATTTTGGTATCGACAAACCCCGCATCGCGGTGCTGGGACTGAACCCCCACGCCGGAGACGAAGGCCTCATCGGCAACGAAGAGGAAACCATCATCAGGCCCGCGATCAAAGAAATGAAGCAGCACAATGCGCTGGTGTTTGGGCCTTATCCTGCCGACGCATTCTTTGCGCGCGGTCAGCACGAACGTTTCGATGGCGTACTGGCCATGTACCACGACCAGGGACTGATCCCCTTCAAATCACTCGCTATCGGCGAAGGGGTGAACTATACAGCGGGTTTGAAAGCCATACGCACTTCTCCCGACCACGGTACCGCTTTCGATATTGCGGGTAAGAACAAGGCCGATGCGTCCAGCTTTATTGCCGCCATATTTGGTTGTGTGGACATCATCCGGCAGCGTTCCGAATACAAGGAGAACAGGAAGAACCCATTGCGGAGAATTACTTCAGTCGTACTCGCCAACGCGGAAGATGAAAAGCTGGAGGAAGAATAGCCAGCTTTCAGCAAATCCCGTACTTATTCTCAGCGCATTCCGCGTACTTACTTGAATACAGCATCACTTACCCCTTTGTTGATGGTGTAGCTTGCGTAAGTGATCTCCACTTTTCCTTTCTGCTCACCATTCGTGGCAGTGGTATTCTTTTTCGGTGCCCCTGTTTCATACTCCATGGCAACGCCTTTCGGCAGTTTGAAATCCTTGGTGCTGAATGAAAAGGTTACTTTATCAGGCAGGCCCCAGGAAGCATACTTACCATAGTTGAGCTCCATTTCATAGGTGCCGTTCTGTTTGGTCGTGGTAACGGCTTTCCTGATCAGCAGGTTCTTTTCATCAATATAGAGGGTGGAAAGTGCTACATCAGACTGTTCGGCCAGCGGCAACATCTTCACGATGGATACCGGCACACCGCCCACAGTTCCTTTACCCGCCGGCACTGCGGCAAAGTTCTCCCCTACCAGCAATGATCCGATATTGATACTCACACCTCCCTTGGGGAGCACCGAGATACCATCCTTCTTCTTTATTTTAAACTTATCCGGATTCTTGAAGAACACCTGCACATCAGATTCCGGGATCTTAATAAAGCTTACATCCGTCTTCAGTTTCCCGGAAGCCGTATAATCCTTCACCTTATCCAGTTTTGCCTTCACTTTAGACACCAACGCCATGGCATCCTGGGCAAAAGCGGTCGCCGTTCCCGCGAAGAACAGCACCAATAATAACGCAAACCTGTTCATAGTCGCAATTTTTCAGCATTCATAACAAGCCATGTACGCAAATGTTGCCTTCGAATACCATAAAGCCATCGTGGATCATAACCCCCACATTAAAACCAGTTTCAGCACACGCATATTCAAGGCCCGAAACCACCAGGCATGATTCAACGGACATGATTGCAGACGGGCTTCCATCCGTTGTCCTCAACGCGCCAACCATAACCATCTCCGCTACAGGAATGCATCTGATTCCCTGTATGCCTTTATCAAAGCCTGCTCTCCTTCTTTTCCGGGCAGTGAATTGCCGTGTTCCATACCTACTACAAAAGACCTTCCCTCCTTTTTACTCCTCTCGTAAATGTATTTGAAAACATTCTTATAATTGATCTCTCCCGTAGTGGGTTCTTTTCTTCCGGGGTTGTCGCCTACCTGGAAATAGTCGATCTCGTTCCAGGTGAGGCTGATATTATGAATGAGGTTACCTTCATTTTTCTGAAGATGGTATGCATCGTATAATATCTTACAGGATTTGCTGCCTACGGCACGGCATATTTCGTACGTCTGCTCGGAAGTACGCAGGAACAGGTTGGGGGAATCACTCAATGGCTCCAGCACCATGACCAGTCCATGTGGCTCAAATATCTCCGCACCTCTCTTTAACGCGTCTATCACGTGCCCCGTTTGCACGCCTAAAGGCAGGTTTCTTTCAAAATCACCCGGCACCACGGTCATCCATTTTGCGTTTACACGTTTCGCTACTTCCACGGCTCTCTTACAACCATTCAGGAAAATGTCCAGGTATTCCTTTTTTCCTGCGGCCAGTGTGTTTGCACCGTTTCCACCTTTATCCACCACGAAAACCCCCATTCGCATATTCAGTTTGGCCAGCAGTTCACCAATACGGGTTTGCATGGCTGTATCGCGGCCCATCATACCATTGTCTTCAATGGAACGAAAACCCTGATCGTGCATGAACCTGATCTGTTCCAGAAAATCATCTCCGGCGCTGTTCCTGAACATACCCGCATGCGGTGCATAATCCAGGTTAAATGGCTTTGCCGCCAATTGTTCTTTTGACGATCCTGTTGCCAGGGCTGCCGTACCGGTTAAAAGAGATGCACCAGCCAACGCGGTGCCGGAAAGAAATTTTCTTCTTTGCATAACAGATGGAATTGTGGTTCAATTTATAGAGAAAGTCGCACTCAAATTACAAGGGCGTGAAAAAACATTCCATACTCCGTTTTTTCCCCGGCCACTTATCCGTGAAACAACCGTTTGCGGAAATGTATTTAATACTAACATATAACACTAAACGAAATTTACTTTGTACATTTTGTATTTATCTGATGGTGTTGGGCCTTCTAATTTTTTTGAGAGAAATTTAACACAAACGTTCGCATTGCCGATTTGATAGGGAAGATGTCTTTCAGATAAAAGAACAAACTCAATCAATGCCAATAATATAATAAACTAGCAATCAGACTATTAGTGATTTTCTAAACTGTTGTTTATTCTTTCAAAATCTGTTGAGGAGCAACAAAAGGAGGTTATAAATGGTTAAAATAGCACCATCCTTCGCCATTATTATTCCCTTCGCTTGGCGTAACTTCCCGTTCAGTTTTTAAAAATATGCAAGCCATCACCAGGATCATAGCGTTTGCCCTATCAGGCTCCGTTTCACTTATTGCACAGGCATCGCCTGTTGATACAGGATTTCACAAGTTCAGTCAGCCCGTTCCGGGCGCCACACTCAGTTTCGATATGGTAGCTGTTCCCGGCGGGAAAGTTCAGTTGAAAACTGCTGATGGCAAAGGAAAAGAAGTTGCGCTGTCTCCATTCTGGATGAGCGCCCACGAAGTAACTTATGATGCGTTCGATGTTTTTTACAAAGATGAGAGCATCAGCCAGAACATTAAGGTGGACGCGATTACCAGGCCCAGCCCGCAATACATTGATTTCAGCCAGGGCATGGGCAAGCAGGGCGGCTTTCCGGTAAACAGTCTTTCACATACCGGGGCATTGATGTATTGCCGCTGGCTCTATGAAAAAACGGGCATTTTCTACCGGCTTCCCACAGAGGCTGAATGGGAGTATGCCTGTCGTGCAGGTGCGAAAACCGCTTATCCCTTTGGAAATGACACAGCGCAACTGGGTACTTACGCCTGGTACAATGGCAACAGCGGTGGCGTTTACCACAAAGTAGGTGAAAAGAAGCCCAATGCATGGGGATTGTATGATATGCTTGGCAACGTGGGAGAATGGGTGCTTGACCAGTACGTTCCCGACTATGCAGCCGCCATCACCAGCAATGCGGACCCGATGATTCCACACAGTTCAAGGTATCCCAAACCTTTGCGGGGCGGGCATTACCTGAGCACCGCCCAGAACGCTTCGGCTTCCGCCAGAATACCATCTGAGGCCACCTGGAACCGTCGCGACCCACAGATACCTAAAAGCATCTGGTGGATGACGGATGCCCCATTTGCAGGTTTCCGGCTGGTGCGGCCCTTAAAGCAGCCTTCCCATGAAGCAATTATTGAATTCTTCGATCAATACATCACACGTTGATTGCCATTTTGAAAAAATACAAAACACAACCATGAGCAACCATTCCACCAGGAGAGACTTTGTAAGATCCACCTCCTTACTGGCAGGCGGTGTGCTGGCCGCACCACTGCTGTCTAAAGCAAACTATTTTTCCGGAGCCGATGATACCATTAAAGTAGCCGTGGTAGGTTGCGGCGGAAGGGGCACCGGCGCCGCCATGCAGGCGATACTTACCAAAGAGAACGTGAAGATTGTGGCCCTGGCCGATGCGTTCCGCGACCGGCTGGATGGTTGCTACAGAAGTCTCACGGCAGAAGACATGAGTGATGTAACCGGCAAACCCGGCAACCTCAAACACAAAGTAGATGTGCCGGAAGAAAGAAAGTTCACCGGCTTTGATGCCTATAAAAAAGCCATCGCTCTGGCCGATGTGGTAATCCTTGCCACACCGCCGGGCTTCCGCCCCCTTCATTTTGAAGAAGCCGTCCGGATGGGTAAACATGTGTTCATGGAAAAACCCGTGGCCACCGATCCTGCCGGCGTACAGAAAGTACTGGACGCAGCCGCCATCGCCAAGCAGAAAAAACTGAACGTGGTAGTGGGCCTGCAACGCCGCTACCAGAATTCTTACCTGGAACTGTATAAGAAAAAGGACCTGATTGGTGACATCACCTCTGCACAGGCCTGGTGGAACGGCGATGGTGTATGGGTGAACGCCCGAAAACCCAATCAGACAGAAATGGAATACCAGGTACGCAACTGGTATTATTTCGTATGGCTTTGCGGTGACCATATCGCAGAACAACACATCCACAATATTGACGCCGTAAACTGGTTCAAAGGCGCTTTCCCCGTTAAAGCGACGGGCATGGGCGGCCGCCAGGTAAGAAAAGGAAAGGACCACGGAGAAATCTTCGACCACCATTACGTGGAATTTGAATACCCCGACGGTTCCATCCTGAACAGCCAATGCCGCCACTGGCCCAAAACGCCAGGCAAAGTGGATGAACTCCTGGTGGGTACCAAAGGCAAGATCATGTGCGGAAGAGCCGCTATCACCGACCTGAAAGGCAATCCACTGTTCCAGTTCGACCGTCAGAAAGAGAACAACCCTTACCAGGCGGAACACGATGTATTGTTCGCCGCTATCGCGAAGGGTGAATACAAGTTCTCCGATGCAGAACACGCCGCACACAGCACCCTCTCTTCCATCATCGGAAGAATGGCCACCTACAGCGGACAGGTAATCAGTGCCGATAAAGCGCTGGCTTCCGGATTAAGTCTGCAACCCGCCGTGTATGCATGGGATGCAAAACCACCTGTGCTGCCCGATGCGGATGGCAATTACGCGATCGCCACACCAGGCGTTACCAAATACGTTGAAGGCATGGCCGCCAGGTAGTTCCCGCATAGCAAGTTTTACGTTGCGTCGTAGCGCCGTTGCGAGAAA